>NC_019729.1:2374199-2674482 GCF_000317475.1 Oscillatoria nigro-viridis PCC 7112
GTGCTGTATTCGAGCTTTTTTCTGTTGTTTGAAAGGATGCTGGTGCGATCGCCCCCACGGCTACCACAGGCTCAATTTCTCTGCTGCTGAATTCGCCGTCGCTTGGCTGTGGAGAAGTTGGTTCGACGGTTATTGCGGGTGCGTCAGTGGTTATTTCTGTTTTAATGCTGTCTGTGATTGGTTCAGCAGAGTTTTGGGGCGATGCAGTTTGTGGAATGATGTCTGGTGTTTGGGGAAACTCGGGTGGGGGTAGGGTGGACTCGTCTGGCTCGACTGCTGGAAAATTCGATCGACCGCAGATAATAGCCCGCCACACTTGACCTGTTGCGACGCCGCAATTCTGACATAATGCGGCGCTAAAAGCGACTTGGGCACCGCATTCGTGGCAAGGTTTGTAAATTAGGGAATTTCCGCATTGTTGACAAAACTTGTTTGGATTGGGATTTTCAAATTGGCAGCGGGGACAGAGAAGCATAGGGGTTTTAAATTGGAGATGGGCGATCGAGTTTGGCGGTGGGGAGTTTTGGGTTTTGGCTTGTGAGTTAGGAGTTATGAGTTTGGGGGCTGACTCGCAACCGATAACTCTCATTGCCCTATGCCTTATTTTATCGGGATGAATTCAGAAGTAAGATATTTCTTAGAACTGAGATGTTGCATCCGTGTCAGGAATAGGCCTCTTCAGCCCAACCGACAAAAATTTCTCTCGCTTCAGGGGCCCAAAAGCCAGCCCCATCGGCGTTCGCGAGTGCGGGCCCCGCAAGAAAAGTTATCTGATGACTGGAACTGGCATCCCGCCTGTGCTTAACAATGGTGCAATATCTCAGTTAGAACTCATGTGTTGCACCATTCTCAATTACTTGTTTATTGGAGTTTAGACTAAGCACAAATTGACTCAGCATGAGCTGAGTGGAAAAAATGGTTAATTAGCGAGAGGTTCTCAAGGTTAACTTACGAATTTTGTGGATTTTTGGAACCGACCTTTACCCTTTTTGACCACAGGATATCGGCATCTTCGGGTGCGAGGTTTTCCCGTTTGCCATCCATCCGAGTTTCCTCGACGTTTGGGAGCAACAGTGGGAGTCCCAATCTTAATTAAAAGTGGAAGCATTGATTGTGCAACCCTTCCAGGGGTCAATTCCGGCAGAGCCAATTGCTGTGGGCAAACGAATTTCTCTGACGACATCTTTAGCTAACCATAATTGCCAGGTTAGTAAAGGCATCAAATCACTCCATCGTTCGCACTGTTCTGGGGTACTCAACTTCGGCACAGTCCAATGTAAGGTTTGTTTAACTAACCGATACCAATGCTCGATGGTAAAACGACGCAGATATAGTTGCCAAATTTCAGCCAGAGATGGCATTTGGATACCAACCCACACTAACCATAAAGGTTGACTATTTAATCGACCCGTTACAGTTTCTAAACGTTCGACTAAAATTAGAGTCATTGGATGTTTGGGACTGCCTCGAAAGTGCAAGTCATCCCATTTTCTTAACCGAATTTTTCCGAGTTTTGGCTCAACACATTCCAGAGTTTGTTCTGGTTCCCACCAGCTTTGAGGGTCGTTAAGTTTAAACTGGTTCCCATGAATTCTTGGTCTTCCTTTACCACTATAAGATAGAGGTGCTGACCACAAACAACGATTAGAACGAATACGCATCACTTGATCGGCGGCGATGGCTGCGGTTGCTTTAACTAGAGGCGCACACCCATACTCACTGTCAAATAAAACAATCGGTCTATTCTGAAGATATTGGCACAGTTGCGCCAATTGTTGAGCGCCTTTATCGATTGGGTTGTCCCAACTCGTAATACGTTCGTGTCTCAAGGGCAGCGCCCAACTGCCACTACTTTCAGGTATCCAGGCAATCGTACTATATCCTTGACCGATGCCGACAGGTATGCCGTGAGGTAAGGCCGTGGGTTGATGTTCATAGGTGCGTTCTTTGAGGGTACGTGCATGGGGTCTTAACCACGCTGTATGATCGATCGCCAATACTGGACGTTCTACTTGTGACATCTGTTGGATGTACAGTTGCATCAACTTTTCTCGGTCTGGGCTGCAATCTTGCAGGGCTTCGTAGACGCTTGACCATTCACGTCGAAATAAAGGACTGAGGGCAAAATCTCCTAAACATGAGACGTGGCGGGTCGTCATCGCTGCATCTGCCAGCTCAAAGGTGGCATCTTTTGCCTGGCCGAGGCATTCATAAGCTAGTTGACGAAATTCCTGTAATTGTTCTAACTTCATGGCAGGTAGATTTGAGATTTTTAGCTGAATACTCAATCTTCTACCCTGATGCTGTCTGTTGAAACTATCGCAGGCAGTTTTTTTCAAATTGCAAGTCTCCGAGAACGTCAACGGTCGCTGGCATCTATCTTATTGTTGAACCTGATAGCTGAGCGCCAGCAACCGTTGCCGTTCTTGAGAACTGTTCGCTAGTCTCACAGCGATCGTACTTTTTGACCTGCTTAGTCTAAACTCCAATTGTTTAGGAACAGGCTTTTCGGCCCCTGAAGCGAGAAAATTCCTTGTTTGTGGAACGGGCATCTTGCCCGTTCTTGACAATAGTGCAATATCTCAGTTAGAAGGGATTTTCTGTAGAATCTTCTTGGAAAACGGTCTCTCGGGCGATCGATTGAATGGTTGACAGAGGTACTTCACAGAAATATTTCCGCCGGAATTGTTCTTCGGAGACTGCTGCTAGGAATTGCCCTGCCAAACGGGCGGCGATGGGGGAATTTGGCACTGAGAATTGAAGGGATTTGCTATCTAATAAGGGTTGGGGGATTCGATCGGGCGCGTCTTCCTGCTGTGCGGTTTCGGGTTGTCTCGTGATGTGGAAAGCTCGATCGCGATAATTGATTTTAAAACCGAGATATGTTAGGGTTTTAAACCCCAGTTGCAGGGATGTGTCGCTGATGCCGAGTTTTTGGCGGAGTTGCTGTCTGGTGACGGGTTTGTTGGTGCGGCTGAGGTATTTGGCGATGCCGATTAGCTGTTGGCAGATTTGCTGTGGGGGTACGAGTGGGGGTAATGTGTAGGCGATCGCCAGTTTTTTCTGAGTGTGCTGTGCTTGCCGAAACCAGATCCGCAGTTCGTCCCAGCTTGCGGGGCATTCTTTGAGGACGATCGAGTTTTCGCGATCGACCTTTTCGGAATTGTAAACTAGATTGTCGATCGGTCTTGGAGATTCTAAGTTTGTGCTGGCTGCTAACAACTCTTCATCGTTATTTGTATTGCGCCAGTCTACGATCCAATCTATTTTAGTCTGGGAATTGATTTGGTTTTCTTCCGTGCGTTCCCGCACTGCTACGAGGCGCACTTCATACCGCGATTTGTAAGTATTAAAATCGAGTTCAACGGTGACATCGCAGCGGCCTTGGGGAACTTCATTTTGATTGTGTCCCCACCAAATGCCGGGAAATCCCGTATCGCTAGATTCGTCCCTAATTGTAAATTCTGTTTTGATATATTCTACTTTTTGCCCTTTCAAATCCTTGATTTTTTGATTCCAGAGATTGTCAAACCAGCAGTTTTCAATCAGCAATTTTGGTGCGGGGTTGCCCATGCCGCACGGTTCGAGCAATTTTAGTTCTTGAAATAAGTCTTTGCCTAATTCGGAGACAGTAATTTTTAGGTCGGCTTGAACGGGGGTGGCTGTTAAACTATCTGTACTGTATTGTTGCCGCAGTTGCTGATTTACTGCATCGGTAAATAGGGGGATATTTTCAACGGGGAGACTCAATCCGGCAGCGAAGGGATGACCGCCAAATCTGTGCAATAAATGCGCTTGGTCTTTGACTAATTGGTAAAGGTCGATTTGATTGGCGGAACGGGCGGAACCCCTGGCAATTTTAGATAGGGAAAGTGTTGGTGATTGTGAATCGAAGAAAGAGGTAAATTCCGTTTCCGGGGAATTTTCGTTAATTTCTTCGCTTCCTTCTGTGCTGAATAAAATCACGGGGCGGCCGTATTCTTGGGCGATTTGTCCCGCTACTAATCCTAATACTCCTACGGGCCATTGGGGGTCGCTGAGGACGATGACGCTAGTAGTTGAGAGGTCGAGTTTGGCTAATTTGTGGGCGGCATCTTTAGCAACATCTTTTTGTAAAGATTTGCGCCTAGTGTTGGCAATTTCGGTTAAATTTGCTAGTTCATCGCAGCGTTTTTTGTCGCGGCTGGTGAGGAGTTCTACGCAGAAGCTGGCGTCGCCTTGAATGCGGCTGACGGCGTTGATTCGGGGGCCGAGGCCGAAGGAAATGTCGGTTGGGCGATCGCCCGATCTTTTGCACAGTTCGAGCAATTTTGCAACTCCCGGGCGGGTGGGATTTGCGATTTGTTTTTGCAGTTGTTGGATGCCGATTTGTGCTAGGTAGCGGCTGTCTCCTGTAAGTTGGACTAAATCGGCAATTAAGCCGATCGCTACTAATTCTAATAAATCTGCGATCGGGCGCTGCGGAATATTGGGTAATGTGTGATATAATGCTTCAACTAATTTGTAAGCTACTCCCACTCCTGAAAGGTTAAATAGTTGGTGGTTTGGGGGAAAGTAGCGGGGATTGATAATAGCTGTAGCTGGGGGGCGATCGTCCGGTAATGTATGATGGTCGGTGACAATTGTATCGATGTTTAAGCTAGTTGCATATTCGATTTCGGCGATGTTTGTACTGCCGGTATCGCAGGTAATAATTAAGCTAATTCCAGATTTGGCTAAGGCATCTATTCCCGGGATATTGAGTCCGTGAGATTCGGTTAAGCGGTTGGGAATGTAATAAATTAGTTGGTCGTTTTGAGTAAAAAATTCTCCCAGTCCATCCCAAAGTACGGAAGTTGAGGTAATGCCGTCGGCGTCGAAGTCTCCCCAAATTGCGACTTTTTCTCCGCTATTTCTTGCTTGCTGAATTCTTTCTATTGCCCAATTCATTTCTAGTCCGAATTCAAAGGGACTTGCTGGTTGGTAAAGTTTGGGATTTAAGAAACCGGGTATTTGTTCGGGGTTTTGAATTCCTCTATACCACAGAAGTGCGGCGGCATAGTTTCCGGGGAGTTCGGGTGCGTGGTTCCTGACAGCTTGAATTAGCCAAGCTGGGGGCTGAGATAGGGGTTGATTTGGCAAATTTTGAAGTAGTTCTGTCATTCGATTTTAGATTTTAGATTTTAGATTTTAGATTTTGACCGCAGAGGAATCTAGGGGCTTGTTTGTATGTTAAATAAAACTTAAGCTAGTCACTGGTTCCCCGGCTCTGCCTGGAAACCCATTTTAGTCTTGCTCTGCCTCGCTTGCGATCGGGAAAATTGGAGGCCGATCCTCCGTATTGGCGTTACCAAACAGAGCCTAGTAACGAGTAAATTCCTGTAGGGGCCCGTGAGCCAACAATCTTTCATTCACATCCACAATATCTATAAACCCGCCCCCACCGGGTGACTAATAGTTGGCACAGTAAAAAATTTGAATTAAATAGATATTTCCTCAATGATAGCAAGATTTGGCAGCCAATCTGTGGGAGTTGCTGCGAGAAGATCGGGTGAGGAATCTGTGTTGTCTGTTGTGCGGTTGCAGCGAGTGGCAAATTGACAGGAATCGCAAAGATTGGAACTAATTTCTACTTGGGGTAAGAATTCGCCGCCTTCGGTATAGCGCTGTCGCCAGTCGGTTAGCTGCTGCAAGAGGTGGGTTAAATCTTGTTTTGTGCGATCGTGTTCTGTTTGGTTGTAATCAAATGTGAGTTTTTTGGGCGGTTCTTCTCCTTGCAATTGTACGAACCAGTATGTCATGGAAACTTGTTCGGGGGAATAGTCGCTGGTTTCTACTAAGACGTATAAATAAAGGCGAGTTTGCCAACTTTCGGCTATCCATTTTGATTTTTGAGGGCGGGGATAGGTTTTCCAGTCGAGAATTTGGGCGGCGTTTGGTTCGGCTATTAGCAAGTCATAGATAACGGTGAATAGGTAGTCTTGGAAAATTAGGGTGCGAGGGTGTTCGGCTTGGCGGAAAATTTTGTCGCTATTTTCTGAATTGGCGAAAAGTTCGGGTGCGGTGTTGATAAATGCTGCCACGCAGCGTCCCAGTTCGGGGTCTTGTTGGATGATAAATTCAAGGGGAAGTCCGAGTTCTCGCTGCTGCATTAATAGGTGAAAGTGGCTTCCCCATGTGAGTTTTTCTTTTTGTTCTGGGGAGGCGGTGGTGGCGAGTAGTTCGAGGTAGCTGTGTTGGAATTTCCGGGGGCATTCTTCGAGGATTTTGAGTTGGGTTTGGGAGAGTCGGAGCATTTTTTTAGGATTTTATATTTTATATTTTTTATGATTGTAAGGGGTATAGATATTTTTTTAACCGCAGATGTCGGCAGATGGACGCAGATGGACGCAGATAAATTAGGGCGATCGCGTTTTTGGAGGAGAGTGCGTGAAGCGTAGCTATCCCGTAGGGAATCGCCCTTTGCTTTCCCAAGTGCGATCGCCCGTTCAGATCGATCCAACGCTAATTAATCTTCCCCTAACTCTAAAAACAATAATTCCAAGTCTCGATCGCCCCGCAGCACGCGAGCAATATCAATCCCGTCCGCTCTGGGGTAATAAAAAATTAAATAATCCCTAACAATAAATCCGCGCAAGTTGGGGGATAACCTCTCATAGCGTTTTCCCATATTGGGAAATTCGGCGACAAGTTTACATTTTTGACGAATTGCATCAAAAAGCTCGCTGGCTGCCCTGGAACTATTGCCAGCAATGTACTCACAAATCTCATTCAAGTCTCGGACGGCTTCATCTGAAAATGTATAACTTTTCATGCCCCTGACTGTTCTCTTCGATCGATCTTTTCTTGAATTTTGGCAAACACAAGTTCTCCATCTGTCACTTGTCCCTTGGCAATTTGTGCCGTTCCCACTGCTATTTTGTGGCGGAGTTCTTCGATGCGTTGTTTTCGTTCTCTTAAAAGTGCGATCGCTTCTCCAATTAGTTCTTCAGCGCTGCCATATTTTCCGCTTTGAATTTGCGCTTGAATAAACTCTTCGTATTCCGGCTTTAAGACAATATTCATTGACTTGCTCCTTTAAATCATAGAAAGGTTACTGCACGATCGTGACATCTTTTGTAGATTAGCTTAGCACAAATATCAACATTCTCAGAGATTGTGGCAGCCCTAGAGTCGAGCTTGAAAAATTTATTGTGAATCTCGTGCGATCCTCTTCGAGGGCTTCGCTAACGCACTTTTCGCCAACCTCTCTACAACTTCCCAATTTGTTGAGCAAACCACATCGCCGCCGTCCCATTTCCCTCATTTAAAAGTTTCAAAGTCTCCGATAGCAAAGCAATTGGCAATCCCTCAAGAGCTCCGGAAATTTCGCATTCCTGATATTTCCCGTTTTCCTGCAACCGAAATGCCAAAACTCTCTCGCCCTTAATATCTACTACCCAATACTCAGGAATTCCTAAAGCAGCATACAACCGCTTTTTTTCATCTAAATCGCTGGCCAAAGTCGTATCGGAAGTTTCTATTACTAAATCGGGAATGCGCGATTTATTTAGATTAAGTCGGCGCGGTTCCCCTTTTTGCCACTGGATGAATTCTCCACCGACATATAAAATGCGATCGGGCGCACCTCCTCCCACCTTTGGTTTCTCAATTACACATCCACCCAAATCATCGAAAGCTTGTCCTCCTTTGCTGACAAACCAGGCGTAAAATACCAGCGTCAAGAGGTTGTTAAATCTGGCGTGCTGAGGCCCTTCATTACCCATGTCTATCCAAAGATATCCTTCATAAAAAAATATTCTGGCTTCCTCCAAAGATGGATCTTCGCAGGCTGCTACATAATCTTCCCATGTGGCGGCTTGCCATTGGGGAATTTCTCCCACTTGAGACACGATGAATTTGGCAGTTGTAGAAGTCATGATTTAAAAGCAAATTGAGGATAAAATTATCCTAACTTAGGTTGATATTTATCTGCTGGGGTAATTGGTAGTTAGTAATTTTTGAAATACTCACCGACCTGAAGGTGCGGTGATTCTTGACGCTTCATAGAGTTCTGCTAACCGTTGCTAGCCTGACAAACCCTCTGCGCCCGTTTAGAGTCGTGGCGATTCCCCATCCCGACTTTCTCTATAATTTTAGCCGCATTCTCATCTCTGTCTTGCTCAGTACCACAACTCATGCAAACCACTGAACGAATAGACAAATCAATTTTTCCCCACTTAAAGCCACAGTCCGCACAGACTTGGCTAGTAGGTTCCCACCTACTAATTACTTGAAACTCTCTGCCAAATTTTTCGGATTTGGATTCACAGAGAGTTCTAAATTCTCTCCATCCTTGTTGGCTAATCGCCCTTGAGAGTTTCCGATTCTTCAGCATTCCTGACACGTTCAAATCTTCCAGAATAATCACTTGGTTTTCGTTGACGATTTTGGTTGATAATTTATGCAGGAAATCTTTACGGGTGTCCGTAATACGATTGTGTAGTGTGGCGAGCTTGATTCGAGTTATATTTCTCCTTTTGGAATCTTTGGGCTGGCGGGCTAACTTGCGTTGGAGTTTGCGAACTTTCCGGTCTAACTTTTTGTAGCTAGGACTTTCGGCTTTTTCGCTGTTACTCATTACTGCAAAGGTTTTGATTCCCAAGTCAATTCCGATACTTGGGTTTTTAGCTTCGACTTGAATTGGTTGAACCTCTACAACAAAACTTAAAAAATAACGGTTTGCACAATCTTTGATTACTGTGACAGAGCTAGGTTCTGAAGGTAGATTTCTCGACCATACTGGATTGACAATACCAATTTTAGCTAAATAGACACCCCCATTTTTGAAGGAAAACCCTCCCATCCTAAATCGCGCTGATTGCCTATTTGTTCTTTTTTTTAATTTAGGATACTGAACTTTACGACCTTTCCGCTTTCCCTTACAGGAGTTGAAAAAGTTCTGGAAAGCTGTTTCCAAATCAGCTAGAGACTGCTGTAAGGGGATATTAGAAACTTCACTTAACCAAGCTCTTTCTTCGGTCTTTTTGGCTTGGGTTATTACTATTTTCTGAAGTTCAGCAGAGCTTGGCTTTTTCTCAAACTGTTTGCAGAGCGCTAGGGCATCATTCCAGACTACTCGACAGCATCCAAACAACTGAGCTAAACTCTGCTGTTGCTGATGAGTCGGATAAATTCTGTATTGATACCTTGCTTTCATTATTTTCCGTTACTTACTTGCTTTATTATACTAGGCTTTACCAACAAAATTAAGAGACTTCAAAGAGAATTAATGCCGTCTTGAAAGACGGGGCTTGTATCCCCATTTCTTGGTCAATTTTTATAGCCCCCCTTTTTTAAGGGGGGGATCAGATCTTTGTGCTTATCGAATTGCTGTGGGCGCCGCAATTGGTACTTCTAAGTCTGGTTGCAAGTCAAAGACTACGACAAGCGTTGCTTGAGGCATCAGTTGACGCAGACACAGCAAGTGCCCGTCAGCATCCGATCGACTGCGAAATCGCCCCACAATCGCCCGCTGCATACTGGGCATGAGTTTGGCGATCGCCCAAGGGTAAAGGCGTTTTTGGTACGCGATCGCCCCAGGATTCGCAGCGCATCCCTCTTGATAACCGTTTTGTGGCATGATGGTTTAGTATCCTCTATGGACTACAGGAAAGGGCGTTAGTAAGTCTCTTGCCGGAAATCGACTAACGCCTCTACAACTATGATTAAACACCAAACTCACCTCATGTGTCAATACTTGGCGCTAAATATTCACACTTGCTATGTTGAAAGGTTTATTCCGCTATGGATTTGAGAGCCTTGAGAGAACGTGCAGGGCTGACAATCTTAGACGTAGCACGGGAACTAGAATGCGCGGAGTCTTCAATTCGCAACTGGGAAAAAAGCCGAACCTTGCCAAAGATGGAAGTTTGGCAAGTATTCCGAATGCGAGATTTGTATCGATGTAGCGAAGCGGAGTTGGTGCTAGCTGTCAGAAAGTCAATGCCGGCGGAAAAGAAAGAACAAACAAAACTGACGGAGTAACAATACTTATGCAGTCTTGAATTTTTGCGAAAGTAATAGATTTTTGATTTTTAACCGCAGATGAACGCGGATAGAGGCGGATGAAATTGCGATCGCACTTAATCACACAGCACAAAATCACTCTTTTGTCAAGACAAAAACACTGTCTTTATTCCCCCGTCCAATCCGCAAATCTTTATCCAAATAAGTAATATCCAGCCATCCCTGCTGTTCGCGAGTATCCAGCGCGAAATCTACAGCAGCGAACTTTTTACCCGACTCAATCTCATTGATAAACTTTTCCGGATATTCATAGCCAATCAACCTGCTTAAACCGAAAATCGACCGCTCAAACTTCACCTGCACTCGCCGTTCGGAAGTTGGCTCAAATCTTGCCGCTACACTGACAATTCCTTCTAAGTAAGGCAAGCCGTAAAGTTCGCCAATGTTGTAAATTTTAGATTCTTTGACGCGGATAGATTGATAAATTTGACCCAATTTTATCAAGGGAAAAGCGTCAAGATTCAGCAGTTCGCGGCTGGTAGTGTACAATAACCGCCAATCACCATTTAAAAGCTCTGCGGCTTCTACAGGGCGTGGTGTGGGGTTGTAATCTTCCAATTGGGCGATCGCGCTTAAAATCGCTTGTTTGTCACTAGGGGTAGCCAGCAAACCTCGATTCTTACCAGCAATTATCTCTAATAGTGCAGATTTTCTAAGCATGATTTTTTAAGAAGGAAGGCACGACGAGGATTTTGACACGAATACACGAATTAATTATCGAAGGTGAGGCAAAAGTCAGATCGCTCTTTTCTTCTGTCTCAAGCGAGAGGGAGGAAATTTTGTGTAGTAGCGATTTTAATCGCCGAGTCCGCAGAGTATTAACAACTAATAACTAAGATACCAAATTTCACCAGATAGAGCAGAGTCCGATACAGGGATGCTAATTCTTGCTCGTTTTTGGTATAACGCCTGAGAACTTCACCGACACTGAGAGCACCCTTTTGCTCGATCGCATCCAATATCTCCATCTGAATGTTAACAGAGATTCTTCTGTCCTGACCGAAGCTGGTAAACCAAATTGTTTGCAACTCTCTCAGAAGTTCTGGTGTGGCGATCGCACCCAGACTCAGCATCATCTCATTGCTTAAACTTCTAGTCGCATAATTACCCAATACCCGAAACGGATCGTCGCCTAGGGGATAAGGCGGCTTCCCGGGTTTTAAAGGTGCTGACTCCGGTGCCGTCAGGCGAATTTCTGCTAATTCCCGCCACAATTGTTCGTAAGCAGCAATTACTACTTTCCAATCATAAATTTCCCTCGCCCTTTGTCTGGCATTTTCCCCCATCCGCTTTCTCAATTCGGGGTTTTCAATTAATTGGCACAACGCCAAGGTGCAAGCATCAATGTCTACTGCTGTGGCGAGGGAAGTGTGGCCCATATAAGTCGGCCAATTTAAGCTGCCGTCAAGATAATTTAGGGCTAAATCTAAACAAGATTCCGGGGGCGGGATGAGTGTGGGAATGCGGAAGCCGTCTATTTCGTGGCGTACAGATTCTTTGTATCCGTTCCAATCGGAGACTATGGCCGGCAGTCCGTTCGCCATGGCTTCTATTGGTGTCAGTCCGAAGGATTCTTGAATGTTGTCGGACAGCGAAATGAAAATGTCGGCCGCCGACCAAATATTTATTCTAATTTCCGGCTGTCTCCCATCTAAAAAAATAGCATTCACCGAGGGACAAAATATTTGCGCGCTATTTTTAAAGTCGGGCTCTTCTCTGGGATCTTCTATCCAACCGGCTTGAATTAAGTGGATTTTGGCTTTTGTCTGTTGTGCGGCCCGTTCTAGGGCGATGTACATGGGTACCGGATGAGCTTTTGCAGAAAAAGTCAATCGACCGACAAATAACACAACAATATCTTCGGGAGAAATGCCGAGTTCTTGCCGCAGTTGGCGGCGACTGTTAACTGCTTCCACACCCTGCGGAAACGCGCTGCAATCCACTCCTAGGGGAATAACGGGGAATTTGACCAAAATTTCGGGTTTACCGCCGTTGCGCTGGGCTAAATATTCAGACCACTCCCTCATCACTCCTTCTACTGCTGTTTTCACGGCGGCAGAGGTGCAGATCAGGGCGTCCCAAGGCTGCATGGGTGCGGCGATCAAATCGCCGATCGCCTCCATGATGTATTTTGTACCGATCGTGTGAGTAACGCCGCAAACGCTGTAGGCCCGCTGATCGAAAAATCTGCGCGCCCACACCATCTGCGACAGAACCGGATCGGGTCGGTAAATTGTGCCCGGTTGAGATAGCAAATCCGGTCGTTCCGTCGGAATCCAGCGGACTTTCCGAGGTTTTTGCAGCCAAGGTTGGATGTGCGAACAAAACTCCTTAAAGGTTGTTTTGCTATCGGCGCAACAGTAGAGAGAGTCTGCGGTTCCGTGTTGGACTAAGCTTTTGAGAAACCCTTCTCCGGCTGAATGACGCCCCAGAAGTTTTTGCCCTCCGGTGTGGTATCCCTCTTTGTTGTATAAAACCGCTGCCGTTGTATCCATTCTGAAATTTATTGCACAAGAGTTGACTGAATAAGCCAGATGGCTTTTGGGGCAAGGCTTTGAGCGAAAAATAAGATATTGTTGTGAATCAACTGGTTGCCGTTAGCGAGGCTTGCAGAAAACATCGCCGCGTGTCGCGACATCTTAAAGACGATCGTCTCAGATTACAATATTTACGGCTAAAAAAGGATTGGCAAGAGCGGATTTTAGTGTTATCCTCATGCCCATGCTTGGGGGCGATCGCCTTTTGGGTCTCCCATCTTATCCCGATCCGGAACCAAACAGTGCCTGTGGTATAATGCTTTAGCCTTGCTAAATGCCCGATTTGCAAGTTCTCGATCAAAGCAGCAGTTCGTCGGCAAAACGTTACCTCTATTCGATCGCGTCTTTGTCTTTAAAAACCGATAATCATGTACAACCCATCTCTGCGTCAAATTCCTCGCCATTTACCTGCGGATGTAATTCCATTAAAACAGCAATCTTCTCTTTTAGACTGGTTGGAATCTAACAATCGCTTGTTAGCAAGGGATGTCCAAGAACCCGACTATCTGCACGAAGAAGAAATTTCTGAACTTATGGCAGTTGACGACAGTCCTTACGATGATTTAGAAGAGGAAGTAGAAGAGGATGTGAGTGTAGGCGAAGAATAACGGGTAGAAGGGTGAAGAAATCAACCGGAAACAGGGAAGAAAAACTAAGAGATTTCTCAATCTCCTGTATCGCACCCTATTCCCCCATTGTCAATTGCTTATTCTCAAATAGTGTGTGGTGAGGAGTGTTATGGATAACTTTTTGGATGAGAAAATCCCTTTTAGTCTGCCTTTCAAACTTACAGGCCGGAATTTATTCCTGCTGCTGGGTTTGGGGCTCGGTACTTTAGCGATCGGTTTAGATTTAGCAGCGGGTAGATTTTTAAATTTACCTGCATCGCTATTTATGCCGCTAATTGTTTGTGCTTTAGTTGCGTCGGGGTTGGGCTATGCAGTTGTACCCGTACTCCAGCAACTAAAAGCAGGACAAATAATTCGCGAAGACGGCCCCCAAGCCCATTTGAAAAAAGCGGGAACGCCGACAATGGGAGGCATCTTTTTTGTACCTGCAGGAGTAGCAGTCGCTTTACTTTGGTCTAAGTTTAACTCAGATGTTGTTGCCGTATCGGCTTTAACTTTAGCTTACGGTTTCATTGGCTGGCTCGATGACTGGCAAATTCTGCGACGCAAGTCGAACAAAGGTATTTCACCTCGGATGAAATTGGCTTTGCAAATAAGTTTTGCTGCTCTATTTTGTCTGTGGCTGATGTTTCATCAACCAGCTATTTCTACGAATGTTGCTTTGCCTTTCGGTTGGGTATTGCCCTTAGGTTTGCTGTTCTGGCCGCTGGCGGGTTTTGTGCTAGTTGCCGAAAGCAATGCTACTAATCTTACCGATGGTGTTGACGGGTTGATGGGAGGTTTGGGGGCGATCGCACTTTTGGGATTGGGCGCATCTGTAGCCTCAACTTCGCCAGAATTAATGATATTTTGCGCTTGCATCAGCGGCAGTTGTTTCGGTTTCTTAGCTCACAACCGCAATCCAGCCAAGGTGTTTATGGGCGATACAGGTGCTTTAGCTTTGGGCGGTGCGTTGGGTGCGGTAGCTTTATTAACAAATAGCCTTTGGATATTATTAATTATCAGCGGGATTTTCTTTATTGAAACGCTGTCAGTAATTGCTCAAGTAGGTTATTACAAAGCTACAAAAGGGCCTGATGGAATCGGCAAGCGTCTGTTAAGAATGGCTCCGCTGCACCATCATTTAGAGTTGTGCGGCTGGTTGGAAACTCAGGTTGTTGGCATTTTTTATATAACTAACGGGGTGTTAGTGTTAATGATTTTGATGTTGACTAGCAATAGTTGAGAACGGATTGCGTTACGGATTGCACAGGGGATGTAAGAGATATTTTCTACTATTTGAAAGCAACAGGCTTTCCGGCCTGTTCCACAAGAACTGAATGCAGTTGTGGAACAGGCCGGAAAGCCTGTTTAATGCTCCGAAGTTATAATTTTGAGAATTGATATCCCCAGTTAATGCAATGGAACTCAAAAAAATCAGGGTCAATATTTGGATAACGGTTTCATCTGCAAGCCTTCTCTTGCTAGCTGCTAGCTCAGTTTTTTACTGGAACCTCGTTAGGCTCGGTTATGCTGTTCCAATTCCCTACATTTTAGACGTTTTCTGCTTAAATAACTGTCCGGCTGATGATTTAAATATTTTGCATACCCAATTCCCGCCCGATAATTTATTAAACTACGACAAGTCGCTAATACAAATTTTAGGCGAACCAGATAAGTTAGATAAAAACAGAATTTCCATCCTAGTTGAAAAATCCAAATACAGGCTGACTGTATACGATAGCAAAAAGCCAGTAAAATCTTATCCTGTAGTATTTGGTGGCAATCCCGCAGGTGATAAATTAAAAGCAGGGGATTTGCGGACGCCGGAAGGTGTTTTTAGTATTAAAGATATGTACCCTCACGAAAGTTGGTCAAAGTTTCTGTGGCTTGATTATCCAACCAAACAATCTTGGCGCAAACATATAAAAGCTAAGCAAGATGGTACAATTGGGTGGGGCGACAGTATAGGCAGCGAAGTCGGGATTCACGGCGTTCCTGCTAATTCGGCTAATATTATAAAAAATCGATCGAACTGGACTTTGGGCTGCGTTTCGCTGGAAAATAAAGATGTTGAGGAGTTGTATCAGTTTGTGGAGAAAGGCACAGAAGTAGAAATTATTCGATAAGTTAAGCTGGTATAAAACTTGTTTTTCTGAAGCAACAGGCTTTTCGGCCTGTTCCACAAGAACTTAATGAACAGTGATGTGTTTTTCCCGCAAGTTTCGGTGGTAGTGCCAGTTTACAACGGCGAGGGGGATTTGCCGGATTTAATTGAGTGCCTGCGATCGCAAACTTATCCGCCACACAGAGTAGAATATCTCATAGTAGACAACAACAGCCGCGATCGCACTTCAACCATCCTCCAAACAGCAGCCTCTAACCCCCCCTCAGTCCCCCCCTCAGTAAGTGGGGGAAGCAATTTTAATCGAATAACTATTCGCCACCTCACCGAAAACCAGATTCAAAGTTCTTACGCCGCCCGCAATCAAGGAATTCGCGCATCCACAGGCGAAATTATTGGATTTACCGATGCAGACTGTCGCCCGGAATCTGACTGGCTGGAAAATTTAGTTAAGCCATTTGTTGACTTAGAAGTAGGAATTAGCGCTGGGGAAATACTGGCATTGCCCGGTAAAACTATCTTAGAACAACACGCCGATCGCCAAAATACTTTATCTCAAAAACATACTCTCGCTCACCCTTTTTGTGCTTACGGCCAAACCGCCAACTTAGCTGTACGCAAACAAGTTTTAGAAACAGTAGGTTTGTTTCGCCCTTACCTCACCAGCGGCGGCGATGCTGACTTGTGCTGGCGGATTTTGCGGGAAACATCCTATAAAATGTATTTTGCCGAAAATGCGATCGTCCGACACCGCCACCGTTCTACACTAAAACAGTTGCAAAGTCAATGGTATCGGTACGGCGAATCTAATAAATATTTGCACGAACTCCACGGTGTCGATTTGATGCGAGAATTCACAACAGGGGAATATTTTTACCGGCTGGCTAGGTGGCTGTTAAAGGAATTTCCGGTTGCTGCTGCCAAAAGTGCGTTGGCGAAGCCCTCGAAGAGGATCGGCTCTTCGGATCTGGTAGACTTGTTCGATACGCCGATCGGTCTTTTGAATGTTAGGGCAAGGTCGATGGGGCAGCGCCAAGCCAAACTTCCTTTAGCAGCTTGGGAGATTGAGCGATTTTAATATTTTAGACCATAAGCCTTTCACGGGCGGGTAGGATGCTTAACTCCTACTCCCCACAAAAAAATTGAACTATAAGTGGAACAGCCCCGAAAGCCTGTTCTAAATAAGCCTTTCACGGGCAGGGAGGATGCCCAACCTACTCCCCACAAAAAAATTGAACTATGAGTGGAACAGGCTTTCGGGCCTGTTCCTCAAAATGGTGCAAGATGTGCCATTGACAAATATTCGTTTGTATACAATCCCTGTCTATAAATACCTATAAGTGCAGTTTATTGGTGCATATAGATATGCTGAATCAGAAATATGAGAATTTAAGGTAATCCTTAATATAAAATTAATAAGTCGATTCTGAAGCGCTCGGTTTGACGACCGGAACGAACTCACAGGCAAACCGCCAAATTTTCTTTACTTCTGCATTCTGGCTTTTTAGTGCTGTCGTCAGCGCGATCGGAATTATTCTCAGATTTTTAAATTTTTGTAACCTTTAGATGTAATGCCAATGGCTCAAATCTTACTCCAGACCGTTTGGTTTATACCTTGCTATCCACTCATCGGCGGAGTTCTGTCGATGCTGTGGTTTCCGGCAGTTACCCGCCGCACGGGGCCAAGACCATCCGGTTACGTGAACGCTATATTAACCTTGTTCGCTTTCTTACACGGCGTCATAGCCCTGACAGCTATCTGGAACCAACCGGCACAGCACCAGTTAATTCCCTGGCTGAATGTAGCAGGTTTAGACTTAACCATTCCCGTAGAAATCTCTGCTGTCACCGTCGGCGCGACAGTTTTGGTTACCGGACTGAACTTGCTGGCGCAGATTTATGCTTTCGGTTACATGGAAATGGACTGGGGCTGGGCTCGGTTCTTTTCTCTGATGGGGCTGTTTGAAGCGGGGATGTGCGGCTTGGTACTGTGCAATTCCCTGTTCTTCAGCTACATGATTTTGGAAGTTCTGACTTTGGGTACTTACCTGCTAGTCGGGCTGTGGTTCAATCAGTCTTTGGTGGTGACAGGTGCCCGCGACGCTTTCTTAACGAAGCGGGTGGGTGATTTATTCCTGCTGATGGGAGTAGTCGCAATTCTGCCGCTGGCTGGAACTTGGAATTTTGACGAGTTGGCTGTTTGGGCCCAGACTGCAAAGCTTGACCCCACTGTAGCGACGCTGCTGACTTTAGCTTTGATTGCCGGCCCGATGGGTAAGTGCGCTCAGTTTCCCTTGCACCTGTGGCTGGATGAGGCGATGGAAGGCCCGCTGCCAGCGACGATTTTGCGGAACACCGTAGTTGTGGAAACTGGTGCTTGGATTTTGATTAAGTTGCAGCCGGTGATTGCTTTGTCGCCGATGGGGATGACGATAACTATTATTGTAGGTGCTGCGACGGCGGTTGGTGCTTCATTAATTGCGATCGCCCAAATTGACATCAAGCGCACGCTTTCGTATATAGTCAGCGCTTACATGGGCTTAGTATTTATCGCCGTCGGCACCGGACAAGCCCAGACAGCCCTGACATTGATATTTGCCTACAGCTTGGCAATGGGTTTGCTGGTGATGAGCATCGGTTCGGTAGTTTGGAACAGCATCACTCAGGATGTCCGCTCTCTCGGCGGTTTGTGGGGAAAGCGGCCAATATCGGCAATAGCCTTTATTGTCGGTAGCGCTGGATTGGTTGGACTGCCGCCCTTCGGCTGCTTCTGGGCTTTAGAAGACTTCACATCCGGGCTTTCGCAAACTCACCCTTTCTTGTTAGGAATAGTGCTGTTTGTAAACGGCGTCACTGCTTTTGGGTTGATGCGCGTCTTCGGTTTAGTTTTCGGCGGCAAACCAAAGCAAATGACTGAACGCGCGCCGGAAGTTCACTGGCCTTTTATCTTGCCGATGACTGTTTTAATGGGCTTTACTTTGCACGTTCCGCACTTGCTGGCGGTGTGGCATTTATTGCCGGGGGCAAGTTTGAATTATACCGCAACTGGATTGCTCGTTTTGTCAACGGCGATCGGCATCGGTGCAGGAGCATTTGTTTACCTGAACGAGAAATGGGAAAAACCTGTGCGAATTGGTTCTCAAGCTTTGCAAGACTTTTTTGCCTACGACTTTTACACTGCCAAACTTTACCGGGTGACAGTGATATTTGCAGTCGGTTTAGTTGCTCAAATCATCTCCTGGTTCGATCGCAATATAGTTGACGGATTCGCGAACTTAATCGGTTTTGTAACAGTTTTTGGTGGTCAAAGCCTCAAGTATAACGTTAACGGTCAAACTCAGTTTTATGCCCTAACAATTCTTTTCGGAGTTGCACTTTTGGGACTGCTCATAAGCTGGCCGTTGCTAGTTCGCCTGTCGCTGATTGTGGGCGGGTAAAGAAATATAAGGTTGAAGATTTTAGGTGACCGTTTTAATCTAAAATCTTAAAAACCTGAAGTCTTGAACAAAGATTTCAAACGAGATGCAACAAGGCAACATCAATGAACTCAAACCACAGACCATTCAATCTTTCCCGGCGCAATTCCCTCAAATTTGTCGCAGGAGCCATTGGTACAGGGATACTCGCGGCAGGAGCAGGCGCTGATTTGGCAGCACCCGAACCGGCAATTGCTCAAAATGACTTGACTCCCGATGCAGCTCTGAAACAGTTAATGGACGGGAACAAACGGTTTGTTGAGAGCAAACGCCAAAATCCCCACCAAGACTTTGGGCGCCTCACCGAAGTTGCCCAAACTCAAAAACCCTTTGCTGCTATTCTCGGCTGTGCAGATTCCCGCTTTCCTTCCGAGATTATCTTCGATCAAGGATTGGGAGATTTATTTGTCTGTCGGGTGGCCGGAAATGTTGTTACCTCAGAAGAAATGGGCAGCCTGGAATTTGGCACGCTGGTACTGGGAGCAAAAGTGCTTGTGGTAGTAGGGCATGAAAGGTGCGGTGCGGTAGACGCAACAATCAAAGGAGCTCAAGTTCCCGGTCAAATTGGCAGTTTGATCGACGCCATTAAGCCGGCTGTAGAAAGCTCGAAAAACCAACCTGGCGATAGTCTAGAAAATGCCGTAAAAGCGAATGTTATGTTGCAAGCTAGCAGGCTGAAAGCCTCTCCAGTTATCTCTAAGTTAATTCAAGAGAATAAACTGAAAGTTGTTGGTGGATACTACGATTTAGACACGGGAACCGTCACTATTATTCCTGAGTCGTGATGCAATTTGGGATTGATAATTTGGGAAAACTTAACATCTAAACTCTCAAATTATCGAAGACAAGAGACTGCAAAATTAATTGTTCACTATTCACTTCACACATTATGCTTAGTGCCTTGCTCTGGTTGCCCGCGTTGGGCGCTGCGGTAGTCGGATTCCTGCCCGGAAATATCAATGGGATGCGTCTGCGTTCAATAGCCTCGGCTTTTGCTTCTGCTATTTTCCTGTTGAATATCTGGCTGCTGACTCAATTCGATACAGCCAATTCGGGACTGCAATTTCAAGAATATTTGCCTTGGATTCCACAATTAGGTTTGAGCTACAATTTGGGCATAGACGGCTTGTCCTTGCCGCTGCTGGTTTTAAGTGCTTTGCTGACGCTATTAGTTATTTACGGCACTGGCGAAAAGATGGAGCGCCCCCAGCTTTACTACGCTTTGATTTTGCTAATCAATGCTGGTATTGCCGGAGCTTTGATGTCTCAAAATTTGCTGCTGTTTGTACTGTTTTACGAAGTAGAATTAATTCCTTTTTACCTGTTGATTGCGATTTGGGGCGGAAAGCAGCGGGAATACGCTGCCATGAAGTTTTTGATTTACACGGCAGTTTCGGGACTTTTAGTTTTAGCGGGATTTTTGGGTGTTGCTTGGCTGAGTGGGTCTTTAAATTTCGATTACACTGCGATTACCACTCAAGAATTGCCCTTGAACACGCAATTGATCCTGCTAACAATTGTACTAATTGGGTTGGGAATTAAAATTCCTTTAGTGCCGCTCCACACTTGGCTGCCGGATGCTTACGTCGAAGCTTCGCCAGCAACAGCAATTCTGCTGGGAGGGATTTTGGCGAAGTTGGGAACTTACGGTTTAGTGCGGTTCTGCTTGCAGTTGTTTCCCGAAACTTGGTCAATTGTAGCTCCGGGTTTGGCGATTATCGGGACTGTGAGCGTGATGTACGGTGCTTTGAGCGCGATCGCCCAAAAAGACATCAAGCGCATGGTAGCCTATAGTTCGATCGGGCATATGGGCTACATCCTCGTTGCCTGCGCTGCGGGTACGAAGCTGGCATTAATCGGCGCTGTCGGGCAAATGGTAAGCCACGGCTTGATTTTAGCTTTGCTGTTTTATTTGGTAGGCATCATCGAAACCAAAGTTGGCACGCGGGATTTGGACGTACTCAACGGTTTGATGAACCCGATGCGGGGTTTACCCACTGCCAGTTCCCTGTTAGTTTTGGGCGGCATGGCAAGCGCCGGAATTCCCGGTTTGGTTGGTTTTATTGCCGAATTTTTAGTGTTTCAAGGCAGTTTTTCAATCTTTCCAATTCCAACTTTAGTCTGCATTTTAGCTTCGGGTTTAACAGCAGTTTACTTTGTGATTCTGCTCAACCGCACCTGTTTTGGGAAGTTGGACAATGCCACGGCTTACTACCCTCCAGTTACCTTTGCTGAAAATATGCCGGCGCTGGTTTTGGCGGGCGTCATATTTGTGTTGGGAATTCAACCTGCTTGGCTGCTAAAATGGAGCGAATCTACTACAAATGCGATCGTTGCTACTCTGCCGGCTGACAGAAATACCCAAGTTGCTAAAATAGCTATACTTGGAAAACTCGGATCTTGAAATCGCGTCTACACAAACTTTCTTCCGCGCAACGCGAGACTAAGATAGCTCAGCGATTAAAATAGGTTCTGCACTTCCCTTGCTTCCGCCTGTGCGGACTCACAAATATCTACTCGTTACTAGGCTCTGTATCCAATTTTCATGAAATATTTTGGACGCAGAGCCTCCAGATAAATACCAGGAGATGAGCGCTCATGAAACCGAAAAAACTTTTCAGTGTATCCGCAGTTACAACCCTTCTTTTAGTAGTGGCAACTTCTGCTTTTGCACAAGCTATAACTCGAATTCGTGATTTGCCAGCGTTGAAAACAGGAATTACTATCTCTGGCCGAGTAGTCGGTTTTGGAGAATCTGATGAAAATGAGTGGATTTTAAATGATGGCAGCGGTCAAGTTAGAGTCGATGCCGGCCCGCGCAGGTGGCGCAATATTAATCTATCAGAAGGGGAAACAATTACCGTTGTTGGCGAGATGGATGACGGCGAATTTGATGCTTTTTCGATTACTCTGTCGAACGGCTCAATTATCAACATCCGATCTCCACAAGGCCCGCCGCCTTGGGCTGGAAAAGAGGGAAAATAACTGTAAAAAGCAGCGCTATCTTTCCGAAAAGCCTGAGATTTGGGAAAAGCTTATTCGGGAATTGATAAATAGGCAAATTAATTCAAAAAAAAAGAACAAACAATGGTACAAACTCCTACGAGATCGGCAACTAAACTACCTCCTTCCAAACACGAATTTGCCGAAGTAATTCACAGGCTAGAAGCTGGCGGTGCGATGATTCCAGATACGCCGGAAAATCTGATGCAAATCATAGCTATCTGGAAAGCTTACGCGGTGCCGATGGATTTCTACTGGCGGGATTTGCTTTACATCGCCGAACGGGTATTTTTACACCCGCTTCCCTTCTTTAAATACTTTTTGCCCCAGGAGTATTTAGACTTGCAAAATCACTATGCAGGCGACGGTGCAGATTTGCGGATCTGGCGCGGGACGGGAAGTGTTCACCCGGAACTTTTGGAGTTCATGGAAAAGGGAGAAACTGGTAAACTCCCTCGATTTCTGCACCATTTGTGGCACGATCGCATTAACATGGAATTTGCCGAAGAGTGCATGAGGTCAATGCTTTGGCACCGGGGCTTGTACGTGCCGACCAATCAATTCGATCCTTATTTGGACAGTGACGAATATAAGGCTAATGCCGATCGGGCAATTAAAGCTTACTTCAAAAAAGACCCGTTCATGCTGGCACTGCACAAAGCATTTCCAGAAATGTTTTTAGAACAGTGCCGCCAAATGTCTTATTACAGCAATCTCGGTTTATTCTGGGAAGTCATGGCGCCGGTGTTTTTTGAGGTTTCCGACTTGTACGACGAAGGGAAAGTTACCACAGTCCCGCAGGCGATGGATTTCATAGTAAATGGCATATTTGCGATCGCCGGTCGTCCGATTTACCACCACGTTTACATCGACGGCGAGAAGTACGAAATCATCCCCAAATCTAAGGGTTTTACTTGGCTTTACGAAGCAGCGTTACCTTACGTGGAAGCTGTATTTTACCGCACTTCACCTTTCCGAGGCACCAAATCTTACAACGCTCAAGCTAAGGAAGTTCCTGAGGATCAAAAAGACTTCCACTACGGAGTGCTTTATGCAGACAAATTCCCTGTAGGTACGGCGGGGATTCCGCCGACTTTGCTAGCACAAGATATGCTGCATTTCCTGCCACCTTATTTGATGGATTTCTACAAACAGCGCTGTCGGGGCGAAGATGATATCCTCAATCAAATTGGCGTGACATTTCAGCGATCGATGTACTGCGTAACTTCGGCGGTAATTCAAGCTTTGCGGACTGCTCTTTTGTATCCTTTAGACGACCCGAATCCGAAGCATTTGAAGGCAAATCGGGCTTTCTTTGAGGCTCAGCTCGATCGCTTCTGTCGCCCGGAATACGGCATGAAATATGCGGCGAAGCTCAAGAATATTCAGACTTCGGATTACAGGTAAAAGATGTTGGCGGTAGACATCTTACCTGAAAAGTCCGCCAGTCCGTTAGTCCGCCAGGGGTTGAAACCCCTGGCTCAAAGCTCAAGTCGGTTTCAAGCGACTGGAAAAAATGAGAGCTGTTTAATCAGTTTCAAAAGTAGTATAATATTAGATTAATTCGGATCGTAATTATTCATCTCTCTCTCTCTTCTCTTCCTCTGCGTTCTCTGCGTTCTCTGCGGTTTAATCATTCCGATCTAAAAAATAACCAATAACTATGGACAGCAAAGATCTAGCCAAATATATCGAAGCAAAGGACGGGATATCCAAACCTTGGCTGTTGGTGCAACTGCGGCTGAAAAAATTGCAAGAAAGGCGATCGGACATTTCTGCTGAAGAGTATATGACAGAACTTACCGACATTCACAAAGATTTAATGAATCTGGGGGAATGGTGGCTGGGAATCGAGGATGAAGTGTTTTAAAATTTAATTGAAAGTTCAACTAGGATTAAGTCGATCGCACTTTAAAATTTTTCCATCAAATCTTTTTCTAGGGCGTAGACATCTCGTAGCTGTTGCAGCGCCGCCCCAGAAATGACCGATTTAACAGTAGCTACGAGTTGCCCCCACTCCAGCAAGCTGTCAACTGAAACAGCTTTTTTGAACTTGTACGTGTAGAATTTAGTCCAAAATGCTGGTGCTAGCTTGCTTTTCCAGCGTTTGTACCA
Organism: Oscillatoria nigro-viridis PCC 7112; assembly: GCF_000317475.1. Classification (NCBI taxonomy): domain Bacteria; kingdom Bacillati; phylum Cyanobacteriota; class Cyanophyceae; order Oscillatoriales; family Oscillatoriaceae; genus Phormidium; species Phormidium nigroviride. Next base: position 2,398,111 of record NC_019729.1, read on the forward strand.
TCTGCCAAAATCTTGAAGTGCGATCGGCTTTACTTGTAAAATAGGGGGAAAATCGGCGTAGCTGACAAACCGACTAATGCCTTTGGCGTGTACGTAAACCATGTAGCGACAGCATTCTATGCGGTAAATCTCGTCTGCTGAGATATTGAACAAGAGTGCAACTGTTTCTTCGTTAACGAATCTCGCCAGCGGATGCAGGATTGGAGATTTGTGGAGAATTTTTGAGCAGGTGAGGGTGCTTGATTTTAGCTGGGATGATGCTATCATGGCTGGTAGACAGCTAGTAACTGTCTATTTAATTTTTGAAGGCGATCGCCCTTAGTTGTCCAGACGTGAGGCGATCGCTTTTTCAGACATCTAATATTAAACGACAGCAGATTGTCATTTGTCAAGTAAGTATGAGCAAAGGCTTGGTGAGGTTGCGGATTCGGGAGTTTGCAGACCAGAACGGCTGGACACTTAAGGAAGTTTCAGATCGATCGGGTGTTGGTTACAGCACCATTAGAAACTACGCCCAATGTCAAGGTATGACAACCGTTAATTTTACCTACTTGCACAGGCTGGCTCGCATTTTCGATATTATGATTGAGGATTTGGTGGAGATTTTAGAGGAGTAGGTCGGTCGGCCACGATATTGACTGATTTTCAGATATCATGGTGAGTCAACCTAAGAATTGCATCAACTCTCAAGCATGGGTTTAGTCAGGCTAAAAATTCTGGAACTAGCGACGGAGAAGGGCTGGACGCTTAAGGAAGTATCCGATCGTTCAGGGGTAATTTATAAATAATACCCTGAAAACCCCGCGACTTTAGTCCGGTGATGAAAGGGACAAGGAGGCTTTAGCCTCCCAGTCTATTTTCTGAGCTCTCAGGATGGCGCTGTCAAGTAAAACCATGTAAATCTTTGTGAACAACTAGAGGAATATTAAGCCGACTCTGGTAGCATAAGACTATCGTGATGAGGTCGAAGTCATGTTAGTTTTTGAGTTGAAAGCATCGGGTAAAAAGCAGCAATTTGACGCTGTAGACGAAGCAATTAGAACGGTGCAGTTCATCCGAAACAAAGCACTGCGGTTTTGGATGGAAAACGAAAAAGTTGATAAATACGCATTGAACAAGTATAGCGCTGTTTTAGCTAAGGAATTTCCGTTTTGCGACGAATTGAACAGCATGGCTCGACAATCTAGCTCAGAAAGAGCGTGGTCGGCGATTTCACGATTTTACGACAACTGTAAAAAGAAAGTCCCAGGAAAAAAAGGATTCCCGCAATTCCAGAAACACAACCGCTCCGTCGAGTACAAGACTACGGGCTGGCGTCTGGCAGACGACAGAAAATCCATTACTTTTACCGACAAGCAAGGAATCGGAAAGCTCAAGTTAAAAGGAACGCGCGACTTACATTTCTCTCAGCGCAGTCAAATCAAACGAGTACGTTTGGTGAGACGGGCAGACGGATATTATGTCCAGTTTTGCATTCAAGTTGACCGTTCTGAAAAGATTGAAATCACGGGTAACACCATCGGGTTAGATGTAGGACTTAAAGAGTTTTACACTGACTCAAATGGCGTTGCAGTTGATAACCCGCGTTTCCTCCGCAAGGGAGAACGCAGGTTGAAGAAATCCCAAAAACGAGTTTCAAAACGAGTCAAGGGTTCACAAAACAGAAAAAAAGCTAGAGCGATTCTAGGGAAGCGCCACCTCAAAATAAGCAGACAGCGTAAAGATTTTGCCGTGAAGTTGGCAAGATGCGTCATCCAGTCTAACGACTGCGTAGTCTACGAAGACTTGAGGATCAAAAATATGGTGAAGAATCACTGTCTGGCAAAATCGATTAACGACGCTTCTTGGTATATGTTCCGAATTTGGCTGGAATATTTTGGCAAAGTATTCGGAAGAATTACGATTGCCGTACCAGCTAACGGAACAAGTCAAGAATGCTCTAGTTGCGGAACAATTGTTAAGAAAAGTCTCTCAACGCGAACCCACGCTTGTCGGTGTGGATGCGTATTAGATCGTGACTGGAACGCAGCTAAAAATATCCTGAGTCGGGGATTGAGTACGGCGGGGCACGTCGGAACTTGGATCTTAGATCCGAACGCTTGTGGAGAATTGACCGCTACCGATGTTGAAGTAATTCTGCACCGGCAAGTTGATTCTGCGAATCAAGAATCTCCTCGGCTTTAGCCAGGAGAGTGTCAAAGCACTGTCAGAAGCTATGCTCGTCGTCCTGAAATGGCAATGGTTGACTTTACTTGCCTGCGGAAATTAGCTCGCACTTTTGATGTGATGATTGAGGATTTGGTTGAGGTTTTGGAGGAATAGGTCGATCGTCCTCGATTTTGCCGTAGTTTCTGATATCATAATAGACGCATCTCTTGATTGTAGGTGTGTACATCTTTTTGGTGTAGATGTGCAGGACTGAGATTATCTGTCCTGATTAGGTTTAATAGACGATCGCCCTTTAGTTTTCCAGCCCGGGGGGCGATCGGCTTTTTAGATGAATTTATTCTAAGGTGTTATAGCACCCATTGTCAAACATGGGTTTAGTAAGAATTAAAGTCAGAGAACTAGCCGCCGAGAAAGGTTGGACATTCAAGGAAGTTTCAGAACGTTCTGGGGTAATGTACAACACTGTCAAGCATTATGCCCGCTGTCCAGGGCTGACAACGGTTGACTTTACTTTGCTGCTGAAATTAGCTCGGACTTTTGATGTGATGATTGAGGATTTGGTTGAGGTTTTGGAGGAATAGCCGATCGACCTTTAGTTGTCTAGACTGGGGGCGATCGCTTTTTCCGATGCAATTATCTTAAAACGCAACTGCATTATTTGTCAAGCATGGGTTTAGTCAGAGTTAAAGTGCGAGAGTTAGCGGCCGAGAGGGGCTGGACATTCAAGGAGGTGGCTGAGCGATCGGGCGTGATCTACAGCACCATAACCAGCTATGCTCGTCGTTCAGAAATATCAATGGTTGACTTTACCGCCCTGTACAAGTTAGCGCGGGCGTTTGATGTGATGATTGAGGACTTGGTGGAGATTATTGAGGAGTAGGCGATCGGCCTTTCCACGTTTCCACTATAAAGTTTTTTGTTGCGTTTTGTCAAGACGCGCTTAAGCATTTTGCATCGCAGCTAAAAGCTCAGCTTAAAGGTGCTAAGATTTAATCGAAGTTGTTAATCTCCCGTTACCTTTGTGACAATCAAGCAATTTGGTTCGGGGCCTCGGATTCATCTGTGGGATTAATCTAAAATCTAAAATCTAAAATCTAAAATTGGATGACTAGAGCCAGTACCGCCATTGGGGTTAGCCCCATCATCAAGGAACTCGTGCAGAAAAAGGCGCTAGCAACCCGACTAACGCTGAAGGAAATCATCTATGTCGGGATGCTGGCGATTGAGGAGTTGGACGAAAAGCGCTTGCAAGAATTGGCTGACAAGGTGCATCAGATGCAGGTGAATGGCGAGATTTGAAGGGTTGAGGGCGATTCCCTACGGTATAGCTACGCAGGCGCGTACTTCGGGTGAAGTCAGGCAAGGGCGCTCCTAGGGAATTCGTCTACTGAAACAAATTCTCATTTTTCTACCAATAAATTGGGGTCTTCTTCTCCTCAACAGGAGCGTTCTCCCATCTAGTATTTGTACCCATGGCGGTACTCTTAGCCCCACACAGTTTGCTCAAATCGACTATGGTGCTATCCGAGCGCTGATAAAAACACAAAGGTGGATCGTTGGATTGAGCATTGGGTGGAGCAAAAGTAGCAGGCATGGAAAAGCGCTCAGAAGACTGCCTCGGCATTGGGGATACTGGAACTTTCATCTCGGTGGTTTGCTCTGAGGGTTTTGCACGGGCTGCGTCGGCCTTTACCATTCCTGAAAGCAGCAGAAATGCCACCGAAAGCAGGAGGAGATTGGAGCGTTTCATATTACTTTTCGACAATCTTGCTTCTGAGACTATTAACAAATGCCAGGACTTCGGCTTTCTCTGGTGGATTGACCCTATTTTTATCGAGAGCTTGGGACACATCATTAGCAAAAGCGTTAAATTCATTGTTCGTGAGACCTCCATCCATTCCACTATGGGAAAGCTTCATAGTCCGCCCTGTATAAACACAAGGCCCCCCTGCAGCTTGGCAGAATTGATCCACTAACAACTGACGCAGCCTCTGTTGTGAGTTTGTGCTCAAGCCAATAAAGTATTTACCAATTACTGGGTCAGCGAATATGAAAGTTGCTGAATCATCAATTACGGCTGCGATCGCGTTGTAGCCCACATTCCGCACCCTCAACTGGCACACACGCAGTTGGGGTGCCCCGTCCGAGTCGATCAGTCGGCTCTAGATGAGTAGAAATACTCTCGCCTGCCGTGTCAGGTGATCGAGCAAGCGATCGATTCAGTTGGAAAATGTACGAGCGTGTAAATTAACAACAAAAACCAATTATCCCCCGTGCGACGCGGAGGATAAAAATAGTCTAAACTCAAGTAGCAAACAATTCGCTCGATCGAATGAAACCCGTGCATCAAGCAACTGAACTCGCCGTCTCTAACCTCGACCATCTTGGTTTAATAGCAGGTCTAGTTGATGAAATAGAAATTGTCCAAAAAATCAATGAGTTAGTAGGGGAACAACCGGGTGAGATTGTCAGTCCAGGTCTAGCAGTCAAAGCAATGATTATCAATGGGTTAGGGCTTGTTTCCGCTCCATTATACTTATTTCCCAAATTTTTTGAAGGCAAAGCGCTCGAACATTTAATGGGTGAAGGTATTCAAGCATCACACCTGAATGAATACCGTTTAGGTAGAGTATTAGACAAGCTATATTTAGCAGGCAGCAGCCAAATATTTACAACTATTGCCGCTTCAGCAGCTCAAAAATTTGAGCTCGATACAGAGACATCCCATTTAGATTCAACTTCCTTTCACCTGCATGGCAAATACGAATCCGAGCTACCATCTGTATCTGTTATCGAGCCAGAAACGGCGCTAGATAGCGAAGATAGCGAAGATAGCGAGTCAACTAAACCCGTGTCATCTGCCGTGCCAATTAAGATTACCTACGGCTACTCCCGCGATCGCAGACCCGACTTAAAACAATTCATTTTAGATTTAATTTGTAGTAGCGATGGAGATGTACCGCTATTTTTACGGGTGGGTTCGGGAAATGAATCAGATCGAGCCATATTCGCATCAATTTGTCAGGAGTTTAAACAACAGTTAAACCTTGACAGTTTAATGGTTGCAGATAGTGCATTATATTCAGCTCCTAACTTAGAAATGTTAACCAATTTAAGATGGTTAACCCGCGTACCGTTGAGTATCAAGCAAGCGCAGCAACTGGTATCTCAGTTAAATGAAGCAGAATTTACCCCCAGTTCTGTGAGTGGATATAGCTGGTCAGAACACAAAAGTAATTATGGTGGAATTGAACAAAGATGGCTAGTAGTAGAGAGCAGTTTGCGACGCGATTCAGACCGACAAAAACTCGAAAAAAAACTCAAAAAAGCCCAGGCTGAAGCTGAGAATAAACTGCAAGAACTCTCAAAAATTGAATTTGCTTGTGCCGCCGACGCTGCCGCCGCAGCTCATCGCTTATCCAAACAACTAAAATTTTACAATATCACCCAAGTTAGTAGCAAAGAAATTACAGTAAAGACTAATACTAACGATCCAAATGCTCGCGAGAAATCCAGCTCGAAACAGAGATTTAAAGTTCAAGCAAAACTGGAACCAGATACAGGTGCGATCGCCAAAGAAACCAAAGCCTGTGGCAGGTTTATTCTCGCCACTAATGTGCTGGAAACTCAGCAATTAGAGCCTGACGATATGATTGTGAAATACAAAGAACAGCAGTCAGCAGAAAGAGGGTTTGGGTTCTTGAAAGATCCGCTGTTTTTTACGGACAGTGTATTTCTCAAGTCGCCGGAAAGAATCGAAGCTTTGGCATTGGTAATGGGTTTGTGTTTGTTAGTCTATACTTTAGGTCAAAGGTTACTGCGTCACAGTTTGCAACGCACTAATTCCCAATTGAAAAATCAGTTGGGCAAACAAACTAATCGACCGACGCTCCGTTGGATTTGCCAGATATTTCAATCAATTCATCTGGTGAGCCTACAAGGGATTCAACAAATTTCTAATTTAACAGCCGAGCGAATGGCTATATTGAACTTGCTGCCGCTCTCCTGTAAGTCTTATTATTTATTAATCTGAGATCGAGCAGTTTGTTTGATGAGCAAAACTGACAGAAATTTCATAAATATTTGATTCAGTAGTGATGTGTAATTATCAGGCTGCTGGAAATATCTGCTGTCGATTAATAGTTAATTATGACGGATGAAGGTGTTGTTAGATATCGAGAATCTAGGATTTGCCCGAAAGCAGTTAATTTTCAACTTGCCCCAACAGGTCGATGCGATTGTGACCCAACAGGTCGCGGGTATTTTTGATTATTATCTCGGACGAGAGACTCGGACGGAGCACCCCAACTGCGTGTGTGCCAGTTGAGGGTGCGGAATGTGGGTTGTAGCCTCCCAGCCTAGTGTAGAGAGAATTTCCTCCGGGAACTTGTGCAATCAGGTCTGTAGTTACTTTCTCTGCTGATACTTCTGCTGACATCACCGGCGTAGAACGAGCGAAACTAGGGCTTAGTCTGAAAGTAGTCACAACTATGACTGTGATACAAATTAATGTCAACAACGTTGCCAAAGATTTACTGAGTTTCATTGAAAAATCTCCAATTGTGATGGTAACGTAACATGGTTAATTGAATCTTCAGCACTAAGTCATTTACAGATACATAGGCTTAAGAAGCCAGAAGCCGAAGTATAAGCCCAATTAAACTTAGTCTTTCTATTCGTGTGATGGTAAAAAGCGAGCGCTCGTCACATCAATTGGATAACTTTACCATCTAATTATCTTATGGTATATTTCTTGATATTTCTTAATTAAGTCAGTATTTGCTGATTGACTTCACATTCACATTGTGTTGCCTGTTGTCAAGACGCGCTTAAGCATTTTTCGCCACAGCTAAAAGATCGGGTGCAAAGTGCTAAGATTCGATCGAAGCGATCGATATTATGTTAGATGAAAAGCCTAGCTCAAGTAAAGTAACATAGCATTTCGATCGGCGGAAACTTTTTGATAGTAATTCAACATTTCATTGTAGTAGTCGGTCAACCACTCCAAGATTTCTTCTTCTGCCCAATCAATCCACGAGATCGGTTCATCTCGATCGGCTTCTCGAAGATAGCGACTTTGAAACCCTTGTTCTCCCAGCGCGACCAAACCGTTCAATATCCGTGTAATTTCATCGGGCAGAAGATACCGCACCGCTCCAGATCCCGTACTGTAACCAATCTCTGCACCAGCACCGATAGCATTCACCAAAGGCAAACCATCCCATCTCGAATTGTCAATTACCAGAAAAGGGAAAAAATCTTCCCCTTTGGCTTTTGCCATAAGATATGTGTTTGCTTTGATCTCTGGAATAGTTGCTCGATCGAAAATGTAGCCTGGGATGTATCCAGCTAATAAGAATGTAAGTTGTTGAAAGTTTTTGTTCAAGTCTAGGTCTGGTGTTTCCCACTCAGAAACGAACTGTTCTCGCAGGGAAGGTATTCTGAAAAATGCTGTCTCACAATTTCGCTTTATCAGTTCGGCAGATGCAGCAGGCCAATGGGTTGCCGTTGCCCAAAAAGTGGATTCAGGCAACCACTTTGCGCTAAGAAAAGCCTCAACGAGGGCTGGCTCTTTTTTCAGCCTCTCAAACGTCGCTAACGATATTTCTTTAAGCTGACTTGTAATTCCCATATTTTGACGAGGCTAAGGGTAATACGATTGAGTCCGCTGCCACAGAATTGTTGTGTGGCTGTCAAGGATTGTATTCCATAAAGCGCGAGCATCTCAAGCCACTCCAATTACCGTGCGCATTACAGCCAAACTTTTATCCGAATCCAAAATCCCAGAAATAAAACATACATTGTTTTTGGTATTGCAAGTATTCATGCACTGTGAATTACCTACAGGCTCATGTTAAAGATAGGGAATGCAATCGCCCTATGATTCCTGTTTAACAGACTCAGCCAACTGCTTCGCTTTCTCCCGGCGGTGAACATTAATCGGACTGTTGCGAATATCCGCTTCTACTATCGCAATTAGTTCATCTAGTGTTTGAGTCCAAGCTTCAAGCATTCGGTTGCTGTCCCGAAGCATGGCAACAGTTTTCTTGACTTTCTCTGGATCTGGAAGTTGTCTTTGCTGGCTCATAGTATGTTCCAATCCCTTTTAGCTTCTTGAACACTTGCTGCTGACGCATCAAGCGCAGCTTGTCCTTGCTCAATGCTCCGATACAGTAAAGCAGAGGAGGCTGGCTGAGCCTCAGCAATCCGCAGCAACACAGTACACAGACGAGAGTAAGGTTCTCTTAGACGTTCAGCAGCGTTTTGCAGTTGTTCTAAAACTGTAGCTGTTGTATCTGTCTCTCCAAATTGCTCAAAAATTGCAGATTCTGCTGCTTTGGCTGTATCAATTCCTTCCAACAGCCTCCGCTGTAAATTCAATGCACTTGCGATAGTTTCATCTGGCAACCTAGTCATGAAAACTTGCGCCTCTCCTCTTTTTTACCTTAACCCAAATACAAAAAAATCCCCCGCCAGAAGGCAGGGGATTTCATTTAATTACCTAGAAACCAGAGTTCAGAGTTACCCGAATTTCCCAGCCGTCGAGGCAATTACAAAGGCCGCGTAAGTGAGGACGTTGCCCACCGAGAAGTGAACTAAGCCAACCAAACGACCTTGGACGATCGACAAAGCAACAGGCTTGTCTTTCCAGCGAACCAAGTTAGCCAAAGGAGTGCGCTCGTGAGCCCAAACCAAAGTCTCGATCAACTCTTGCCAGTAACCTCTCCAAGAGATCAGGAACATGAAACCAGTTGCCCAAACAAGGTGTCCGAATAAGAACATCCAAGCCCAGACTGACAAGTTGTTAGTACCATACGGGTTGTAACCGTTGATCAACTGAGAAGAATACAGCCAGAGGTAATCGCGGAACCAGCCCATCAGGTAGGTAGAAGACTCATTGAACTGAGCCACGTTACCTTGCCAGATGCCCAGGTGCTTCCAGTGCCAGTAGAACGTTACCCAAGCTAGGGTGTTCAGCATCCAGAAGACAGACAGGTACATCGCGTCCCAAGCAGAGATGTCGCAAGTACCGCCACGGCCGGGGCCGTCGCAAGGGAAAGCATAACCGAAGTCTTTTTTGTCCGGCATCAGCTTAGAACCGCGTGCATCCAGAGCGCCCTTGACCAAGATCAAGGTGGTGGTGTGCAAGCCTAGTGCGATCGCGTGGTGAACCAAGAAATCGCCAGGTCCGATCGCCAAGAACAGAGAGTTAGTACCGCTGTTAATCGCGTCCAACCAGCCTGGGAGCCATACGTTACCGTAGTTCGGCCAAGCGGTAGAAGCAATGCTGTCAGGGTTCGACAACAGCACGTCCATGCCGTAGAGAGCCTTCCCGTGAGCAGCTTGGATGAACTGTGCGAACACTGGTTCAATCAAGATTTGCTTTTCAGGAGTTCCGAAAGCGACTACAACGTCATTGTGAACGTACAAGCCGAGAGTGTGGAAGCCCAAGAACAGCGACACCCAGCTCAAGTGAGAGATAATCGCTTCTTTGTGCTGCAACACGCGATCTAGCACGTTGCCTTTATTTGCTTCAGGATCGTAGTCCCGCACCAAGAAGATAGCTCCGTGGGCGAAAGCGCCGACCATGATGAATCCAGCGATGTACTGGTGGTGCGTGTACAACGCAGCCATCGTTGTGTGATCCTGCGCTATGAAAGCGTAGGGAGGCATCGCGTACATATGCTGCGCTACCAGGGAGGTGATTACGCCCAAAGCGGCGAGGTGCCAGCCCAATTGGAAGTGCAGCGAGTTGTTGTAGGTCTCGTAAATGCCTTGGTGAGGCATATTGAAGGGGCCTTCAACCTTCTTGCCAAAGAAGTCTTTAGCATCGCACATTTCTTTGATGCTGTGACCGATACCGAAGTTAGTCCGGTACATATGACCGGCAACGATAAACAGAACTGCGATCGCCAAGTGGTGGTGAGCGATGTCTGTCAGCCACAGGGATTCTGTTTGAGGGTGGAAGCCACCCAAGAAAGTCAGAATTGCGGTTCCAGCGCCTTCGGAAGTACCGAAGACATGGCTCGCTGCATCTGGATTCTCGGCGTATACGCCCCAGTTACCAGTGAAGAAAGGAGCCAAACCGGCCGGGTGAGGCGGCGTAGACAAGAAGTTGTCCCAACCTACGTGCTGTCCGCGAGATTCGGGGATAGCAACGTGAACCATGTGACCAGTCCAAGCCAAAGAGCTGACACCGAACAAACCAGCCAAGTGGTGGTTGAGGCGAGATTCAGCATTTTTGAACCAAGACAAGCTGGGGCGGTACTTGGGCTGGAGGTGCAACCAACCTGCGAACAGGAAGACAGCCGCCAGTAGTAGCAAGAAGATAGCTCCTTGATACAGGTCGGCGTTTGTCCGAATCCCTTGGGTGAACCACCAATGGTAGACACCGGAGTAAGAGATATCCACCGGGTTAGAAGCGCCCCCTTGAGTGAAAGCTTCTACAGCAGGAGCGCCGAATTGCGGGTCCCAAATCGCGTGAGCGATCGGGCGGACGTTTAGGGGGTCTTTAATCCACTGTTCAAAGTTACCTTGCCATGCTACGTGGAACAGGCTGCCCGAAGTCCACAAGAAAATGATTGCTAGGTGGCCGAAGTGAGAAGCAAAAATCTTTTGGTAAAGATTTTCTTCGGTCATGCCATCGTGGCTTTCAAAGTCGTGTGCTGTGGCAATCCCGTACCAGATCCGCCGTGTGGTCGGGTCTTGGGCAAGGTCTTGGCTAAATTTTGGAAATTTCGTTGCCATAAGCCTTGATTAATCCTGAATCCTGAACAAAGTTGAAGGGATTCGGTTCCGAGTTTGGATTCTCGATTTGAGATTCCTCCCAAATCGATAATCCAAAACCTAGGGGTAGTTTACCCTACCGAAATGATTCGCGCTAGGAAAAATGCCCACGTAGTGACAATTCCTCCTAGGAGGTAGTGAGCTACACCCACAGCCCGACCCTGAGTAATGCTCAGAGCGCGAGGCTGAATCGACGGAGCTACCTTGAGCTTGTTGTGAGCCCAAACAATCGACTCAATAAGTTCTTGCCAGTAGCCGCGGCCGCTGAACAGGAACATCAAGCTGAAGGCGAAGACGAAGTGTCCGGCTAGGAACATCAGACCGTAGGCCGACAGTGCCGAACCGTAGGACTGAATCACCTGAGAAGCTTGCGCCCAAAGGAAGTCCCGCAGCCAGCCGTTAATCGTGATCGCACTTTGTGCGAAGTTGCCGCCAGTGATGTGAGAAATCGTGCCGTCTGGCGATACTGTTCCCCACACGTCCGACTGCATTTTCCAGCTAAAGTGGAAAATCACGATCGAGATACTGTTGTACATCCAGAACAAGCCTAGGAACACGTGATCCCAACCCGAAACTTGGCAGGTGCCGCCACGGCCGGGGCCGTCGCAAGGGAACCGGAAGCCCAAGTTGCCTTTGTCAGGAATCAAGCGAGAACTGCGTGCAAACAACACGCCCTTCAAGAGAATCAGGACTGTAACGTGAATGGTGAAAGCGTGGATGTGGTGGATCATGAAATCCGCCGTACCCAACTCGATCGGCATCATTGCTACTTTGCCGGCGACTGCTACTGCACCGCCGCCAAAAGCGTGGCTGACGATTTCCGTAGCGTTAGGCGCTGTTGTGCCAGGAGCCAAGGCGTGGATGTTTTGCACCCACTGGGCAAATATCGGACGCAACTGAATCCCGGTATCCGAGAACAAATCTTGAGGACGACCGAAAGCCCGCATCGTGTCGTTGTGAACGTACAAACCGAAGCTGTGGAAGCCCAAGAATATACAAACCCAGTTTAGGTGAGAGATGATTGCATCTCTGTGACGGAGTACGCGGTCGAGCAAGTTATTAACGTGCTGCGCCGGATCGTAGTCCCGCACCATAAAGATTGCTGCGTGAGCGGCTGCACCGACGATCAGGAATCCGCCAATCCACATGTGGTGGGTGAACAGCGATAGCTGAGTCGGATAGTCGGTCGCGATGTACGGATACGGAGGCATCGAGTACATGTGGTGAGCCACGATGATGCTCAGAGAGCCCATCCAGGCCAAGTTCCACGACAGTTGGCAGTGCCAAGACTGCGTGAAGATTTCGTACATCCCCTTGTGGCCTTCGCCTGTGAAGGGGCCTTTGTGAGCTTCCAGAACTTCTTTAAAGCTGTGGCCGATGCCCCAGTTAGTGCGGTAGAAGTGACCGGCGACGATGAACAGCACTGCCAACGCTAAGTGGTGGTGCGCTGTATCTGTCAGCCACAAACCGCCTGTGGTGGGGTTCAGACCGCCTTTGAATGTCAGGAAGTCGGCATAAGCGCCCCAGTTGAGGGTGAAGAAGGGCGTTAGACCTTTAGCGAAGCTTGGGTAGATGTCTGCCATCAAGCTCGGTGTCAAAATCCACTCGTGTGGCAGCGGGATATCGGCAACTGTTTTGATCAGCTTGCCGCCTACTGTCAGAGGTGCGCCTGCATCGATCGCGTCCATGCAAGCGTTGATCGGCAGCGAAACGTGGATCTGCTGTCCGGCGTAGCCCAAGCAACCGCAGCCCAGCAAACCTGCCAAGTGGTGGTTCATCATCGATTCCACGTTCTGGAACCATTCCAGTTTCGGAGCGCGGACGTGATAGTGGAACCAACCGGCAAACAGCATCAAAGCTGCCATTACCAGGGCGCCGATCGCAGTGCAATATAGCTGGTATGAGTTAGTGATGCCGTTGGCGCGCCACAGTTGGAATAGACCAGAGGTGATCTGAATCCCGTGAAAGCCGCCGCCTACATCTGCATTTAAAATTTCTTGACCAAAAATCGGCCAGACCACTTGAGCGCTGGGCTTGATGGCTGTAGGATTTGTCAGCCAAGCTTCGTAATTGGAAAATTTAGCGCCGTGGAAATATGCGCCGCTCAACCATACGAAGATTACTGCCAAGTGGCCGAAGTGAGCGCTAAAGATTTTGCGCGAAACGTCTTCTAAGTCACTTGTATGACTGTCAAAGTCGTGAGCGTTAGCGTGGAGGTTCCAAATCCAAGTGGTGGTTTTTGGTCCCTTAGCTAGAGTGCGATCGAAATGACCGGGTTTTGACCACTTCTCGAAAGAAGTTGGAACCGGATTCTTATCGACTACTACCCTAGCTTTTACCTCTCGCTCTGGAGGACTAATGGTCATGAAGACTCTCCTCTCGGTAAGACAAGGAACGAGAACTGAATACTGTACCGGACACTCCCCGCGCTTGATTAGGCGGGGGATTCTCGAAAAAGCCGACACTGCAATACACTTTACTCTTTGCAGAGTTAGACGCAGGTGCATCGTCTCCCCAAGCATTTTGCTTCTTTGAAGAAGCCAGTTTCCCAGTGTCGCTAACAATGTGACTGGGTACTGCCAACTCTTCTCGCCAGATGAGCCGCCGATCGCCCCTTGATTCAGACTTGATACGGCTGCTCCTTTTGAGGGAGTTTTATGAATTATAAGCTTGCTAGAGGAGTATTAATCGCTTGTTAACAATACTTAAAAAAGGCTCAATTCTTGATGTAATAACGCCTTTAAATTCCACAGTCCCTCGAAAAAGTCAAGGGGTACTGCCATTAACTTTACAAAACTCAAAGATAAAGTAATTTAGGAATACTCATTTGTAGATATATGTTTTGGAAAAAGGCTGCTGGAATTAAGAGTGCGAGAGGATGGGTTGCCTGCTGCTGGCTCAATCCGGGTTCCTACACGGCTTTGGAATTCCCCAGCAGCAATTCCCCAATACTCAATTCATTTTTGGGCTATAGTTCCCTATGACAACGCTTCTAGGAGTATGGTTGCGTGATAGGGATCAATTGGCACAGAACGGTTGCGGGCAGGCTGCTGGCATTGTTCGCAGCAGCAATATTAATTTTGGGTTTAGCAAGTTGTGGCGCGGGCCATCCCGAATTGCCCAAACCAGGGAACAAGAACGGCTCAGCTACCGCCCCAGTAAACAGAATCTCAGAGGTTTCTCCCCCAGAAGCCATTCAAAAACTGCGTCAGGCTCTAGAAATCTACCAGCCTCAAGTTAGTATTTTGAATCCAAAACCTGACGAAGTGCTTCAGGATATAAATGTGTCTGTTCAGTTCCAAGTGAAGGACTTGCCCATTTTCAAAGATGCAAACTTGGGTTTGGGCCCCCATCTGCAAGTTTTATTAGACAACCAACCTTATGCAGCAGTTTACGACATCAACCAACCTTTAACGCTCTCCGACTTAGAACCCGGAACCCATACCCTGCGGGTGTTCGCCGCTCGCCCTTGGGAAGAAAGCTTTAAAAACGAAGGTGCCGCGGCTCAAACCACCTTTCACGTTTTTACTAAAACAGACGACAATAATCCCGATCGAACATTGCCCCTATTAACGTACAACAGCCCCCAAGGCAGCTACGGGGCACAACCCATCCTGCTCGACTTTTACTTGACAAATGCCCCCCCGCACGAAGTGGCGCAAGAAAATTCCCAAGATGAAATACTCGATTGGAAAATTCGAGCCACAGTGAACGGCGAAAGCTTTGCGATCGACCAGTGGCAACCTATATATCTTAAAGGATTCAAACCAGGGAAAAACTGGGTACAGCTAGAATTAATTGACGAACGGGGAAATATCGTCAAAAACGCCTTTAATAATACAGTCAGACTGATAAATTTCCAACCGCTCGGCCAAGACACTCTTTCAAAATTAGTGCGGGGCGAACTAACAGTAGCAGAAACTCGCGGTATAGTCGATCGCACCTACCAAGCCCCCGAACCGACACCAACCCCAACCCCCGAACCGACACCGACACCTGCATTAGAAAAAACACCAGTTGTCCCACCCTCACCAGCGGTTCCAGAAACCCCTGTTACCCTACCCAGCTTAGAGCCAACAGTTGCTCCCGAAGTTGCTCCCACACAAGTAATAGAACCGACACCGACAGCAACCCCCCAACTCGAAGCGCCGAAAATTGTAGAACCCGTTCAAGCAGTAGAACCGACACCGACAGCAACCCCCCAACTCGAAGCGCCGAAAATTGTAGAACCCGTTCAAGTAATAGAACCCACACCGACAGCAACTCCACAGTTAGAAACCCCGAAAGTTGTTGCACCCGTTAAAATAATAGAACCGACCCCAACAGCATCTCCTGAAGCAAAAAAACAGGAATATAAAGGATACTACAATCGGTTCCGCAACTTTTTGCGTCAAGTTGCCGAACCTGCTAATCCTTCAGAGTCACCAACCCTGCCAGAAATAACAGAAAAAGCTCCAGTACCAAAAGTAATCGCTCCCGCGAACCCAGCAGAACCGTCTCCCAATCTTGTACCGCCAACGCCACCAGTTGCCACTGAAACTCCTAGCCAACCAACCAGCGAATTAGCCCCTCCCGAAACAACAGTTTCCGAACCAGAAAATCAGCCCAAATCCGAACAAAAAGTCGAATTTGCCACCTAACAAAAACCTTCTGGGCTTCGTGGCACGGGCGGGACGCCCGTGCTCCATCTGCGGTCAAAAATCAAAAATTAGGACACTAAAAAATGACCTACCTCGAAACAGCAGCCAAATTCTACAGCGATGTTGCCGAAACACCCCAACTCGGACTTTGCTGCGTCCAAAGCAGTCCCTTGCAATTGCCAGGATTAAAAATTCCCCAACAAATGCAAGAAATGAATTACGGCTGCGGCACAACCGTTCACGCCGCCGAACTCGTCGGCAATCCCTTCGTGCTTTATGTAGGCGTCGGCGGCGGCTTGGAAGCACTACAATTTGCATATTTTTCTAGACACGAAGGAGCGATTATTGCCGTCGATCCGGTTCCAGCAATGCGAGAGGCGGCTGCACGAAACTTGCAAATTGCCGCCCACGAAAATGATTGGTTTGATGCGAGTTTTGTAGAAATTTGTGAAGGCGATGCTTTTGCGTTGCCGGTGCCGGATGCTTCTGTAGATGTTGTCGCCCAAAACTGCTTGTTTAATATCTTTGAACCAGCGGATTTAGCTAAAGCATTAAAAGAGACTTATCGGGTGTTAAAACCGGGTGGCAGATTGTTGATGAGCGATCCGATCGCAACTCGGCCAGTTCCCCAACATTTGAAGCAAGACGAACGCTTGCGGGCGCTGTGTTTGTCCGGTGCTCTGACATACGCAGAATACGTTCAACACCTTGTAGACGTAGGTTTTGGGCAAGTCGAAGTGCGGGCGCGCCGTCCTTACCGATTGCTGGACAAACACAATTATCAATTGGATGCAGATTTGCTGTTAGAAAGCCTGGATTCGGTGTCTTTCAAAGTGGATGTACCGGATGACGGAGCTTGCATTTTCACTGGCAAGACGGCGATTTATACGGGGTCTGAAGAGCTGTTTGATGACGGGGCGGGTCACGTTTTGCAGCGGGGCGTGCCGGCGGCGGTGTGCGATAAAACTGCTGGGAAGTTGGGGGGATTAATGCCGGATCGGGTGTTGATTACTGATTCGACTTGGCATTATAACGGCGGCGGTTGCTGTTAGGAGAAAAAACGGCGGTTTAAACTGCGCCTACACAAACGAAGTCCGCCTGCGCCGACTCTTGAGAACGCGCGCAGGCGGGTTTTGTGTGTGTAGTCGCGATTTCCAATCGCCCGGTAGATTTGAGCAGAATCAAAATTCTCATAAGGTATGTTACCAACCTATAAGCTGAACTTGAGGCGCGGCTGATTCCTTGGAATACTGTCTGATTAGCGCTTGGGCCTTTTCCCTGTTTAGTCCTGTGTATAAATTGTAAACTACTTCCTCATTTTGAGAGGAGAGATATAATAAACCACAGTCTTTTACCCGCGAGTAAATTAAGGGAACTTTGGCAAACTCAAGTAAAGTGGCTTTTTTGCGATCGCGCTCTCTCGCTTCTGGGCTATCGTGGTATTGAGACTGAAACTCTACTACTAGGCAAGGATTGTAGTTCAAGTCTGTGATTAGAGCATCCACAGCACTGGGGCTAAATAAAAACTTTTTGAGTTCCCAGTCAAGGTTGCTGACTTGTTCGCAAATTTGGGACAAGCTAACCTGTGTATGAATTTTATAGTTGTTGTCTACACAGGTATGAAGAAATTCGAGCATTCTTTCTTCGTAAGGGTTGACAAGTCTTTTGGCTTTTACAGACATTAGTTTTGCTCCATTATGACTTTACCAAAGTAACTGATGAATTCTTTAAGAACTTCGGGACAATTTATAGATGCTTGCCATGTATAAGGAAACAGTTTATCGCTACTTAACAAGACATAAGTTTTATTGTCGGCTAAATTAGCAGTATCTATGCTAAAATCGGCGAGATATTGAATGTATTCGCTACTTTTATAGGGATGTTTTAAACCTGTATTTCCTGCTACTTTATTGGTAGAAATCATGTGGCTTAATTCATTTCTATATTTGATGGTGTTTAAAAATTTTTCTTTTTGACTAGGTAAAACCCACAAACGACACACAACTATCATTTCATAATCGATATCACTGTAGTTACCCACAAAGTTATAGAAGTTTATTTCTAAGATGTGTTTTTCTAAAATTTTTTGAGGTACACAAATACACAAATCCTCTTTCCGCTGAGCTAAAACAAGTTGATAACGCTTATCTCCTTTCCCGGGATTTTTAAGTCTGTACCCTATATATTGAGATGTTCGCTTTTCCTCAAACTTGTCATAGAAGCCCATTTGCTTGAGTAAAGTTGCAGCCGAAGACATTAAATCTTCGCCACCTTCAATCACTTGAATATTGGTTGAAATCAGGCGGGGTACGCCGTCTTCTACCTCAAAACGCTGAATAATATCGTAGATAATTTTAGACATGGGCTGCTTCCTAAAAACCTTGGCTAAGATTAATAGACATAGCTTAAACTGGCCAGCCAGAGATGTCAAGCATCTTGGCTAAGATTTTTAGATGTTACTTACCGAGGGATTATTTGAGTATTTATACGCAACAAGGACAGTGAGACCCGATCGCACCCCTCGCCCCCTCTTGTGGTACAGGCACTCCGACCTGTACCACAAGCCATTGTTTAACCCGCTTTTTCCCCATGCCGCTAAACTTCCCGCTAAATTAAAGAAGTAAAAAAATCATTCACATCCTACCCAGGAGATGCCATGCCCCGCGTCAGAGCACCAGAATTCCCCGGAAACTACCCCTGGCTGAATACCGAAAAACCTTTATCCATTGAATCCTTAAAAGGGCGCGTCGTCCTCCTCGACTTCTGGACGTACTGCTGCATCAACTGCTTGCACGTCCTGCCCGACTTAAAATACCTCGAACAAAAATATAAAGATTCCCTCACGGTTATCGGCGTTCACTCGGCTAAATTTGAAAACGAAAAAGAAGTAGAAAACATCCGCCAAGCTATCCTGCGCTACGATATCGAACATCCTGTAATTGTTGACAGCGGCATGAAAGTTTGGCAAAGCTACGCGGTTCGCGCTTGGCCGACTTTAATGGTGATCGATCCTGAAAGTTATGTCGTTGGCTTTGTTTCCGGCGAAGGCAATAGAGAAGCACTTGACGAGTTAGTTGGCAAGTTAATTGCTGAATACAAAGATAAAAATGCACTCAAGTTTAAACAACTCAGTTTTAGCTTAGAAAAACAGCGCAAACCTGTATCAACACCGCTGGCTTTTCCCGGTAAAGTGCTGGCATTTGCGATCGCTGCAACGGAGGCAAAACATCTTCACCAACAGGTCGCGCTTTTGGGCGAAATGAGTCAGGAAAATGAATTTGTAGATGAAACTGTATTGCCCGGGCCTGCTAATTCAGTCATACAAAACTTAGTCGGTTCTTGCTTGTTTATTGCCGATTCTGGCCACAATAGGATTGTTGTCAGCACCCTCGAAGGTGAGGTGCTGCACGTCATCGGTAGCGGCAAACCGGGTTTAACTGATGGGGACTTTGAAGAGGCTGAGTTTTTTGCACCTCAAGGTATGGCTTTTGATGCAGAAAGTCAAATTCTATATGTGGCTGATACGGAAAATCATGCTCTCAGAAAGATTGATTTTACGACTCAACGGGTGGAAACTGTTGCTGGTACCGGCGAACAAAGTCACGAAATTTCACCCCGCAGCGGCAAGGGTTTAGAAACGCAATTGAATTCGCCTTGGGATTTAGAAAGAGTTGGAAATAGACTTTTTATTGCAATGGCGGGTTCCCACCAAATTTGGGAAATGCAGTTAGACACTGGTACGATCGGCACTTATGCGGGTATTGGTCGAGAATCCTGTGTGGACGGGAATCTTGCAGAATCTGCTTTTTCTCAGCCCAGCGGGCTGGCTACGGATCGATCGGAGTTGTTTGTTGCCGACAGCGAAATTAGTTCGATTCGCGCTGTTGGTATTGATGAAGACCCGAAGGTGCGGACTGTCTGCGGTAGCGGTGAATTGTTTGGTTTTGGGGATAAAGATGGTCGCGCCGATCAGGTAAGGTTGCAGCACTGTTTGGGTGTTGAATACGCTCAAAATTACCTCTGGGTGGCTGATACTTACAATCATAAAATTAAGCGGATCGACCACCGGGGCGGTACGTGCAGAACAATGATTGGAGACGGTACAGCGGGTTTGGTTGATGCTAAAGGTCTCAAGGCTCGATTTTTTGAACCTTCAGGGTTGAGTGCGATCGGGCCTCATTTGTTTGTTGCTGATACGAACAATCATGTAATTCGGCGAGTTGAGTTGGATACGCTGGAAGTCACAACTTTGAATTTCCCCAGTTTGTGCCCTCCGGAGGTTTGTCTTCCTGATTGAGCCGATCGACCTTTTTCCCATTAGCCAGGGTTATCAATTCTACTGATTGCCAGATTAATTGCGGGAAGGTAGGGTGCTCTTGGGCGCACCTTACCACAATTTTCAAGCCAAGTAAGTTACCCTAATTATTATTCGCGGTGAGTGCAGTGCCTCACCCGCAATTCCCTCCTGGATGGAGAACTTCTATATTTACGTGTACGGCCCAAGAACACCTGACCGATATAAGTAGAACTTCAAACCACTTTTTGCGTCCCGGACTGAATTACTAAATGTTGTTAATTCCATCGCTACTAAAACCGCGATCGCCCGTATTAAATAATGGCAAAAATCCTCGCCCCCATCTAAAATTCCGAATAGCTCAGCAACCGCACTATTTTTTCATCATCATTCAATTCGCCGACAATTCGCCGCACGGGTTTCGGCCAGATTTTGATCAAAGTAGGAGTTGCTGAAATCTGATCTGCCTCAGCTTGGTCTGGATGTTTCAAAACATCAATTACTTTTAAAGTGTAGGGACGATCGAGGCATTTCTCTAAGAACTGGTGTAAAGTTTCGAGGGTGCGTTCGGTGCTGGGGTTGCTGCCGGAAACAAACAGACGCAAAACGTAGCCTTGAGTTTGTGGCGGCGGGGTTAGTGCTGTTGGTTTGGGAAGCCGAGTCTGCTGCGATTGCGGAAAGCCCAAGGGAGGTAATATCGAACTGCTCCAGTCCGATCGAGCTTCGGGACTGGCATACTGTACAACTAAGTCGTGATTTTCCCAAAGTTCGGGGAATTGTTCGTGATAAGTAGCAATCGCCATCGGTTCGCACATTTCTTCGCTCCGGGGATGCCACACTAAGTCGCCCGTCCCAAAAATGGCGTTCAGCAGCGTTTGATGTCGCAGCACGGGGGGGTAAGCCTCGGCAGCAAGCCGCACCTGCCGATCGCCTGGATCGAGCCAGCAGTCAACGGTTGCCGTGTAGCAAGGTATCAGAAAATGCGGGGGTTCCGACAAACCGAGGATCTCCTGTAGAGCTACGCACAACTGCAAATGCCACCGAGTTTGCTTGCGGGGATCTATGCAATAGATTAAGTCTCCCCCTGGCGTAAACAGCGCAATGCCTTTGAAAATTTCTGGCAAAATCGGGCGATCGACTTTCAATTCAGTACACCAATAAAAGTTAACAGTTAACAGTTAACTTTTAACTGCTAACTGTTAACACTCGACCTTTAAACTCGACCTCGGAGCATCTGAGCCATTTCGTTCGGGAACGGCGAGTTCTCTACACAAAGTTCTTCAGTAATCCGACCTTCTTGATAAAGACCGTAGAGCGACTTATTCATCGTCGTCATGCCTTCATAAGTATCTTTGATCATAATTTGATTGATTTCCTCATTCTGGCCCTTCAGAATGTATTCCTTAACCACGTCGGTATTGATCAAAACGTCGTGGAAAGCAGCCCGCTTCCCGTCTGTGGTTTTGCACAGCAGTTGAGCAATAATCGCCACTAGGGATTCGGAAATGGAAACCCGTATGGCTTCCTGTTCTTCGGGCCCGAACATATCAAGAATCCGGTTCAGGGTTTTAATCGCACTGTTGGTGTGCAGGGTTCCTGCAACTAAGTGACCGGTTTGAGAGGCTTTGAGGGCAATTTCCACCGTCTCTCTGTCCCGAATTTCTCCTACTAGCATCATGTCCGGGTCTTGCCGCAGAGCGCCTTTGAGAGCGTTCATAAACTTGAGGGTGTGCCTGCCGACTTCCCGGTGCTTGATCAAGGATTTTTTGCTTTCGTGTACGAATTCTACCGGGTCTTCGATCGTGATGATATTGTAGGCTTTATGCTTATTGATGTAGTCGATCATGGCAGCCAAGGTGGTAGACTTACCCGAACCTGTCGGGCCAGTCACCAAAATCAGCCCTTTGTGGTAGCCGCATATTTTCTTAAAGACCTCCGGCAGTTTCAATTCCTCCAGTGTCATTATTTTGGAAGGAATTAGCCGCAGCACCATTGCCGGCCCGGCCAAGGAGTCCATGCAACTGATCCGAATCCGGACGAACCCGAAGTCGAAAGCGCCGTCAAAGTCTAGGGTTTTTTGGAAAATTTCAATTTCTTCATCGCTCATGCACTCGCGCAGCCAGCCAAAAAACGTATCTAAATCCGTCGGTGGATAGCCGATGTCGGCAATCTCGCCACGGGTGCGGAAGCGGGGAACTTCGTTTACTCCGAGGTGAAGGTCGGATACTCCTTCATCTTTGGCTCGGAGGACTAGCTCTTTCAAAGTGGGAGCCCCGCCGCTGCTAGTGCTCGGGCCTTTAGGTGTGGCGAAGGATTGTGGCGCTGGTGCCGGTGGCGCTGCTGGTGCTGGTGCCGGGGGCGGTGCTGGTGGCATTCCTGCTGCTCTGGGGGGCATTCCGGGAGCTGGAGGGCGGGGCATTCCTGGCGGTGGGGGGGCTCCGGGTACGGGCGGGCGAGGAGCTGGCGGATGCTGTTGTGTCATATGCGCTACCTTAAGTTGGTGAGAAGGCTGACTCGAACAGATGATTTGTGGGAGTTGAACAATGCCGATCGCTATTGTGCGCCTCTTGCACAATAGCTTAACTGTTGTACTAAGTCTATCCTAAGAGGGGGTCGTAGTGCTGCAATACTAAGGAAATATTCTGCCAATTGGAGGATGCGATCGCTCTCGATATACCCCCTAATATGGATTCTCCACATTTTTGTATAATTTTTTTTAAGGAAAAGAGTTTTCCGCAAGCAAGCAGTATAAATTGCTACTTTAGCCAAAGATTAAGGACTTAAACGGATGAATTTTGTCGATCGGGCTTTTACTCCAGCTTTGGAGTTGGCGGAGTCGATCCGCACCCTGGAAGTGTCGCCTTTAGAAATTGTCAATCTCTACTTGGAACGGATCGAGCGATTAAACCCCGAGCTTGGCAGTTATTTTACTGTAACGGCCGAGCGGGCGATCGCCCTGGCTAAATCTCAAACCGAAAAACTAGCTGGCTTAAACAAGCCACAGGAATTGCCACCTTTTTTCGGAGTGCCGATCGCCATTAAAGACTTGACACCAGTTACCGGCCTTCCCTGTACTTACGGCACTCAGGCTTTGCTGGGTAACATCTCTGCCTACGACGAGTCAGTAGTATGGCGGATCAAAGCAGCGGGATTTAACATTCTGGGCAAAACAGCCACCTCTCAAATTGGCTCATTACCTTACACCGAACCAGAAGGTTTCCCGCCAGCCCGCAATCCCTGGAATTTAGACTATACGCCCGGAGGTTCCAGCGGAGGCTCAGCGGCCGCTGTAGCAGCGGGTTTGTGCGCGATCGCCCAAGGTTCAGACGGCGGCGGTTCGATTCGAGGCCCAGCTTCCTGCTGCGGTTTAGTGGGCATTAAACCGTCGCGGGGGCGAGTTTCCTGGGCACCTGTCGGAGATTACCTCAGCGGCATTTCGGCAAACGGCCCCTTGGCGCGGACTGTAGCTGACGCCGCCGCACTTTTGGACGTGATGTCAGGCTACACAACAGGCGATCCGTACTGGCTACCAGATTCAAATCCGACGTTTTTAGAGGCTTCCCGTCAAGAGTCGGGCAAACTGCGAATTGCGTTTTCTACGACTATTTCCCCTGTGGGCGAGGCTTCGGCTACCTGTCAGCAAGCGGTACTCGAAACAGTAAAATTATTGACAGATTTGGGTCATGATGTCGAACCTGGATGCCCGGATTTTACGGGTTTAATCGAACCGTTTATCGCAATTTGGCAGTCGGGGGCGGCTGCAAGCGGCATTCCAGGCCCTGCTTTGGAACCGATGAATCGCTGGCTGTTAGAAAGAACTATTTCGGCTGGGGAATATTTGCGGGCGGTAAATCAAATGCAGGTGATTTCACGGCGGATTGTAGGATTCTTTGAAAAATTTGATGTGTTAGTTTTGCCCACTTATATGCACTCGCCAATCCGGGTTGGGGAGTGGGCGGATTTGAGTTTTGAAGAAACTTTGCAGCGGATCGTTAATTGGATTGCTCCTTGTCCGCCGTTTAATGCTAGCGGCTTGCCTGCGATCGCACTGCCTGCTATTTTAGATAACAACGGTTTGCCCGTGGGAATTCAAATTATCGGGCGACCGGCTGCGGAAGCAAGTTTAATTGCTTTAGCGGCGCAGATGGAAGCGGCGAAACCTTTCCCGGTTTTAGATTTTAAATAGGGAAGAGCAAGGGATAAAAGCACGTCTTCCTTTTTTAGGGGTATGTCAAATCAGGACTTGTGCGCGGGGAACTAGAAATCCGGTTTTTTGCAGAAATTTCTAGTCATTCAACCCATATTTTACCAATAAACCGAGTTGCTACCGCCCAGTCCTACTTATTACCAATTACGCTGTAATTAATTGAGAATACCTCTTTAGATTGATAGATATTTTGATTATTTTATTTTAAAAATAATAGCAGTTCGCTGCCAATATTTATGGTGAAATTCATGTTAACTTCCGGCCCGATTACCGCTCCCGTTCCCGTTTTTCTAGTTCTTTTAGCAATCATGCTAATCGCGCCGCTGGTATTTGAGCGCTTGCGACTACCGGGAATAGTCGGTTTAATTATTGCTGGCGTAATTGTCGGGCCCAACGGTCTCAATTTGCTGCAACGGGACGCTACTATTGTTTTGTTAGGTACTGTAGGATTGCTGTTTTTGATGTTCCTAGCGGGACTGGAAACTAGCCTCGACGACCTAAAACTCAATGCGGACAAAGCTGTTGTATTTGGGCTGGCTACTTTTTCGCTGCCGATGATATTGGGGACGGGAGCGATGCTGCTGTTGGGGTATAGCTGGCTGGCTGCAATTTTAGTCGCTTCTTGTTTCGCTACGCACACGCTTTTAGCGCTGCCAATTCTCACAAAATTGGGCTTGATGCGAACTCAGACTGTTACTGCAACTTTGGGCGGGACTTTAATTACGAATGTGTTGGGACTGTTGGTGCTGGCAATTGTTGTCAAAGCTTACAAAGGAAATCTCACTCTCGAATTTTGGCTGTTTCTCATTCCATCTCTTGCTATCTACACTTTTGCTACTTTGTGGGGGGTTCCCAAAATCGGTCGCTGGTTTTTTAAGAAATTCGGACACGACGAAAATGCCGAATTTATATTTGTATTGGCCACCCTGTTTCTAGTTTCTTATGCAGCAGAAATAATTGAAATCGAGGCAATTATTGGTGCATTTTTATCGGGAATTGCCATTACTCAACTGATTCCCAAAATGAGTCCCCTGATGAATCGAATTGAGTTTATTGGCAATACGCTGTTTGTGCCGTTTTTTCTGATTTCTGTGGGGATGTTAATTGACCCGCTAATTTTGGTAAAGCAGCCGCAGTCTTTGTTGGTGGCGGCGGTGATGATTTTAGCTGAGGTGGTGAGCAAGTTTTTGGCAGCTTGGCTACCGGGGAAATTATTTCGTTTTGAGTTTCCCAGCATTATGGTAATGTTCGGTCTTTCTGTTGCTCAAGCTGCTTCTACTTTGGCGGCGATTACGGTTGCTTTTGACATTAAATTGGTCGATCGCGTAACGGTGAACGGCATCATTGCCATGATTTTAGTAACTTGTGTGGCTTCTCCTTGGATTGTATCTCGGTGGGGTCAAGAAATGCAGCAGCCGGGGTCGAGTTTGCCGGCTGCTACTTCGAGAAAGCATTTAGGGGGAGAGCGAGTTTTAGTGCCTGTTGCCAATCCGAATACGGAAGATAATTTGCTGCGTTTGGCTTTGATTTTAGCAAAAACATCTCAGGGAACTTTGCTGCCGCTGCATATTTTGTCCGATCGCGGCGAAGCAATTTCGCCCGCAGATAAAATGCAGCAAACTCAACTTTTGACGGCTGCGGAAACTGTCGCCCATGCGGCTGCTTGTGCGGTTGAACCGATCGCGAGGATAGATGATGCGATCGATCGCGGAATCCTGCGGAGTGCAACCGAACGCGAGGCTAGTTTAATAGTTTGCGGTTGGAAGGGATTTTCCACGACTCGCGACAATTTTTTTGGCAGCATCATTGACAATGTGGTAAGGCGATCGCCCGTACCCGTACTGATTGCTCGATTTCCCAATCCTCTCCAGAATACAGCCAGAGTTATTGTGGCAGTAACTGAGGGCGAGTTGACGCAGTTTGGATTTCAGGAAACCGTGGATATTGCTAAGAGTTTAGCCGAGGAACTCAAGGCGAGTTTGCAAGTGTTGTTGGTGGCGACAAAACGGGAACAAAGCAACAAAAGTGCGGCGGAGGTGGAAATTCTTTCTGAGATACCAGTAAATCGGGTGCGGGGAAATTTTATCAAGCTAGTTTCCCAGAATTTGTTAGAACACGATTTGCTGATTTTAACAACAATTTCTCAGCAACAAAATTTGTGGGAAAAACCGGGAACTCTCAAGGAACCGGAAGCGATCGCCAGGACTCACCAAAATATTTCGATGCTTGTTGTTTATTTTCCTGTATCTTGAGGCCCACATTCCGCACCCTCAACTGGCACACACGCAGTTGGGGTGCCCCGTCCGAGTCGATCAGTCGGCTCTAGATGAGTAGAAATACTCTCGCCTGCCGTGTCAGGTGATCGAGCAAGCGATCGATTCAGTTGGAAAATGTACGAGCGTGTAAATTAACAACAAAAACCAATTATCCCCCGTGCGACGCGGAGGATAAAAATAGTCTAAACTCAAGTAGCAAACAATTCGCTCGATCGAATGAAACCCGTGCATCAAGCAACTGAACTCGCCGTCTCTAACCTCGACCATCTTGGTTTAATAGCAGGTCTAGTTGATGAAATAGAAATTGTCCAAAAAATCAATGAGTTAGTAGGGGAACAACCGGGTGAGATTGTCAGTCCAGGTCTAGCAGTCAAAGCAATGATTATCAATGGGTTAGGGCTTGTTTCCGCTCCATTATACTTATTTCCTAAATTTTTTGAAGGCAAAGCGCTCGAACATTTAATGGGTGAAGGTATTCAAGCATCACACCTGAATGAATACCGTTTAGGTAGAGTATTAGACAAGCTATATTTAGCAGGCAGCAGCCAAATATTTACAACTATTGCCGCTTCAGCAGCTCAAAAATTTGAGCTCGATACAGAGACATCCCATTTAGATTCAACTTCCTTTCACCTGCATGGCAAATACGAATCCGAGCTACCATCTGTATCTGTTATCGAGCCAGAAACGGCGCTAGATAGCGAAGATAGCGAAGATAGCGAGTCAACTAAACCCGTGTCATCTGCCGTGCCAATTAAGATTACCTACGGCTACTCCCGCGATCGCAGACCCGACTTAAAACAATTCATTTTAGATTTAATTTGTAGTAGCGATGGAGATGTACCGCTATTTTTACGGGTGGGTTCGGGAAATGAATCAGATCGAGCCATATTCGCATCAATTTGTCAGGAGTTTAAACAACAGTTAAACCTTGACAGTTTAATGGTTGCAGATAGTGCATTATATTCAGCTCCTAACTTAGAAATGTTAACCAATTTAAGATGGTTAACCCGCGTACCGTTGAGTATCAAGCAAGCGCAGCAACTGGTATCTCAGTTAAATGAAGCAGAATTTACCCCCAGTTCTGTGAGTGGATATAGCTGGTCAGAACACAAAAGTAATTATGGTGGAATTGAACAAAGATGGCTAGTAGTAGAGAGCAGTTTGCGACGCGATTCAGACCGACAAAAACTCGAAAAAAAACTCAAAAAAGCCCAGGCTGAAGCTGAGAATAAACTGCAAGAACTCTCAAAAATTGAATTTGCTTGTGCCGCCGACGCTGCCGCCGCAGCTCATCGCTTATCCAAACAACTAAAATTTTACAATATCACCCAAGTTAGTAGCAAAGAAATTACAGTAAAGACTAATACTAACGATCCAAATGCTCGCGAGAAATCCAGCTCGAAACAGAGATTTAAAGTTCAAGCAAAACTGGAACCAGATACAGGTGCGATCGCCAAAGAAACCAAAGCCTGTGGCAGGTTTATTCTCGCCACTAATGTGCTGGAAACTCAGCAATTAGAGCCTGACGATATGATTGTGAAATACAAAGAACAGCAGTCAGCAGAAAGAGGGTTTGGGTTCTTGAAAGATCCGCTGTTTTTTTACGGACAGTGTATTTCTCAAGTCGCCGGAAAGAATCGAAGCTTTGGCATTGGTAATGGGTTTGTGTTTGTTAGTCTATACTTTAGGTCAAAGGTTACTGCGTCACAGTTTGCAACGCACTAATTCCCAATTGAAAAATCAGTTGGGCAAACAAACTAATCGACCGACGCTCCGTTGGATTTGCCAGATATTTCAATCAATTCATCTGGTGAGCCTACAAGGGATTCAACAAATTTCTAATTTAACAGCCGAGCGAATGGCTATATTGAACTTGCTGCCGCTCTCCTGTAAGTCTTATTATTTATTAATCTGAGATCGAGCAGTTTGTTTGATGAGCAAAACTGACAGAAATTTCATAAATATTTGATTCAGTAGTGATGTGTAATTATCAGGCTGCTGGAAATATCTGCTGTCGATTAATAGTTAATTATGACGGATGAAGGTGTTGTTAGATATCGAGAATCTAGGATTTGCCCGAAAGCAGTTAATTTTCAACTTGCCCCAACAGGTCGATGCGATTGTGACCCAACAGGTCGCGGGTATTTTTGATTATTATCTCGGACGAGAGACTCGGACGGAGCACCCCAACTGCGTGTGTGCCAGTTGAGGGTGCGGAATGTGGGTTGAGGAAGATTTTAACCGCCGATGATGTTATGAATCTGCATTCATCTGCGGTTAATATTTTAGGAATAAAGCCAACTGGCACCTTAAACAAAGGTATGTCTTTGCGCTCGACTCGCTCTTTCTTTTCTAACTAAGCTGTGGCGGCATTTAAATTGTATGTCTAAAAAAAATCAAGTTTTGTGAGGTGTCCAGCCCGCAGAGAATATACAATTTAAATGCGCGACAGCTTAAGAGCGGACAAGCCCAACTACATACCTAAAATTTAAGCCCTATTTGTGACAATTGTGTAAGTCTTATATTTAATCCTAATCCAACAGAATGGCTAGCTAAATTTCTGCTCTTTGGCGGGGTTGGGAAATACACTAGATCGCTCTTTTCACTCGCGAAGTTTGTATTTGTTGACCTGCAGATTAAAAAATCCTTCAACTCATCATCATTAGCACCCGCACAAGAAGTGTACTTAGGTACGGAATGTGCGATCGGCAAGTAAATATGCGTAGAGGCCTTGCCGATCGCACTCCGATGGAGGCAATTTCTCGGCATCTAGGACAATATCTCGGTATCTGGGAGAATTTTGAGAATATGGTGATCTACCCCCTCATAGTTCAATAAGGTAAAAATGAGCATCAGACCAAATTTCAGATGGTTTTCTTCAGTGGCGAGTGTTTTGGGTTCGATTTCGATTAATCCTTTCAGCGGCGCGACATCCTCTGTAAAAGCTGCACAAACGGTTGTTGTCCGCAAAGGTATTTTAGAATCGTCAATATCGGTTGCGGATTTGCGCGAACTCGCAGAAACAGGAAAAGTCCCCGCCAAACTGCAAGCTTATGCCAATCTCCTGTCTGACGAACAGCGCAGTAAAATCTTTCGGGCGCTGCAAGCGAAAATTCCCCTAAATGTAGTCGGCCTGAGCAACTTGCTAAATACTGGCATCGGCACTGCCATCCTGACGGATTTGACTACTGTCATACCCAGGCGCGACGGTGCGGGTGTGGAAGCGCTGCGAGCGGCTTTGGTGCAGGGAGCGAACGCGCCGGAAGGCTTATCGGTATTGAGTTTCCTTGAATCTTATCCGAGTTCGCCGGTGGTGGTGGATCTCGATCGAGCTTTCGCAGTTTTGGGAAATATGAACGCAAGTTTTTGGCAAACTCAGCGCTTTATGGCGGCGATCGCGCCTCAGTTAGCAGCGGTTAAACCCGCGTTTAACCTGCCTTTCGATCCAACCCAAGCAGGCCCTAATTCCATCCGGGTACTCGCACTAGATTTGAACGATAGCGCCCGCAATCGGCGCATTCCAGTTGACGTGTATTGGTCGAAAGCTGCGACAGCCGACAAACCGACGATCGTCTTTTCTCACGGGTTGGGTTCTGTCCGCACGGATTTGCGCTACTTAGCCGAGCATTTGGCGTCTCACGGCTATGTGGTAGCAGCTTTAGAACATCCGGGAAGCAATGAAACGAATACTAATGCTGCGATCGCGGGTAAGTCTCCCTTGCTAGCTCCTCAAGAGTTTTTAGACCGTCCCAAAGACATCAGTTTTGTACTCGACGAACTGACAAAATTGAACCAAACTGATGATAATTTGCAGGGGAAAATCGCGATCGACCGATCGGTGATCGTTGGTTATTCCTTTGGCGGCGCTACAGCCTTGTCCTTGGCGGGCGCCGAACTGCAATTGAGCCGACTCAAACAAAGGTGTCAGGGGGATTTGATTGGGTTCAGCTTGGGCGAAGGCATTCAGTGCGCGGCGGCCGGATTGCCGGAAGAACGGTATCAATTGCGAGATGCGAGGATTAAAAGGGCGATCGCCATGAATCCGATCGCATCATTACTATTTGGAGAAACGGGTTTGAGTTCCATTCAAATTCCCACATTAATAGTAGCATCTTCTGCGGACAAAACCACTCCCGCCTTAGCAGAACAAATTGCCGGATTCCCAAAGATTCCATCTCCCAAATGGCTAGTCGGTTTTGTAGGAGGCACCCACTTAAGCGTCAAAGATCCCAGTACAACTTTAGACCAAGTTCGCAGGCCGAACACAGTAATTAGCGGCGATGAAGTTGTGGGCGACCAAGCTGTTAGCATACGCAATTATATTAAAGCTGTAACTTTGGCCGCGGCCGCTCAACTAACTGCCGAAGCTGACAAATATGCTGTTTTTCTTACGCCAGAATACGCGCAATTTGCTTCAACATTGGCAATCCCGGTGCGGCTGGTAACAGAAATTTCCCCGGAAACTAATGCAATAGTGCAAACTTTTATTCAACGGAATAAGTAGTCATTACTCATTAAGTAGGTAAGCGCTAAAAAAACATAGTATCTTGTACAGTTCTCGACCTAGAACATAATCATTCCTGGGCGCACGCTTCCCTAAAAAACCCGGTTTCTCCTTGTCGCGAGCGAGCGTATGTGACCAAATTACGTGCAGAGACCGGGTTTTTGCGTCCAGGACTGATAATTGTGTAGGGTGCGAAGTGCGTACCTTACCGCTATTAGTCATTAGCTAATAATCTGATGTCCGCTGGAACACCTATAATAAAAGTGTTTGTAGTGGTAGTTCGACGGGAAATCATATTGTGACTAGCAGCCTTTCCTTTTCTCTGCGCGGCTGCTTCGCCCCGAAGGGTGTATTTTTCTTCTAAAGCTGTTACTGATATTTTTTGTCCGTGCAAGGGCAAAATATAACAAACTGCTTCCACAAACTCTACTCCCAAACTGCGATGCCTAAAAAAAATCTTATCCCGCTGTTGCTGCTGTTTGCAGCCCTGTTTACCCTTTACGGTGACACTTTAACTTTTCTGCCCAAACCTGTAAGAGATACTAGCGTGGCCAGTCGAAAGTTCTTCGTCGGGTTGTGGCCAGATTGGTTGAGACCGAGAGATTTCAACGAGAAAAGGCAACAGGATATTGATAAATTGCAAAAAAGTCCTAGTCCCAGTCGATAGTTTTGAGCTACCCGCGAGAAACCCGGTTTCTCTAATAACACCTAGCCATTTTCTTGTAGGTTGGGTTAAGGGAACCACAACCAAACATGAGGATTTGAGATTGTACATTTGAGATTTTTCCTCCAATCTCAAATCGATTAAACTTGAGATTTTAGATTTTCCTCCCAGCCGTAAGGTGTGCATTGCACACCCTACAGATAGAGGATAGGCGTCCAGACTGTTTTAGATTTGTACTCCCATTTAAAATCTAAAATCTAAAATCTAAAATTGATTAAGCCTGCTTTTTCAACCAGCTAAACATAGCTCGCAAATCTTTACCAACTTCTTCAATAGGATGTTCTGCTTCCTGACGGCGCATGGAGGTAAAGCCCGGTTTGCCGGCTTGGTTTTCCAGAACGAATTCGCGGGCAAATTGACCGGATTGAATTTCGCTGAGAATTTTGCGCATTTCGGCGCGGGTTTGATCCGTGACGATGCGGGGGCCGCGAGTTAAATCGCCGTATTCTGCGGTATTGGAGATGCTGTCGCGCATTTTGGCGAGGCCTCCTTCTACTACTAAGTCAACGATAAGTTTAACTTCGTGCAAACATTCAAAATAAGCTAATTCCGGTTGGTATCCGGCGTCAACTAAAGTTTCAAATCCAGCTTTAATTAAGGCGCTCAAACCGCCGCACAAAACTACTTGTTCGCCAAAAAGATCAGTTTCTGTTTCTTCGCGGAAAGTGGTTTCCAGGATGCCGGCTCTGGTGCCGCCGATTCCTTTAGCATAGGCCATTGCCCGATCGCGCGCTTGACCGGAAGCATCTTGATATACTGCAAACAAACTCGGAACGCCTTCCCCTTGTTCGTAAGTCCGGCGCACCAAGTGTCCGGGGCCTTTGGGCGCAACCATTACTACGTCTACATTGGCAGGGGGAACAACTTGGCCGAAGTGAATGTTAAAACCGTGAGCAAATGCTAAAACATTTCCTTCTGAAAGGTTCGGTTCGATTTGTTCTTTGTAAATAGTTTTTTGAACTTCATCGGGCAATAAAATCATGATGAAGTCAGCAGCGGCGGCTGCTTTGTCTACCGGGTGAACTGTTAAACCCGCGTCGGTTGCTTTGGCTGCAGATTTGCTACCGGGATACAAACCGACAACGACATTCATGCCACTGTCTTTGAGGTTAAGGGCGTGGGCGTGTCCTTGGGAACCGTAGCCGATGATAGCAATCGTTTTGTTGGCTAAGAGGTCTAGGTTCGCGTCGGTGTCGTAATACATACGGGCCATAGTGCTTGTCTCCTGAGATGCAAATTGGGGGATTGACTGCAAAACTCTCATTTTATCAAAGTAGGGTACTTTTTTTACAGAAATTTTGAGATTAAGATTTTGGCGGGGGAAAATAAAGGGCGATTCCCTTCGGGATAGCTCCGCTTCACGCGCTGAATTTAGCAGGGTTTCTCGCCGAGTCTGCGATCGTCAAATATAATTGTCAATAGCGTGCTGTGCATTGGAAAAAACCTCACATCTGGCACCATTCTCAAGAACAGGCTTTCGGGCCTGTGAAGCGAGAAAATTCACTCTTCGCTTCACAGGTCTGAAAGCCTGTTCATAAAAAGCTTATTGAGAATGGTGCAACATCTCAGAAAAACGCAAATAACTAACTTTTGTAATATGAAAATAAAGGCAATACATCATGTGGCGATTATTTGCTCGGATTACGAAGCATCGAAAAATTTTTATGTAGAAGTATTGGGATGTTCCATTATCAAAGAAACTTTCCGAACCGAGAGGAATTCTTACAAATTAGATTTGCGAGTCGGAAACGGCGACACCATCGAGCTTTTCTCATTTCCCCATCCTCCTGAAAGAGTTAACAATCCTGAAGCTTGCGGTTTGAGACATTTAGCTTTTGCAGTTGAAGACATAGAAGCATCAGTTGCTTACTTAAAATCTCAACAAGTAGAAGTAGAAAAAATTCGCCTTGACGAGATTACCGAAAAACGATTTACATTTTTCCGAGATCCCGACAATTTACCGTTAGAAATTTATGAAATTTAAGGACTAGCCCGATTTTGTAAAATCGCTTTTAAGTCAATAGGTGGGGTGTGCATTGCCCTAAAAACTGCATGATTCATTCCCAATCTAAAATCTAAAATCTAAAATCTAAAATTGTATAATGGACTATATCATCAGAAACACAATCACGCTCGGATTGCCTGCTTTAATGCTATTTTTAGCCATATTAGCTACAGGTAAAACAGGTGACGCAGCCGTTTGGTCGGGTTTGGTCAAAGTCGGCGGTTCCTTTGGTATGCTGATCGGTTTAGGTGTGTTGGTATTTGCAGGATTTGTTGCCAATTATTTTAGTTATTTTGTGGTAGATAGCTTGCTGGTGAGATTTTATCAAAAGCGGCGAGAGTTGGAACAGCCAGAACAACTGGTAAAAGAAATTGATAAATTGCTGATTACCAACGACCTTAAAATCAAGCTCAAATGGGCGGTGATGCACAGCATCCCCAACAAAAACCTTAGCTTAAAGCACGTAATTTTAAAATGGTTTATTATCGCAGCAACTGTAAATGCAGTATTGTCAATAGTCGGTTATTTGGGAGAATTTAACATTTTTTTTGAATTGAGTTCTCATTTTAAACTACAATATCTGCTGGTTGGTTTCTCTACTTTTATATTCTTCGCTCTCGTGCGCTCAAAAAAAATATGGCTGCTGGTGAGCGCATTTTGCATTATCATTAATTTGGCGGAAATTGTTCCTTGGTACTTTCCAGGGCCAGCATTTGCAGGAGCAACGCCCGGACACAACTTGCGGATTTTGCATTCAAATGTTTTAAGGAGTAATCGGCGATATTCTGAGGTGATATCGCTGGTTAAAGCAGAACAACCGGATATCGCCGTTTTTGTAGAAGTCAACTCATCTTGGGCAAAAGAGTTATCGGTTTTAAGCGAAATTTTTCCTTACTCTTCTACCCAGCAAGAATCTGAGAGATTTGGCAGTGCAATATACAGCAGGCTGCCTTTAGAAAATTCTTCGGTTAAAGCTTTTTCAAATCAAAGAAAGAGCTTGTCGGCGGATGTTAAATTTCAAGGTAAAATCATTTCTTTGATTCTTGCTCATCCCACTGTGCCGATCAAACAGCACAGTTTTATCAATCGCAACGAACAGCTAGCAGCCATCGGCGAGTATGCAGCCCAACTAAAAAATCCCGTGATTGTGGTTGGGGATTTAAATACCACAATGTGGTCGCCATTCTACAAAAATATGGTAAAAACCGGAAATTTGCGAAATGCGCGATCGGGCTTTGGCATTTTACCGACTTGGCCGACTTTTATGCCGCTGGCTTATATTCCGATCGATCACTTTCTAGTCAGCAAAGAAATTGGTGTTTTGAAGATGCGTACTGGCCGCAATGTCGGTTCGGATCATTTGCCGTTAATTACAGATTTGGTGATTTGAAGGAAGTTAAAGCAGTGACTGATTAGAAATCCGATATTTCATTATTTTTAGGAACGGGCAAGATGCCCGTTCCACAATAAAACTGAATTTTTGTGGAACAGGCATCTTGCCTGTTCTTCCCACAATAAAGCTGAATTTTTGTGGAACAGGCATCTTGCCTGTTCTTCCCACAATAAAGCTGAATTTTTGTGGAACAGGCATCTTGCCTGTTCTTCCCACAATAAAGCTGAATTTTTGTGGAACAGGCATCTTGCCTGTTCTTGATGATTTGACAGTGCAATGAAAGTAATATATAATATAAAATTATATGACTTTTATTCGGTCCAATTCTGCTTCTAAGTTCTCGATTAAATTATTTATTAACTGTAACTGGTACTGTTGAACATTCATATTTAATGGCTCTTTGCTGTCTTGAAAACAGATAACTTTTCCAGCGATTTCCTTGTAGTGTTGCAGCATGGAAAAAGTATCGGTGCTAAAGCGAGCGAGATAGTTTTTAGCAGCCTCGCTGCAAATTTCCGTTACTTGATTTAGATAAGCTTCGGACGATTCAGGCGGCTTTTCATTCCCAGTTCTTTTATTCAAAATATAGCTAGCACCGCCGACTACTGCGGCTCCCACAGGCCCGCCCAACAGCCAACCTAAGCCGGTGGCGATCGCCACTGGAGCCACTTCGCTGTCGATCGACTTTTGAGGTGGAGGTGGCGGCGGTTCCGGCAAGGTGACTTGCGGGGATGGAGGAAAGGAAATCAAAAGTGCGATCGGCTGTTCTTTCTCAAAGAATTCGCAAGCTTTATTTACCCATTCTGCGATGGTTTGCTGCTGATGTAAGACCTCTCGCTGAAATTTTAGCTTCCACGCATCAAAACTTCCTTCCTGGAGCGACAGCGCCATTTCCGATTGATACCGCTGCAAAAGTGTCGGCTGGTAAAGCCAAATCTCGAAATCGGAAACGCTGGCTTGAAAGCCTTTTGATATCAGTTTTTCAGCTTTTTGTTGAATTTCAATTTTGTCTTTGTGCTTTTTTTGAGCTGCGGCTATTTCTGCGGTGACAGTTTCAGCTTTAGCTCGGAGAGAGTGGCCAATTTTAGTAGCTATAGCTTCAATTCTGGGCAACTTAACTGTTAGTTGTTCCTGTTGAGCTGCCACAATACTTTGCAAAGCCGATTCAAACGCGGCAATTCCTGTAGTTTGGGCGGCCGCCACATCTCCTTTCAGCCTCGCCCTCAAAGCCGGCAAAGCATCGACGCGGTAGATATTGCTGATATTGTTCGGCAAGTTCGAGCGAAAACTTTCGGCAACAAACAACAAGCGATTGTAAACTTGTTTTTGCTCGTCTGGTTCGAGTAGATTGAGAAAATTGGCAACAAAGAGTACAGTGTTGATGTTGCGATCGCTCAACCAATCTCTCAAGTTCTCCCGTTCGCCTAAAGTCATCAATTTCCGAGCATCTAAAACCTGCACAACTAAATCAGCCGTTAGCAATTTATCGCGAACCAAATTATCCTGTTCTTCGCGGTCATTGGTTCCCGGCAAATCCAGCAATTCCACACCGGTTTGCAGGAATGGATGGGGACAGTAAACATTCACGGCGGCCACATCATCCCGCATTTGTCTGGCGTCGTCAAGGATGGCGTAGCGTTTCAAAACATCAGTCCCCGGTTCGCTAATTTCCGTGCCGTCTTTCAGGGTAATTTTTGCGTGCAATTCCTCGCCGTAGTTGACATAAATGGCAGCACCTGTAGTGGGCACAAGGTCGATCGGCAAAGTACGATTTCCCAGCATTGCATTGAGCAAAGTTGACTTGCCGTAATTAAACGGGCCAAAGACAGCAATTTGAAAAGTTGGTTTGGCGAGATAGTTGCAGATTGAGGTGGTATCTCGATACAGTTGGGAGTTTTTGTCAAGTTCGAGAATACCGAGTGCTGATTTGAGATAGTCGGTCAGGTCTTGATAAATTTCGGGTCGTTGCATATTGTTGTTTTATTTCATTTAGCGGATGCTAGGAAACATTGATATAGCGATTCAATACTCTGCGACTCGGCAGAAACATCAGCCTCCAATTTTTTCAACCGCTGCGATTCAGCCTGACAATTAATCTCGCGAGATTCCTTTTGTTTGAGCAAATTATCTAACTCAGCTTTCCGAGAATTAATATCAGCATTCATGCGATCGCCCACTTCTCGCCCGTAAACATCAAAACACTCTTTCACAGCATCGTGAATCGGCTGCCACTGCTCTTGAGCCACCTGCGGCAGATATTTCACTAGCTCTTTTTTCGCCGCTTTCACCAACTCTTTGCGAGCTCCGTCTGCTTGCAAAACCCCAACACCCAACCCCAACAAAGCCAAGTACAGCGGCCCTAAAACAATCCCCGTCAAACTAGCAAGAATCGTACTAACGCTTAACACAGTAATTAAATTTAGCAGGATATTTTTCCAGTCAAAACCCGCTCCTGCCATTGCTACGCCTGCCAGATTTCCGGTCGTTAACGAGAACAATCCCATCGCCCATTTTGCCCAAGCTGGCGAGTTATCTTCGTTCGAGTTACTGACTACTGCTGGTATTTTTTGACCCGTTAGTTTTTCGGTAATTTTTTCAGTCACTTTCGTGTAAGATGCTCCGTAATTTGCCGCACTTTGCGATAGCTGCGAAAAGGCTGAATTCATCTCTTGTTCTGCCGTGAGAGTCCAAGCTGCTAATTTGTCGTTGATGTACTGTTCTAATGCTTGTCTGAGCGATGCTTCAAAAGCTTCTCGCTTGCCTTGGCTGAAGAAATCCAGAAATCTCAGTTCCGGTTGATACCGCAAAAAGTCTGTTTCAAAGGTATTTTCTAATTTGAGAACGTAGGTGCGGAAAGAATCTGCGATCGCCCGCGATTTACTATCTCTAACTTCGATAATTTCTTGTTGAAATTCATCGCGAATCTGAGTCAGCTTTTTAAACTCCGGCTCAACTGAATTAATTTTTTCCTTCAACTCATTGACATCGCGATCGAGTAATGGTAGTCTGCGCCCAACAGCTTCGCGGACGCGAGCAGAAATTTGACGCGCCAGAGTCCTCGCCGGACGCAATTCTGAAATCGCCCTTTCCTGGGTCAAAAACGTATTCAGTGCCGCCATAAACTCGGGAAAACCAGTTCCTGCCAAGTCCGCATCCGGGTTTTTCATCCGCAACCTGAGCGCCTTAATTGAGGTAATTGCAAACACTCGCTCGTCGTAAATATCGTGTCCTTCTGTTAAACAATATTCAGCCAAATTAGCTTGAAAAACCCGCCGCAGTTTCCCTTCTGCTTCTGCTAATTCTTCAGGATCGTCCGGGTCAATCAAACTTTCTCGCACCTGATCCCAAGCATTAATCAGAAAGAAAATGCTCAAGCCGCGATTTTTGATGTAATTTTCTAGATAGCGTCTTTCACCCATTGTGCAAGGCTGAGTTGCCCTGAGTACAAACAAAATAGCGTGGCAGTTGTTGATGTAACCGAGAGATAATTCATTGCGGGCTTCTGTATCGTTCAGTCCGGGACTGTCTACTATTTCTATGCCTTTTTCCAGCAAAGGTAAGGGATATTCTACTACGGCGCAATCGATATCTGGAAATGCTGGTTTCTTTTCTTCTTCTAAGCGTTTTGCCTCAGCGGGGTCAATTGTGTAATTCTGTTTAAAACTTTTAAAATCTAGCTGTTTTGGGCTTTTGCCATCATTAAAATAAACGGTAACTTTTTTTTCGGAACCGTAGCGCAAAATCGTCAGCAAAGCTGTACAGGGATTGACATCGCTGGGCAGTAAGTTTTCGCCGATTAACGCATTGAGAAAAGTGCTTTTACCGCGTTTCATGTCGCCTAGCACTAGCAGCCGAAAGACTCCTTGGCGCAAGTTTTTACTGGCGACATCAATGTCGGCGTTGTCTGTTTCTAAACCGAGTTTTCCCGATGCTTCTCCTCCTGCTAATTCTGATTGGTTGATGGCTGTCGCGATGTTGCTGAGGCGAGCGGCAATTTCTCGGCGGACGGCGGCTACTCGCTCTAAATCGTTGAGAAAGTTGCTAGTTTCTACTTTAAGGTTCATGGGTGTTTCCTGATAGTTTCCTGCTTGTGATTTTCAAATTCTGTCTTCTTCAATAAACATTTTGTAAGCGATCCAAGCAATGCCTCCCACTATCAGCGCGGCTGCCAGCCAAGATGCTATGCGAACTGCAACGATAACAGCAATGACAATGCCTGTAAATTGAGCGGCTGCTATAATTTTTCGGCGCCACTGTTTGAGTTTGCCGTTAACTTGGCTGTCTGGTTCTTGGTACTTGCTCGTTAGATATTCTGGCACTGAGCGGTCAATTTCGGCTTCTAGTTCGCGGAGCCGAATTTCTTGTTCTCGCTTCCGCAGTTCTTGTTCTTTGCGCCGGAGTTCTCGGGATTTGTTGTCAGGAGAATTCATAAATTTTAGCCTGTTTCCCACGGAAAAATGTGTTATTGATTGTCAATGTTGTGGAGCGATAAGTTCTCTACGACTGTAACTCACATTTTCCCCCGTGTCGAGAAATGTTAAGAAATTTTAAAATGGCGCTCGACCAATTAAGCCGATCGCCCTACGCCCGCTTACTAGCCGCTGCAAATCATCAATATCCTTCGGGGCCGATGGTAGTGCGATCGCACTCCGCTTCCGACAAATCAACCAAGCGCGATCGAAATAAGTTGCAGCCCGCTAATTGAGCTTTGCTTAACTTTGCTTTCTCCAAATTAGCTCGGCTCAAATCCGCATATCTCAAATCGGCATTCGTCAAATCTGCATTGTACAAATCCGCACCTTGCAAATTGGCTTTCTGCAAATTAGCACCTTGCAAATTGGCGTGACGCAAATTTGCTCTTGATAAGTTTGCTCTTGATAAAGTTGCTTCCGACAAGTTAGCTTGATAAAGTTGAATGTCGCCCAATTCAGCATCTTGCAAATCAGTTTTATAAAGATTGGCTTGAGTCAAATTTCCGTAGGGCAAATAAGCTCGCCTCAGAACGCTACCAGAAAGATTTATTTCTGTCAACTCTGCTTGAAACAAGTTATTTTCACTTAAGTCAACGGCGTTAAAGTTTCGCTGGCCCTCAGCATACTGAGCAAGCAATTCCTCAGCGCTTAGCTTTTGCATTTTCATTCCTCATGACGACAGCTACTGCAGCCAATCCATAACAGTAATTAATGGTTATTATTCTGCGTATTTATACTTAGGTATCTTATTATGTTAAGCTTGTGTAACAACAGTCGCATTTTTTCTAAGATTTTTTTTATATTTGTAAATTTCTGCCGTGCTCGACCAGTAAGCGGTTAGTAATGTCAAGATCGATCGAGAAACCAAAGCGAATCCTCTACTGAAATATGCCAGAACATCCTCTCTCCATTGCTCAGCACTACCACGAACGGACAAAATACGACCCTGAAACCATTGCTGCTAAAAGTAAACAGCTAGATTGGACAGAGCAACCTGTGCCTTTCAAAGAATATAAAATTGGAGCGTATTTTGACCTCAAGCCTTATCTAAAAGACCTCTCGGAGGATGCCGATGCCGATCCCGATGCCGCTTGGTGGCATCGGTTATCTAGCTTGTTGCTGTGCAGCTACGGGTTGACGGCGAAAGTGCAGACGGTAGACGACAGCTACCTGTATTTGCGATCTGCACCGTCGGCGGGTGGACTCTACCCAGCAGAGATTTATTTAATCTCCCGTGGCACTGCCCAGTTGCCGGCCGGACTCTACAACTATCAGTGCAGAACTCATTCACTTGTTCATTTTTGGGACAGTCAAGTTTGGCCGGCATTGCAAGCAGCTTGTTTCCAGTCGCCAGCGCTAGAAAATACCCAATTGGCGATCGCCATTACCACTGTTTTTTTCCGTTCTTCTTGGCGTTACGAAGACAGAGCTTATCGGCGAATTTTTCTAGACACCGGTCATTTATTGAGCAATATCGAGTTAGCTTGCGCCGTCAACGATTACCGACCTCACCTGATTGGAGGATTCGCCGACGAAGCTGTCAATGAATTACTTTACATTGACTCGGAGCAAGAAGGAGCGATTTGTGTAGTTGCTTTAGCCGACTTGCTAGATATTGACCAAAACTTGCCTAAATTTAAAACAGCTTTGCCCGGAAACACCACGACAGATTACCCGAAAATTTCCGAAGGTCAACTGTTAAAATACCTCCACAAAGCCACGCATTTAGAATCAGACCCTACCGGATCTGACGGCTGGAAACTTGATGAAAGTGAAGGGGTACTAGAGGATAAATACAACTTTCCATTTTGTACTAAAGTTTCGACGGTCACTCCTTCGATTCCTTGGGGAGTAAACCTGGAAACTTTAGAAAACACTATGCTCAAAAGGCGTTCGACCCGTGCTTATACAGGTGCTTCTTTGAGCTTGGGCGAACTGCTAGCTATGCTGGATTTTACTTACCAGCCGCAGCACTATATCGACCAAGGATTAGACGGTTATCCAGACTATTTCGATCTGAGTTTGATCGAGACTTTTATTGCCGTTTCGGGAGTGCATGGGTTAGAAGAAGGCTGTTACTATTACGCTCCGAAAGCTCAAGAATTGCGGCAAATTCGGTTTAAAAATTTCCGCAGGGAACTGCATTTTTTGTGTTTGGGGCAAGACTTGGGCAGAGATGCGGGGGCGCTGTTGTTTCATACGGCCGATTTGAACAGGGCTGTAGCAAAATATGGCGATCGAGTTTACCGCTATTTGCACATGGACGCGGGTCATTTGGGCCAGCGGTTGAATTTAGCAGCTATGCAACTGCGTTTGGGTGTCAGCGGTATCGGGGGCTTTTTTGACGATCGCGTCAATGACGTTCTAGGTATTCCCGCGGGTGAAGCTGTGCTTTATATTACAAGTCTGGGAAGACCTCGATCGTGAGAATGAGTTAGTTGTTATTTGTCAGTAGTATTGCTTCACTAAGCCCAGGCGCATCTAAATTTTACAGTCAAGTTTGAGGAAATTAACATCTTACACTATTCTCAAGAACAGGCTTTCTGGCCTGTTCCACAAACAGTGAAATTCTGTGTTCCACAAAGAGTGAAACTTTTGTGGGGTGGGCGTCCCGCGAATCATGGTTAATTGACCGGACATGATATTACACCGTTCTCAAGAACAGGCTTTCCGGCCTGTTCCACAAACAGTGAAATTCTTGTGGGGTGTCCCGCCCGCCCTAAAAATACAACTTAAATGCGAGACAGCTTACCTATTTAATTTACTCTTTTCCTATTACTATTTGCCAATGCAAAACCTGCTAAATATTCGGTCGAGCACTGATTCTGTCACTTCTTCGCCCGTAACTTCCCCCAATGCTTGAATTGCCCCGCGCAAATCTATTGTCCAGAAATCTAAAGGCAATTTATTGCTAATAGTATCCGTGCACTGTTCCAGAGAAATTTTAGCTCGGGTTAACGCCGCTGCTTGCCGCTGGTTGATTGCTAAGTCTGAGTTTGCTGCTTGCAAATTTCCCCCGCTGACGGCATCTAAGATTGCTGTTTCTAAGTCTTCTATGCCTCGATCGAGGGCGGCGGCTGCGGCAACTATTGGGTGAATTTCCGAGGAAAAAGGTAGTTCGGGGATGGTTTTTACTAAGTCAATTTTGTTGATAATTATAATTAGCTGGCGGTGCTTTACTTGTTCGTAAATTTCCGAATCGCCTTCCGTCCAACCAGATTCCGCATCAATTGTCAACAGCACTAAATCGGCTTGTTTTGCTGCGGCGCGCGATCGCTCAACGCCAATTTTTTCTACCTTGTCTTCGGTTTCTCGAATGCCCGCAGTATCGAGCACCTGCACCGGAATTCCGCCCACAACTAGCTGGGATTCTACCACGTCCCGCGTCGTACCGGGCAAATCCGTGACGATCGCGCGATCGCTCTTACTCCACGCATTCAACAAACTCGATTTTCCCACATTCGGCCGCCCGACAATCGCTACTTTTAAACCAGTTCTCAACAATTCTCCGCGATCTGCGGTTGCCAAAATTGTTGACAATGCCTCCAAAACATGATTTATTTCCAAAGATGTTTTAGCTTCATCTAAAGGCGGCAAATCTTCCTCAAAATCAATTCTTGCCTCAATTTCTGCCAGCACGTCCAAACAAGTTGTTCTCAATTGGCGAATTGGCTGCGCTAATTTTCCTTGCAAACCGGCCAAAGCACTTTGTGCAGCAGCGGGCGATTTTGCTCCCACCAAATCTGCAATACTTTCAGCTTGAGTTAAATCGAGCCTTCCGTTCAAAAAAGCCCGCAGCGAAAACTCTCCCGGCCCGGCCAATCTCGCCCCATTTTCCAAACACAACTGCAAGACTTGCTGCACGGCCATAATACCGCCGTGACAGTGAAATTCGACCACATCTTCGCGAGTAAAAGAACGCGGTGCTTTCATGATTAGCAGCAAAGCTTCATCGACTAATTCTTGAGTTTGGGGGCGGCGGATGTGGCCGTAAAGAATGCGGTGAGACTCCCAAATTTGCCGTCCTGGGGCGCAAAACAGAGTTTCGGCAATTTTTAAGGCTGCGGAACCGGAAACTCGCACAATGCCGACGCTGCCTTGTTGGGGAACTATGGCAGTGGCGATCGCTGCGATCGTTCCTCCTGTTGTTAATGATTCAGACATTTTTGTTGTTCACACATTTAAAATTTCTCTCAATCTCCTGTTTTTGAGTATCAGGCAATTGCTTGTCGGTATTCGAGGATATAAAGTTCTGGTTCGTCATTCAAAAAATTTAAATTACCGCCCTTTTGAGCAAGCTGCACGAGTTTCTGAGTCAAAGGGCAAAGGAGATTTTTTAATCTTTTTCCTGCGATCGCTAATTGCTCGCCGGCTTGGAGAGACAGGATAACTTGAATTAGGGATTCAACCAGTTGTACGTT
Organism: Oscillatoria nigro-viridis PCC 7112; assembly: GCF_000317475.1. Lineage (NCBI taxonomy): Bacteria > Bacillati > Cyanobacteriota > Cyanophyceae > Oscillatoriales > Oscillatoriaceae > Phormidium > Phormidium nigroviride. The sequence continues at coordinate 2,442,006 of NC_019729.1, forward strand.
CATTTGAGTCACCTCCGCCCCGGTTGTTAAATTATACAGTTTTCATTGAGAGGATAAACAATTTCAGCATTTTTTTTCTAAGATATTAGAAGAGCGTGGCAGCAGCGCTGGACTTGGCGAGCCAATCCGATCGCCCGTTTGCTCAGTCAGTCGATTTGAGATTTGAGATTTGAGATTGACTCCACAGATGAATCGGGGAACTTCAATTCGGGTCTAAAATTTGGGGAGGCTAACGACTTCTGTCGGAAAGCCGCTATCCGTTTTTGGGTGGGAGTCACGGCTCGATCGAACTTAAATTACTCAGCCAAATATTTTGGCTATTCTGATTTCATGCGATAATGGAACATTGACAATCAAGCATCCAGGATACAGCCCCCGGATTCATCCGTCCAGAAATAAAAAACCTGTATCCGATAAAGGAACCCCATCATTTATCTGTGGGGTCAATGCTTCAATCTAAAATCTCAAATCTCAAATCTCAAATCGATTGACAGGGTAGAGGGCAAAGCATGATTGGTCAACTTCTAGACAGACGTTACCGCATCATTAAAGTCACAGACTCAAGTGAGGTGGGAAAAACTTATCTAGCAGCAGATACTCACCGTCCCGGGTATCCGCAATGCACGGTTAGAGAAATGCGACTCCCCGGCACAAGTTCGCAAACTCCAGAATTAGTCAAAGTTATATTTCAAAGAAACGCAGAAATAATTGAAAAATTGGGAAAACACGACAAAATTCCCGAATTATTGGCGTATTTTGAGGAAAATCAAAGTTTATACTTAATTGAAGAATTTATTGCAGGCTCACCTTTAAGTCAAGAACTAATACCCGGTAAACCTTGGGATGAAGACCAAGTAATTGGTCTGCTATCAGAAATATTAGAAATTTTGGTGTTCATACACGAGAAGGGTTTTATTCACCGCAGAATTCAACCAGACAGAGCGATCCGGCGCGAGTCAGACGGCAAATTTGTATTGGTTGACTTTAGCTTAGACAAAGAAATTAACCCGGAACTTGCTAATTGCCATTTGTTGGCGCAAACTTCCCCCAACTCTATTAAATGGCATGAGGCAAAAACAGAGGATTTGGCGGCCCAGGAGTTATACGTGCCGATCGAGCAATTGAGCGGCAACCCCCGTTACAATAGCGACATCTACGCTCTAGGTACGATCGCCCAGCTTGCCGTCACGGGACTCTCACCCAAGGAACTGAGTGCCTTAAAACACAACAAAAACGAAATTGCCTGGCGAAACCGGGCAACTTGTTCGGCAGCCCTAGCAGATATGATCGATCGAATGGTGCGCCCTGACTGCGAGGAACGTTATCAGGAGGCCGCCGAAGTTTTAGCAGACCTCAAACAAATCGCCGTAAAATTGGAGGTTGAGCCGCCGCCAGCCACAATCATCACGGACGCTATGAGCCAACTGCGAAGACAAAGCCAAACCAAACTCCTGCTGTTGGCTGCCACAGCAGCAGCTTTAATCTTGACTGCTGTCATAATTTCATTTTGGCAGAGTCAAAATCCGGCGAGGTCAAAAGAATGGTTGGCCCGCGGCGTTACCAAGGCGCAGCAAGGTGACACAACAGGCGCGATCGCCGATTATACTCAAGCGATCGCCCTGAATGCCAGCGATGCGGAAAGTTACTACAAGCGGGCCAACGCTCGCTACGACACGGGCGCAACCGAGCAAGCAATAGAGGATTACACGCAAGCCATTAAAGTCAATCCCAGCCACACCAAAGCTCTCTACAATCGAGGTATGGCCCGCCTCGACATCGGGGACAAGCGGGGGGCCGTGGAAGATTTCACCCAAGTAGTGCGACTGAATCCCAGCGACGGTGAGGCATACTCTCAGCGGGGTTTAGCCTACTACGATTTGGGCGACTACCGCACGGCAATTGAAGACTACACTCAAGCAATTCGGCTCAGTCCCAACGATGCTAAAGCTTACAGCAATCGGGGTTTAGCTCGATCGGCGGCCGGCGACAAAACAGGGGCAATGGCAGATTTTACTCAAGCCCTTCAAATTAGCCCCAAACAAGCTGGCGTATACTACAGTCGCGGTCGAGCGAGATTTAATCTGGCAGATTATCAAGGAGCGATGGAAGATTATACTAAGGCGATCGAATTGCAACCAGATCTCGCTGATGCTTATACCAATCGGTGCAGCGCTTACTTGAATTTGGCCACCTACGACAAAGCGATTGCAGATTGCACCGAAGGAATTCGCCTCGATCCAAAAGATGAAGCAGCTTACAACAACCGCTGCGTTGCTTATCTGAATTTAAAACAATTTCAAAAGGCCAGCGAAGATTGCAGTTTGACGATCGGACTCAACGGCAACAATCCCAAAGCATACAGCAATCGAGGATTAGCTCGATCGGCTTCGGGAGACAAGCAGGGAGCTTTAGAAGATTTTACTCAAGCAATTCGACTCAATCCCAGCGATGCAGTAGCTTACAGCAATCGCGGTACTATTTACTCAGAACTAAAAAATTACCCTTTAGCGGTTGAGGATTTCGCTCACTCGCTGCGGCTCAACCCCAACAATGCTAGCGCTTTTTACAGCCGAGGCCTCGTCCGCCGCCAACTCAAAGACCGTACCGGGGCGATCGAGGATTTTCAGAAAGCTGCAACCCTCTTTCTAGAACAAGGAAGAGCCGATGGTTTCCAAAACGCACAAGCACAAATCAACGACCCTAAATAAACTATTAATCATCCGTCAGATGTTAAAAAAAGAAGAAAAAAGGCACAAGGAAGAAGGAAGAAAGAAGAAAGAAGAAGACCCAATTACCAATTCCAAATTACCAACTCCCCCTTACCAATTCCCCCTTACCACCTCCCCCTTACCACCTCCCCGTTACCAATTCGCAATACCCGATATGAACATGGTTGGTCAACTTTTAGACAGGCGTTATCGCGTAGTGCAAATTCTCAGTTCAGGAGCTTTTGGACAAACTTATTTAGCTGTCGATACTCGCCGGCCGGGCCACCCTCAATGTGTAGTCAAACAACTGCGCCCTCCCAGCAACACTTCCACAGTTCTCAAAACAGCTTACCGCTTATTTAAACAAGAAGCAGAAATATTAGAAAAGCTGGGAAAACACGATCAAATTCCCTTTTTACTAGCTTATTTTGAAGAAGCAAATCAATTCTACCTCGTCGAAGAGTTTGTCCCAGGACACGCCCTAAATAGGGAAATTGTGGCCGGTCAACCTTGGCGGGAAGAACGAGTGCTGGATCTGTTGCAAGAAGTGCTACAAGTTCTCGCCTTCGTACACTCTCAGGGAGTGATTCACCGCGATGTTAATCCCTCCAACTTAATCCGCCGCAAACCAGACGGCAAATTAGTTTTAATTGACTTCGGTTCGGTTAAAGAAGTTGCGAGTCACGTCAGCGACTACGATACAGAATTTCCGCGCACCATTGCTACTGGAACTCCGGCTTATATGCCGATCGAACAATTTCAAGGCAACCCGCAATTTAGCAGCGACCTCTATGCAGTCGGGATGATGGCAGTCCAAGCTATCACTGGTTTACCCGGTACGGATTTGCCCAAATTGCAAGATCCGAGTCCTTCTCATACGGGGGAAATTGTTTGGCGAAACCGAGCTCAATGTTCTGTGGGATTAGCCAATATAATTGACAAAATGGTCTGTCACCAATTTGCCAAGCGCTATCAATCTGCGGAGGAAGTTTTGGTAGCTCTCAGCAAGTTGAGACACCGCCAAGAGCCTGTGAATACGGCCCACAAGAAAAGTATTGCTCCCAGCTTAATGTCTTCTGATAGTTTTTATTCACGTTTGGGAAGTCGATTTTGGTTGCTGATTTTGGCAGGCGTCGGGGCGGCGATAGTTCTGATATTTCTGTTTAGTTATTGGAGCCGCCCGAATCCGATTAAAGCTAAGGAATATTACGAAAAGGGAGTGGAAAAGTCTCGCAATCAAGATGCGGCTGCAGCTTTGCAGGCTTTTAATAAGTCAATTCAATTGAATCCTAAAAATGCTGAGAGTTTTTATTGGCGCGGTAATGCTAATTATGATTTAAAAAAATATCAAGAAGCAATTGCGGATTATTCTCAGGCGATCGCTCTCAATCCTAAATATGTTCAGGCTTATTTTAACCGGGGACTAGCCCGTCACGATTTTAACGACAAGCGCGGGGCGATTGAGGATTACACTCAAGCTTTGAATCTCCAGCCCAATGATGCTGATACATATTATGAAAGAGGAGTTACTTATTTAGAACTGCAAGATTACAAGACGGCTATTCAGGATTTTAACGCAGTAATTCGGTTGCAGCCGAACCTTGTTAAAGCTTATCATTCGCGGGGGTTGGCTCGCGCTGGGAGCGGCGATTTGCAGGGGGGGATTGGAGATTATACTGAGGCAATTAAACTTGATGCTAAGAATGTTGATGCTTTTTACAGTCGGGGGAGAGCTCGCTTTCACCTAGGAGATTATCAGGGAGCTTTGGCGGATTATTCTCAGGTAATTGCGATCGATCCCAAGAGTGCAGATGCTTACGCTAATCGTTGCAGCACGCAGTTGAATTTGGGAGCGCATCAAGCGGCAATTGACGATTGCACTCAGGCAATTTCGCTGAGCGATGAGGATGGGGTTCCTTACAACAATCGCTGCATTGCTTATTTAAATTTGAAGGATTATCCGAAAGCAATTGCCGATTGCACTCAAGCGCTGAAAGTGAATCCGAATGATTATAATGCTTATAACAATCGTGCTTTAGCTCGCAGCGCAGGGGGTGACGCCCAGGGGGCGATCGCAGATTTTACAGCAGCAATCGGGTTCAATCCCAACAATGCTGAAGCTTACGCCAATCGGGCTAAGATTTATCAGGAGTTAAAGAATTACAATAGTGCGATCGCAGATTACGTGCAAGCTATTCGGATCAGTCCGAATTATGCTGCTGCTTACTACGGTAGAGGCCTAGTTCGCCGCTCCTTGGGAGACAAAGCAGGAGCAATTAGCGATTTAGAAAAAGCCGGCAAAATGTATCTCGATCAAGGACTTACGGGCGGTTACAAAGATGCACAATTTGAGCTTGAAAAGCTCAAATAACCCTTAGTCAGTTGTTAGTTGTTAGTTGTCAGTTGTCATTAGTCATTATTTCTCGGTGTTATATTTCTTATGTGGCAGATTTTTATAATCTCCGATTGCTCCGGGGCGGGTTCACCCTAATCTTTAATACCAACAGAAAATGCAGGTGAACCAGCCCTTACGCGCTATTAATTCAAGCTATTATCAATCAATTTTCTGGGTCTTGAAGTCGTTTAACCAATTCATAAAACGGTTCCCAATTATCCTCAATAGCTATGGGTTCCCAAACAGCCTCAATTGTCGGTCTCAACAGCGATTGTTCGGGGTTGTGCCTCCGCAACCTGTCCGCCATTTTGTCCAGATCATCCGCCGACAAACTTTGCAAAACGTGATAATAAAACTGCCGCCAAGGTGCTATCAAATCCGTCGGTTCCGCCTCAGCAAAAATTTGACTGGCATCATCTCGCCAAGTGCCAGAGAACTGTCTTCGCAGTTCAAAAAAGAAATCGTGATAGCCTACTTGAGACTCCGCCAGCATTTTAATTGTCACCTTCAACAACTCATCTCCCTCCGCCTCTGGCAAATCCTCAAATCCCAATCTATTTAGCATCAACTGCCGGTAAGCTGCATTATAATACTCGCCGAACTTTGCCAAACCCGCATCCATATCAGCTTGAGGAATCGCCGCTGCTAGCGGTTGCTGAAGTTTCTCTAAATTGTCCCTACAAATCAACGGTTGATTGCCGTAACAATACAGACCGTAATGGTCGAAATAAGCTGCTGTAAATTCCGGCTTGTAAGTTGGGATAAAAGCGAAAGGCCCGTAATCGAAACTTTCTCCAGTAATCGACATATTATCAGTATTCAGCACGGCGTGACAAAATCCTGCTGCCATCCACTGAGCGACTAATTCAGCTACTCGCTTGACTAAATCTGCATAAAATAGCGCATATTTTTCGGCAGGCGAAACACCCGCATTACTTGCTTCTAAATGCAGTTCTGGATAGTAATATTCAATAACAAAATCTAAAAGTTTTTTAGTTAAATCCGGCCTGCGGATATAGTGCAATCTTTCAAAAGTTCCAAACCGGATGTGAGAATGACTGAAACGCACCATTACGGACGATCGCGTGGGAGATGGTTCGTCCCCCCGCCACAAAGCCTCGCCCGTCTCAACTAAACTAAAACAGCGAGATGTCCGAACTCCCAACCGGTGCAAAGCTTCGGCGGCTAAAACTTCGCGAATTCCCCCTTTGAGAGTGAGTCTACCATCAGCGTGCCGCGAGTAGGGCGTGCGGCCGGAACCTTTAGTGCCGAAGTCGTAAAGTCTGCCATCAGTGCCGCGAACTTGGCCGTACAAAAAGCCTCTACCGTCGCCTAAATTCGGGTTGTATTCGTTGAATTGATAGCCGTGGTAACGGAGTGCGAGAAACGGACGGACACAATGAAATTTGCCGAACGCTTCAATGAAATGCTGATCGGTTACTTGTGCGGGGTCTAAACCCAATTTCAGCAATAATTGGTAATTGCGGAAGCGGAGAATATGCTGCGGAAAATCGGCTGCTGGGACTTCATCAAAATAGTCGCCACCGAGAGATTCGATGGCGGGTTCGTAGTTGAGGGAAAGTAAGGGATTTGACATTTTTCTATTTTATCTTGAAATTGTCGATCGCTCCAAATTATATACGGGTAAGGTGCGGACTGCATTGGTGTCAACAATCGCCTCAGACCCTTTGTATCCCTCGTGTACAGCCGAGTTTGAGCTCCCTCCCATCCCAGCAGGGCTGTTTCATTTTAAAATTTTAGCATAGCTAAAGTTTGAGTGTGAAACATTAGTGTCTTCCTCGAATAAAAAAAATACGGTCAATTTTAGTGATAGTTAAACTAACCATTTTCCTTGCGAAACATGGGGTTGAAGGATTAATTTTTTTAAATTTTAGTGGGATTGACCAGCTAATATAGCAATCCTCGCATCATTTGCAAGGATTGCTATATACCTTTTCCCCTATTTAAAATTTGTCAACACCCCGTAAATCGCCCAAATCGCCATCGCCCGCAAATAGTGACTCGCCCGAAAAGTCCCCCCCGCCGTAATCGCTTCCGGCGTGCGAAACTGCAACCCATTTTCATAAATCTGCTTCACCACCGCATCCGTCAATTTAAACGCTTTCTCCTCCATCCCCATCTGTACCAAAAAAGCAGCCAACCCAAAATTAATCCCCGTCCAAACTTCCAAAGGATGAGTCGCATTGGGATTTTCCGGCGAACCATTCAGCATCACCCCATTTGCCGCACCGAACTCGCCATCGTTGAACTTCAAAAAGCAAGATTCGTACACAGTCTCTAAAGCACTGACTGCACATTCCGGCGGCACAATATCCGGTAATCCTAACAGTTTCGCGTAAAATTGACCGCACAGTTGGTCGGCCATCACCACTTCGGAATTACTCTCGCTGTCCAAACGGTAATATTGACCGTTCCACAGTTTTTCTTGATAGCTCGGTCTTGCTTGTAGCAGCCAACTGTGATATAATGCTATCTTTGCTTGAGGGTTAGGAATTATCTCCGGTGCTGCATCTTCCAAGATTTCGCCGATCGCGATCGCAGCCTCCAGCGCCGCCAACCACAAACCCCCGCAATACGCACTTATCCCCCGCATTTGCCAGTCATCAAACGTCTGATCCGGTGCTCCCGAATTCTCTGGAATTCCGTCCCCATCCTCATCAAAAGTTTTCAGATAAGCCAAAGCCTCAACAATTGCCGGCCAACACTCTTGCAGAAACTCGCAATCTGTGCCGCCAGTCAACAAAAAGTCACGATAAACCTGCAACACAAAATCGCAAGGCAAATCCTTCCACAAATTGCAATCTTGATAGCTAGTATAATTGGTTTTCTCCCAAGGATGTTCGTTAGGAGCACCCAAATCGTGCGGCGTCGCCCCGACAGCTTTTCTAATAGCAGAAGCTTGATTCCAGCCAATAATTCTCGGCGTATCGTCTCCGGCAGAAATTGCCCTAGCGAACGCTAAAACCACCGACTTTTCCAAATCCGGCCACAGCATCAACAAAGCAAAAGAACCGTAAAGCCGCACGTCCAAACTTTCGTACCAGCGGTAATCAATGCACTCCAAAACCGCAAATTGACCCTTCGGATCGCGTTCGTCAGCCGCACTCCAAAGAGTACCGCCATCTGTCAGGGCGTATAACTCGTTAAACAGCGCCATTTTAAAACTGTCTGACAAATCTTGCCGTTCTAAAATAGGTTTTTGCCAAGCTTCAATATTTTCGCGCCAAGTATCGGAATGCTTCATTGCAGTGCGAATAATCGGCCAAGCATTTTTGCCGTTGCGGCCGAAGAAATCAGTATAGCGGCGGTAGTACCAAACTCCCGATGCAAACTCAGTAACGGGCAAATCCCAAGCTATAATAAAGGGAATTTTGCGAGTTTTTCCCGGTCGAATAGTAAAGCGAACTGCGATCGCACAAGCCAACTGTTCTCCGGCTGCTGCAGCTGTCTCGTCTCTGTCATCCAACAAGAAACCTTCAGCAGAAAAGTTGCGCCAAATATCGTCGCCATTCCCCGCCGGGTTCCAGCGAGTTTGATAGAATACTTCTACCGCCGGATTAGTAATAGTTGCGATCGCCCATTGTCCATCCCCCTCTTGCGGTTCGTCATCAGCAGTCAACCGCGTCATCACGCAACCGATCCGGTGAAAATCTTCCACCAACAAATTCAAATTTCCGGCACTTTCTCCCCACCGGGGTTGATAGTCATAAAATGGACTGCCATCATCTCGCACCTTCACTTTCGGCGACTTATTGGCATTAGTAAACCAACCGACAATATTCTCCCAAGTCAGCATGATGCTGAGAGTAATCGGCGCATCTGTAGGATTGTGCGCCACCCATTCAAACATGGCAACAGGGTAACTGCTTTCCTGATAATTGTTCGGCAAAATTGGCGAAAATTGCTCGCAGCTTAATTGAGCTTGAAATACATTTTCGTAAACAAACCAACTGCGCGGATACAAAGCATGATAAGTCCCCGAAGTTGACTCTTCCCTTCTTCCTTCTTCCTTCTTCCTTCGTCCTTCCGATGGATACCATTTCCAACTCGATAAACTGCCATCGGTAGGCGGTTCAGTGGACAGTGCAAAAGCTTGTTTCTTGCCTTGAGTTTCTTCAAAAACGCTGAACTGACAAGCGGGCAAACTGCGAAAAATGTGCTCGCCGCCGTCAATGTGCCAGAGGTTGAAGTCGCCGCGGGACGATCGCCCGATGCAGCCGGCACCGAACCCGCCCAGAGGCATTCCGTGCCAGGGACCGTCGTCGAGATTGCTTGCGTAGCGGACTGTATAGGGATTCTCCCAACCGAGGCCGATGGGACGTTTCCAGGCGTGCGGGGGGATGTTTGGATGGGATGTGCGATCGTTCATAATTTATTTTATCAGCAAGGGCGATCGGTCAAATTCCGCCAGAGCTTTAATAGTATAAAGCCCATTTGACATCTCAATTTGGGGCGTCTTGCCTCGCGTTACCAAACCTCAGTTAAATCTAAAATAAATCCCGGCAACACATCTTCCCCGGACAAATTGCTGGGATTGTCTAATATTTCCACATCTCGATCGTGTCTGTATATCTCAACTTTCTTGTTTTTGCGATCGATTAACCATCCCAAACGCGCTCCATTGGCGATGTATTCTCGCATTTTTTCTCGCAATGGTTCCATGTTATCAGATTTAGAGCGCAATTCTACAACAAAGTCCGGACAAATGGGAGCGAAACCTTCTTGTTCTTTGGCTGTGAGAGTTTGCCACCGTTCTAATTTAACCCAGGAAGCATCAGGGGAGCGATCGGCCCCATTGGGCAGTTGAAAACCAGTAGAAGAGTTAAATGCTACTCCCAGCTTGGTTTGGCGGTTCCACAGCCAGACTTGTCCTTCTATATCTAGATTGCGCTTACCTGTATCGCTTCCTGTCGGGGGCATAACAATTAATTCTCCTGTAGCTGTTCTCTCCAGTCTTAACTCACGGTTGACGGCAGCAATTTGCTGGAACTGTTCGTGAGTTACTTTGAAGGTTTGGGGAATGGTAATGGTGTTGTTTAGCATATTGTGCGGCCTCGCGATCGGCTATTACCTATTCTATTGTGTCACAGTCTTTTCTTTACTATATGAATCATCAATATCAAGTCATATCGTTTTCGGTTGCATTGTCAGTCCTGGACGCGCTTCGATCGAAGAAACCGGGTTTTTTACCGAAGATTCGGGTGGTGACGAGGATTTCGGAAAAAACCCGGTTTCTGGGTCTCATACTAAGTCCTGAAATTGAATAGATCGAGCTTATATAGCGATCGCACTCTCACCCTACAAGTGCAATATACCCAGTCAACAGCTTGAGAAACCCGGTTTCTGTACTTACTGCCCATCGCCAATTAAAATTAAAGGCGACCAGAAAAAGGGATGACTTTTAATCTGACTGAGTTTCGCTTGCCTCATTGCTTCGCTTTTGCTCTTGCCTTTTTTGATGTTTTGATAGAACTGGATTGCAATTTCTTTAGTCTTTGTGTCTGGCGCAATCCAAAGGCTGGCAATTACGGCTTTGGCACCGGCGCGTTCAAATACGTAGGCAACACCAGAGATTTGTTGACCGTTGAGATCGGTTTCTTTGGCAGTTTGACAGGCACTCAGAGCTAGTAATTCGGTGTTTTGCAATCCTAGTAAAGCTGCATCGGCAATATCGTATTCTTGATCGGCAAAGAGGATCGTATTGGCTTTCATGTTTAAGTTTTTACAGCCTTCTTGTTGGAAACAACCGTGAGTTGCTAGGTGCAGGAACGGAAAGCGGAGTGCTTGGGTTTTGAATGTGTCGAGGGTGGCATCTTGGCGAATATAGAATTTGCTACCTGCGATAATTTTAGAGACCTCTTTGACTTCGGCTTCCGATCCTTCTAGGGCATAGGGTTCAATGGGTTTAGGATTTCCGATGGCTAACACGGAAGCGGTGCGGCTAGATATCAACCAGAAGGTGGTTCCACTTGCGATGACAACCAGTACACCAGCAGCTACAATACCGAATTTGCGAAACACTAAGAAACCGAGTCCGCCAATCGTAGCAATGACTGCGATCGCTGGAATATATGGGATGTTTTTTAGAGGAGAAATTAATTCCACCTGGGTGCGATCTTGCCAGGAACGAGTGGAAATGCGGGTGAGATAGTTGACGGGATATTTTTCAATTAGGTAGTTGTCAGTTTGGCTGTCATAAAGAGTTTCAAAGGGTAGATAGCGCAGTTCATTGGGGGCAATGATACTCAACTGAGTGTGGGATGCAGTCAGAATTTTGTCTTCAACTGGACGAATAAGGATATCGTAAAGCTTTTGGCTGGTTTCGAGGTAGTTGGTGTCATTGCGATTTTCTAGTTGTACCCCGTATCCAGTGAGTAGTACAAGAGAAATTTCTGAAAAAGAATTTGAAACCCTTATCCTGTCTGGTATCCTGTCTGGGTCAAAACCTAATTTCTTGATACGTTTCTTGAATTCTTCTTCCTGGATAAGTTTCTTGAATTCTGGTTTCTGCATAAATCTCTTTAATTCAAGGAGATTAATGTTTTTTTGAGTGACGGTCAATTTATCTTTGGTGATGACAAAGATGGCAATTTTATTGAATTCTGTCAGCAAGACGGGGTGAATAATCACGGTTCCTGACGGCATATTTTTTTTCAGTTGGTCAATATCCGCAGGTTTGGTTTCAAAGAGTTCGGCAACTACGGGAAAGTTCCGGGAGATGTCTTCGGCTTGTTTGTTGACTTTGGCTTCTAAGTCCCGCATTTGTCGGGAACGCTCTTGTGAAAAATTCTGTTGTAATTGTTGCCGTAGGAATTGAAGTTGCTGGTTTTTTTGATTCCAGTCGTCAATTGCTTTTTGGGCTTCTGGATTGGCAACTTTGGCATCAATCAGGCGAGTATAGTCAGCGAGTTCGGCAGTAGTGACGCGGTTAATCCATTCGTAGGCTCGATCGGGTTGGTTTTGCTCGATCAGGAGATCGACAAGGGCAACTGCTCTTGCTGTTTGAATCTCCAAAAAGTTTTGTCGATTTTCTCGCTGTAAACCACCCCGCATTTCTAAGGTGATTTCGACTGATTCTTCTAACTTTTCGATAGCTTCAGTCGGTCGTTTGGTATCTCGGTAGACCACACCGATATTATTCAGCGTGATAGCTTCTACTGCGCGATCGCCCACGTCTTTGATGATCGGTAAAGCTTGATTGTAGTAATCCAAGGCTTTCTGCGGTTGCCCGATGCTACGGTAGACCCTACCGATATTATTCAGTGTCGTCGCTTCCACGGCGCGATCGCCCACTGCTTTGAGAATTGGCAATACTTGGTTGAAGTAATCCAAGGCTTTCTGCGGTTGCCCGATCCTAAAGTAGACTGCACCAATATTATTCAGGGTCGTCGCTTCCCCGGCGCGATTGCCCACTTCTCTGCTAATCGCCAATGCTTGGTTGTAATATTCCAAGGCTTTCAGGGGTTCCCCGGTGGTTTCGTAGACTAGACCGATATTATTCAACGTGGTGGCTTCTTCGGGGCGATCGCCTATGTCTTTGAAGATCGGCAATGCTTGGTTGTAAGATTTCAAGGCTTCCTGGGGTTGCCCGATACTACGGTAGACCGCACCGATATTATTCAGCTTCTTGGCAACTCCGGCGCGATCATTTACTGCTTTGCTAATCGACAAAGCTTGGTTGTAGTAATCCAAGGCTTTCTGCGGTTGCCCGATGCTATCGTAGACCAAACCGATATTATTCAGCGTCGTCGCTTCCCCTGCGCGATCGCCCACTTCCTTGCGAATCGGCAAAGCTTGGTTGTAGTAATCCAAGGCTTTCTGCCGTTCCCCGATGCTATCGTAGACCGCACCAATATTATTCAGCGTGACCGCAACTCCAACGCGATCGCCTACTTCCCTGCTGATCGGCAATGCTTGTTTGTAGTAATCTAAGGCTTTCTCGGATTGCCCGATTTTCTCGTATACTCCACCGATATTACTCAACGTGGTGGCAATACCAGCGCGATCGCCCAGTTCCCTGCTGATCGGCAAAGCTTGGTTGAAGTAATCCAAGGCTTTCTGCCGTTCCCCGATGCTATGGTAAACCCAACCGATATTATTCAGCGCCGTTGCAACACCAGCGCGATCGCCCAGTGCTTTGAGAATCGGCAAAGCTTGGTTGTAATATTCCAAGGCTTTCTGCGGTTCCCCGATGTTACGGTAGACTTCTCCGATATTATTCAGCGAGATGGCTTCCCATGAGCGATCGCCCACTACTTTGAAAATCGGCAAAGCTTGCTTGTAATATTCCAAGGCTTTCTGCGGTTGCCCGATTTTATTGTAGTTAAAACCAAGCATAAGCAGTGCCCTCGCTTCAATTTTTCTATCTTTAACTTGTCGGGCAATAGGTATAACTCTCTGCCATGTTTCTATCGATTTTAGGGATTGCCCTTGCTTTGACTGTTGCATTGCTTGCACGAAAAGTTGCTCTAATTGCTGACGCTGGGAATTTTGAGTTTGCCCCCAACTAGGTTCAACCATCAACGGAAGCGTCAGCGGAGACAAGCCAATCCCTAGCGCTAAAATACTGCCTAAAATGCGTTTCATAAGCTATTCCAATTTAATTGCAAAACGGACGCAAACAAACTCTGTTTATACAGAAAATAGTGATTTTATCCAACAGAAAACGACAAAGAAACCGGGTTAGAAACCCGGCAACTTTTACTTGTCAAACGCTGTTACCTTGAGCGTCATCTTTCCCCCAGCAGAATCCAACTGCATTTCCTCCAACCTAAAGCCACTGTTCGCCGCGACTTGCTGGATACCTTTCTGCTTTGTCTTATCCAAGGACGTTATCTTTACTTCCGCCGTATCTGGATTTTGCAGTTTAAAATCGCTCAGCGGAATTCGTTCCCAATTGTCTAGCACTGGTTTTGTCTTATCCTCCCCCCGGATTTTTAGCACTCCATTGCTGACAAACTTAACTTGACCCTCAAAGGTCACTTTCTTATCCTTAATTTTGTCGATCGGTATTGATACCGAAGAACCGCCACCGGGAGTAATTTCTATTTGTTTCTGAGTCAATGCCGTCAACCTACCCGACTTAGATTTACCATCCTTCAACGTCACTTGTGCTATATCTGGCAACAGGACTGCAACGGTTTGCTGATTATTCAGAACCTCTTTACGGGTTTGATTGTTTGAATCTTTTGGAGGTTGGCTGCCACACCCAGCTAAACCAGTCATTGCCGTCAAGAGTGCTAATACGCCTAATATCTTCAATAATCCGTTCATACTTTTAACAGCGCTCTGTATAGACCTATACTTCCTATAACTTAAATAGAATCTCCATTCCGGAAATTTACTATTCAGAAACGAATTTTTAGTCACAGAACCCTATTTCGGAAATCCTCCGTGTCCCAAAATCCCCCATCTAACCCAGAACCTAGCATTTTAGGAACCTTTGCCAGTATCCTTGGCTTACTCAGTGCGGCGCTGTATTTCACAGGCTGGATTTACCGCTGGGCATATTTTGGCTTTTTTCAGCTAGAAGTCACTACCCTGGACTTACCCTTTGAGTCATTTTTGTTCGTTCCCATCCAGGTATTTCTGGGGAGTTTCTCGGCATTCTGCCGCACGGTGTTTGCCGTTATCCTGACAGCATTGGTGATTCAATTAACCTTACGTGCTATTAAATGGCTCACCACCAAGCTAGCTCAAAACCCAAATCAGTCAGTAACATCGACCCAGCCACCCGGTCAACAACGAAACAGGCGGAGAGTTGGTAGAATTGTGCGATCGCTCTTGTTATTTTTCACCGCCAAACACCAGCGATCGCTCCTCAATGAAACAATAATAGTAATCTGGATTTTGGTTGCTTTGTTTTGGTTTGCCCGGTGGCAAGGCATTGCAGACGCAAGACTGGATGCGATCGACAATACTTCTAATTTGCCTGTTGTGACTGTATTGTTTACAGCGGAAAAGAATATAGCATTAGGACGGCAACTGGCAGACTTATCAACAGATCCCCCATTAAAAGATATCCGAATTATTGGAGATAAAGCTTTATTCGATCGACTGCGGGGGCGGGAAACAAACGATACAAGCGATCCGCAAAATCCCAGAGTGTGGCGGTTATTAATCAATCGCGGCGGTCAATTGTATGTGTTTAAAGCTTTACATAAAAGTGCATCTGCTAAAGAACGTCCTCTGGTTTTATCAATTAGCGAAAAACAGTTGTTGATTCTGAGTCCAGAAGCAACTAAAAAGCGGTAAGTAGCGATTCCCCCTTGCCCCTAGGGCTGTGGTAAAGCGAGTCAATGCTTCGATCGAAGGCAGAATTTTTTATGTTCCAAAAATACATCTGGATTCGTTACAGTTTTCTCTAAATCAGTTAACTGGGTTTGGGGAGATTTGGCGATCGATGTTTTTCAGGTTTAATTATCCGGCAGCCTCAGCCGGATGTTTTCAAGTTTATCCTATTCCCAAAGAGATAGTCATTCTCAGAAATTACCCACTCCATCGCAAAAACAGGGGTTTTATATGTTTCTGCGCTGCGAGCGATTTTTCTCAAAAAAAATCGGTTTATGGACTCCTATCTCTAATTTATATATGTAGTTTGACACGCCACTTTATCGCGGTAGAATATCATCTAAGCGAAGTTGCAAGTTCTTTAGCAGAGGAGAAATAATCGGTTGACCGAGGCGAAATAGTTGCTGGATGTAATCTTGGTCAATCAGTTCGCAAACAGTGACAGTAGGTTGTTTCGGTTTACCGATAAAAGCCACGCCTCCCAATCCGCGATAATCGACTATCCAATATTCGGAAATTCCTAAAAGAGCGTATTCTTCAACTTTTCGCGCGTAATCTGTTTCCCAGTTAGTGCCGACAACTTCTACCACCAATTTAATAGATCGCCCCAGCGCAATCACAGGTTCTCTTTCCCAAAGGGGCTCGCTGACAATAGCGGTTTCATCTAATACGACAATATCGGGACGGCGGGCAGTAGCTGCATCCGAGAATGGACGGATCAAACAAGTGCGGGGAATGAACCAAGGTAGTTTTTCTGCTGCGATGGCGATGCCGATTTGAGTTGCTAGTTTACCGCTGACGGTTTCGTGCGGGCCCGTGGGTCCATGTCAACTAATTCTCCGTCAGCGAGCTCGTAGCGGAAGTTGTCACAATATCGATCGAGGAATGTTTCAAAAGTTAGGATTTTTTGCGCGGTGTAAGCCATTGGAAACTAATAGTTTTTTGCTGAAAATCTTATTCTATCAACTAATCAAATCCCAAATCAGAACCTTTCCCCGCGTGAACCAGAGCCAACTTTTCGTAACGCTTAGCGTGTTCCACCAACTCCGCAGCTTCCTCCTGGGAGACATCTCGCAGGCGCTTGGCAGGCACTCCCGCAACTAGCGTGTGAGGGGGAACGTCCTTGGTGACAACAGCCCCTGCACCGACGATCGAGCCTGTTCCCACCCTCACTCCATCGAGGACGATCGCCCCAATCCCGATCAGGCAGCCCCGTTCAATGTAAGCTGAGTGAATCACCGCTCGGTGTCCCACTGTCACGAAATCTTCCAAAACCGTCGGTTTCCCCGGATCGCCGTGCAGAATTGCTCCATCTTGGATATTGGTACTCGAGCCGATGGCAATTCGCTCTACATCCGCCCGCACCACCGCCCCGTACCAGATACTAGCGCCCGCAGCCACCTCTACCCTGCCGATCACAACAGCGCCTTCAGCGACAAAAGCCGCTTGGGACAGATCGGGGCTGGGCCAATAGGAAGAGAGTGCAGGCAGAGGTTCGTTGAGATTGCTCATTTGTTGGTCGATCGTTATACTTCTAGCAGATTAGCTGGTTGTTGATACGGGATATAATAAAAGTATTTGGGACTTTTGCAGAGAAAATATGCTGGGACGCAAATAAATGATTGAAGTTGCCTTGCAATACCCGATGTTTGGCCCGGAAATTCAGTGTCCCCACTGTCGCCAAACAATTCCGGCTCTAACGCTCACGGATACCTATTTGTGTCCGCGTCACGGGGCATTTGAGGCAGATCCAAAAACGGGGGAACTGGTTCACCTTCAGTCTGGGCGGCACTGGCGCCGCTGGGAGAATGAATGGTATCGCCAGCACACGCACCCGGACGGGATTAGGTTTGAAATTCACGAAGCGCTCGATCGACTCTATACTCAAGGCTACCGAGCAACTCGCGTGATCGTTGCTCAACGCTATCGGGACTTAATCAGCGCTTATTTGGAACGCAGCACGCCTTGGCGCGGTCAGTCGGAATCGCCCCGGCCGAGGTTGTACGGTTTGCCTGTGGATTTTAGCCCCGAGCCTCAAGAAGACCCTTGCTGGGAAGTGATTAATTTTGATTTGGAAAAAGAGCCGGGAGTTCCGATTAGATATCCCTATTTTCGGTTGTTTGAATAAGTGAAGGAAGAAGGAATAGGGAAGAAGGAAGAAGGAAGAGGGAAGAGGGAAGAGGGAAGAAGGCTCTATTGCTTTCGCGCTAAAGATGCGACCGTTTTTAATTCCGAAGTACGAATTTACCCTCTAAAATCTCAAATCCCAAGCTGGAATTCCTACTTCCCTTCTAAAATCTAAAATCTAAAATCTAAAATCTAAAATCTAAAATCTAAAATCGAATGCACCACGCCTCGATTCGCACTGCTAACATTCATCGGGCGATCGCCTTTTACGAACAGTTGGGATTTACTGTGAGCGATCGCTTTACCACAGGTTACACTCTAGCCTGTTGGATGGAAGGTCTCAACGGACGCATCGAACTAATTCAAATCCCGGAACCAAAACCCGCACCGGATGCTTTCGGAGACGAGCATTATGTTGGATATTATCATTTATCTTTCGATTTAACTGAGGCGACAACTGACTTGCCTAGCTGGTTGCAGTCTCTGAAAGAGCGGTTTGAGGAAGCTGCTAAAGACCAACCCAATCAGGTTCAACCTTTGAAAGTTTTATTAGAACCGACTCAACAGGCGATCGGGCAAAATGTTTACGAAGTAGCTTTTATTGCCGATACAGACGGTTTGCCTTTAGAATTTATCCGGCGCATGAATTAGTTAATGACTAACGACTATGGATAATCATTCTCTCTCTCAATCGGAAACTGAGAATAGTTATTACTCTTAATCCCTCGTAACGTTCCCTACCAACTTAACAATATTTTTATAAAATATAGTAGATTTTTTAACTCAAAATCTACTATATTTTATTTTTGAATATACAATATGAATATCTATTCATACTATCATGTGTTATAATAAACCTAGGAAAAACCATGCAAAAAGCCAAGTCGAGCGATTCCGGCTGCTGTAGTCACGACGACCACCACGATCGCAGCCATGAGAATCATAACCACAACGACCACGGCCACGACCACGACCACGACCACGGGAACGGAGATTTTAACCTCAAGCAAGAATTGATTCCTGTAATATTGGTTGTTGTACTATTTGTCGGCGGTTTAATTTTTGAAGAAAAACTGCACAACACGCCCTATTCTATAGGTGAATATCTGGTTTTCATCCCAGCCTATCTTTTAAGCGGATGGAATGTTTTAACCAGTGCGGGTCGCAACATTCTGCGAGGTCGATTTTTTGATGAAAATTTCTTAATGACTGTAGCAACACTCGGCGCTGTCGCTATTCACAAACTCCCTGAAGCAGTCGGGGTGATGTTGTTTTTCAAAATCGGAGAACTTTTTCAAGAATTTGCCGTAGGGCGATCGCGTCAATCGATCAAATCGCTTTTAGAAATTCGCCCAGATTATGCCAACCTCAAGGACAACGGCGACATCAAAAAAGTTGCGCCAGAAACCGTAGCCGTCGGCGATATCATCCTTGTCAAACCGGGAGAAAAAATCCCCTTAGACGGTGAAATTATAGACGGCAACTCTCAGATTGACACATCTGCACTAACTGGAGAATCAGTACCTCGAACCGTAAAAGTTGGAGAAACAGTTTTAGCCGGAACAATTAACCAGACAGGAGTTCTCACCGTCAAAGTTACCAAACTCTTCGGCGAATCTTCAATCTCCCGAATTCTGGAATTAGTAGAAAATGCCAGAAGCAAAAAAGCTGAAACTGAGAAATTTATCACTAAATTTGCCAGTTACTACACGCCTTTTGTAGTATTTGCATCGCTAGCAGTGGCTATAATTCCGCCTTTGTTCATTTCAGGAGCAACTAATGCAGACAGATTTTTATGGGTTTACCGCGCCCTTGTCTTGTTAGTTATTTCCTGCCCTTGCGGATTGGTGATTAGCATTCCTCTGGGATACTTTGGAGGAATTGGCGGTGCAGCCAAGGGCGGTATTTTGGTGAAAGGCTCGACTTTTTTAGATACTCTGACAGCAGTCAAGACAGTTGTTTTGGACAAAACAGGAACTCTGACAAAAGGAGTTTTTAAAGTAGCAGAAATTGTGCCTAAAAATGGTTTTTCCCAAACAGATTTAATGGCAATAGCGGCTAAAGTAGAATCTCAATCGAATCACCCAGTCGCGAAATCTATTCTGGAAGCTTACGGCGGAAAAATAGATTCATCGGATGTGAAAGATTACGAAGAAATAGCGGGACACGGCATCCGAGCAAAATTAAATAATCAAATTGTGCTTGCGGGAAATGACCGTTTGCTGCACCGAGAAAACATTGCTCGCGATGTCTGCAATGCTGAAGGTACAGTAGTGCATTTAGCGGTAGACAACCGCTACGCTGGGTATATTTTGATTGCTGACGAGCTTAAGGAAGACGCAGTACAGGCTATTGGCGACCTCAAAAAATTAGGTGTTGAGCGAATCGTGATGCTCACAGGAGATAATCAAGCTGTGGCCGATAGTGTTGCGAGAAAGCTCGGTTTAGATTCCTATTTAGCTGAGTTATTACCCGAAGGAAAAGTAGAGGCGATCGAAAAACTTATCGGTCAATCTAAAAAAGGCGATAAAATTGTCTTTGTGGGGGATGGAATTAATGATGCACCAGTGCTTGCTAGGGCTGATGTCGGCATAGCGATGGGGGGTTTGGGCTCCGATGCGGCGATCGAAACTGCCGATGTTGTGATTATGGCAGATGCACCGTCCAAGGTGGCTAAAGCCATCCAAATTGCCCGGAAAACTCACAATATAGTCTGGCAAAATATCATTTTTGCGCTGTCAATTAAAGCGATATTTATTGCTTTGGGTGCTTTTGGTTTAGCGACAATGTGGGAAGCAGTTTTTGCCGATGTTGGGGTGGCTTTAGCAGCTATTTTTAATGCTACTAGAGTTTTGAAATAAAGTATTCGCAGATAAGGGTGATTTTTGCCGATCGACCTCATCATAGTCGATCGCGCGCACCTCGCTTCAACCTCAAAATATACACAACTTAATATCTACGGTGACTCCGGCGGATTTTGAGCTATACGACCGATCGAATTTAGCGGAATTTGTGAGATTATGAAAAGAATATGAAAAATATTCAACGATAAAACCAATGACTCACCCCGAAAACAGACCCAGCCTTCCTGAAGTCCACCGCAGCATCGCCGTTCCCAACAGCAAAGGTTTCTGGCGTAAAATGCTGGCCTACGCAGGGCCTGGATATTTGGTTTCAGTGGGTTACATGGACCCCGGAAACTGGGCGACTGACTTAGCGGGGGGAGCAAAGTTTGGCTATGCGCTATTAAGTGTGATTTTGCTATCTAATTTGATGGCAATTTTGCTGCAATCACTCTGCGTGCGTTTGGGAGTGGCAACGGGACGAGATTTGGCACAAGCTTGTCGAGATTATTTCAGTCCGCGAGTCAGTTTTTTGTTGTGGATACTTTGTGAAATTGGTATTGCTGCTTGCGATTTAGCTGAACTTGTTGGCAGTGCGATCGGACTGCAATTGCTATTTGGCATTCCCTTAGTTTGGGGAGTGTGCATCACTGCGCTAGATGTGATAATGGTGTTATTTTTACAAGGGAAAGGCTTTCGTTATATCGAAGCTTTAGTAATTACGATTATTGCAATTATTGGCGGTTGTTTTATTGCCGAAATTATTTTTGCCAAACCGGATGCCGCAGGACTTTTACTCGGTTATGTTCCCCAGCTAGAGATTTTACAAAATCAGGCAATGCTTTATATTGCGGTTGGTATTTTGGGTGCAACTGTGATGCCCCACAATCTCTACCTGCATTCATCGATCGTGCAAACTCGCTCTTGGCAAGAAACTGCTGATAAAAAATGGGAAGCAATTAAATTTGGCACAATAGATTCTAGCGTAGCGCTGTCCATAGCTTTGTTTATTAATTCAGCTATTCTGATTTTGTCTGCTGCCAGCTTTCACTTTTCCGGCTATCAAGAAGTAGCAGAAATTCAAGATGCTTACACACTGCTTTCTCCGGTGCTGGGTGTGGGTTCGGCTAGTGCAATTTTTGCCTTTGCTTTATTGGCTTCGGGGCAGAATTCAACCTTGACTGCAACTCTAGCAGGACAGATTGTGATGGAAGGGTTTATAAATTTTCGACTGCGACCTTGGTTGCGGCGCTTGCTGACTCGACTGATTGCAATTGTGCCGGCTTTGATCGTAATTATGTTGTTTGGGGAAGGCAGTACAACTAATTTACTGGTTTTCAGTCAAGTGATTCTCAGTTTGCAATTACCCTTTGCAGTAATTCCCTTGGTAATGTTTACCTCAAACCGACGCTTAATGGGAGAGTTTGTGAATCCATTTTGGCTGAAAGCCTTAGCTTGGTTAGTGGCTAGTATTATAGTAGGATTAAATTGTTGGCTGTTATTACAAACCATTTTCTAGCAATCTGAAGCTCAATAAAACTACAAAAATAAAACCCGCAGGCGCGGGTTTTATCTTAAAGCTAATTGTTAAGGGCTGACGGTTTCAACTACTTACTTTTTAGGAACAATAACCTCATTAGCGGCCACGGGACGGGCAGAGGAAGCCGTAGTTTTCAAAAGTGCGATCGCCTGCGCGTAGCAAGGATCGTCCTTAGTCGCAACTAACGTCGGTTTGTTAGCTAATTTCAGCTTTTGTTCGTTAGTGACTTCGACTTTAACATCGGGAGTAACGCCCTTGTGGCTGATATCCGTACCGTTGGGAGTATAGTAGTGAGCGATCGTCACCGCCAATCCCGAACCGTCAGCCAAAGAATGCACCGACTGCACCAAAGCTTTGCCAAAAGTTTGACCGCCCATCACAGTGGCGCGCTTGTTATCCTTCAGAGCACCGGCCAAAATCTCGCTAGCGCTGGCTGAGTTGTCGTCCACCAGCACCACCAAAGGCTTGTTAGTGATTGCAGTGCGGTTGGCGCGCATTTCTTGAGAATCACCCGCGCGATCGACTGTGCGGACGATCGCCCCTGTATCCATCCACATCCGAGCGATATCAATGCTCACTCGCAGCAAACCGCCGGGATTGCCCCGCAAATCCAACACAAAAGCGTCAGCTTTCTGATCCGAGAGCTTTTTAATCGCCGCCTGCATTTGTTCGCCCGCGTGGGAGCTAAACTCTTGCAAACGGATGTAACCGACATTCTGACCGCCTTCTTTCTTGAGGCTGTAGCGAACCGCTGCTACCTCAATTCTCGCCCTAGTCAGAGTGATGTCAAATTCGCTTTTGCCCTCGCGAGCAATCCGCAGCGTGACTTTCGTGCCTTCAGCACCCCGAATTACCTGAGCCGCATCCGAGACAGTCATGCCTTTGGTAGGTTTGCCGTCAATCACCAAAATCGTATCGCCCGCTTGAATCCCTGCCTTCAGGGCCGGGGAATTTTCCATCGGCTCGACTACGGTAATCGCTTTCGTTTTCTCGTCTTCTTCCAGCCTCATCCCCACCCCTGTCAGTTCCCCAGAGGTTTGATTCGTCAGCGCTTCGTACTGCTTCGGGTCCATGAAGCGCGTGTAGGGGTCGTTTAATTTCTCTAGGGCTTTGCGGAGGGCGGTGTAGGCAGCTTCGCGAGAGGTATAATTTTTGCTCAGCAGTTCTTGGCGGGTCACTTGCCAGTCAGTCTTGTTAAAGCTGCCATCAACATAGTCTCGGTTCACAATTTGCCAAGCTTCGTCTAAGACAGCTTTGGGGCTATCTTGAAGCTCGGCGCGGACTGATTGACTCAGCCCGGGAACGAGTAAAGATATCGAAGCGGTTGTTGCCATCGCCCCAGTGAACAGGGCTGCCTGTAATTTAGAAAAGCGTCTGCGGGCTTGATTCATTGAATTTGGCTCAATTCGATTTTAGATTTTTGATTTGAGATTTTATATTGCTAAAAAATCTCAAACTACTACTTAAACTATTGTGTGGAGGCTACACCATCCCTTTGGACAGTTTAACGAGATTCATAGTCGATCGCCAACCAATTATTACTCTCTTTCAATAAACTTAATTTAAAACTTGGATTTATAAAGTGCCGTGGAAGCTAAAATCGAACAATTTTCGCGTAAGTGGTTGAGCCTGCTCGTTAATGGAGCTATCGGTCTAGCAGCCCTGGCGGGGGTCGTCACCATACAGTCGAGCGGGCAGTTGGGGGGAATGTCCCCAGTTGGCGTTCAGGGGCCAAAGCCGCCCTCTGGAATATCTGCTGCCCGGTTCAAGCAAGCCGCACAGCAAGAAGCGCAGCAAGAAGCCCTGCGGCTAAAAATGCTCAAAACTATCCCTAGTTTAGGGTTTGACAATTTAATTGCAGATTGGACATTTCTCAAATTTTTGCAGTATTTTGGCGACGACGAAGCCCGAGATGTAACGGGCTACAATTTGAGCCAAGATTATTTTGACATAGTTACGCGGCGCGACCCGAGGTGGGCTGACATCTACCTGTTTCTTTCCACAGCTATTTCTTTTTATCAGGGAAAGCCTGAAACTGCTGTTAATTTGATAGAGCGGGGTACTAGCGCCCTTTCCCTTTCGCCGCAACTTCATTCCCAATCGTGGATAGTGTGGCGAACTAAAGGTCTTGATGAGTTGCTGCTGTTGGGGGATATTCCCGAGTCAATTCGCTCCCACGAAATGGCCGCTGATTGGGTGGAAGGAAGCCCGGAAGGGCCGAAATTGACGCCGATTTTTCGAGCAACTGCAGAGTATTTGCGCCGAGATCCCGATAGCGTGCCGGTGCGGTTTACTGCTTGGAGTACGGTTTATGCTCAAACAACTGATAAGTTGGTGCGTCAAAGGGCGAAACAAGCTCTTGTCAAGTTGGGAGCTCAGGTGCAAAAAGATAAGGATGGAAACGAGAGTTTTATTTTGCCACCTCGAAAGTAGTTGACGGTTGACGGTTGACTGTAATTCTCCAATCCAAAATCTCAAATCTAAAATCTCAAATCGGCTTGAGTTAGTTCGCGCCATTCACCGGGTTTGAGGCCTTCGATACGCAAATACCCGATCGCACACCTGACTAGCCGCAGCGTCGGAAACCCTACTGCTGCGGTCATCCTGCGGACTTGGCGGTTGCGGCCTTCTGTGAGAGTCATTTCCAGCCATGCTGTCGGCACGTTTTTGCGAAATCTAATCGGCGGTTCGCGGGGCGGCAAAGGTGGTTCTTCTAACAATAATTGCACTTTTGCCGATCGAGTCCGATAATCTTGAATTGTGACACCTGTCTGCAAAGCGGCGATCGCACTTGCATCGGGAACTCGTTCCACTTGCACCCAGTAAGTGCGGGGATGAGCGAATTTCGGGTCACTGAGGCGGTGCTGCATTTGTCCGTCATCGGTTAGCAGCAACAAACCTTCACTATCGCGATCGAGCCTTCCTACTGCATAAATGTCAGGAATCGGAATATAGTCTTTGAGAGTGCTGCGTTTACTTTCGCTAGAGTTGTCAGTGAATTGAGTTAAAACATCGTAGGGTTTGTAAAATAGAATGTAACGATAGGGCATGACAAATTAAAAAATAAAAATGTACTAATGTCAATAAATTTGTAGGGGCGGGTTTTACCAACAATAATTGCCTAAAACTCACAATCTCAAAAACCCGCCCCCACCCAACGTCAAACCACTTTCTATCTCTCTTCTCTCCTCTGCGCCCTCTGCGCCCTCTGCGGTTCCTAAAAAAATAAATCTGGTTAACCAACGATTCAAACCTATAAAATCTTCAGCCTTTAAAGGCTGCACAAATCTCAACTACCCAATTTTACCATGCCCGAAGCCACACACCGCGTTTGCATCGTCTTAGGAACTCGCCCGGAAGCGATTAAACTAGCCCCAGTAATTCAACTCTTCAAAAGTTCGCCAACCTTTGACACCCAAGTAATTTTAACCGGTCAGCACCGAGAAATGGTCGAGCAAGTAATGCAAATGTTCGATCTAAAAGCCGATCGGGATTTAGCAATTATGCAGCACCAGCAAACCTTGACAGATATTACATCCCGGAGTTTGCACGGTTTGGAAGCATTGTTTAAAGAATTGCAGCCCCACATCGTCTTAGTTCAGGGCGATACAACGACAGCATTTGCCGCTGCTTTGGCTGCATTTTACCAGAAAATACCCGTAGGTCACGTAGAAGCCGGATTGCGGACAGACGACGTGTTCAATCCTTACCCCGAAGAGGCTAACCGACGGTTGATATCTCAGCTCGCACGGCTGCATTTTGCCCCGACAGAGCTGGCTGCAGAGAATTTAGGGCGATCGGGGGTTTTAGGAGAAATTCACCGTACAGGCAACACAGTAATCGATGCTTTGCTGTCTGTCGCCAAACGCGAACCAAAATGCAACATTCCTAAATTAGATTGGAGCAAATATCGCACTATCTTAGCAACAGTTCACCGCCGCGAAAATTGGGGAGAACCCTTAGCAGGAATTGCTCGCGCATTTCTCCAAATCTTAGATAAATTTCCCGATACAGCCTTGCTCTTACCTCTACACCGAAATCCCACAGTCAGAGAACCTTTGCAAGCTCTTTTGGGCGACCATCCGAGAGTCTTTTTAACTGAACCTTTAGATTACGCAGAATTAGTAGGAGCGATTCAGAGATGTCATTTAATCCTCACAGATTCCGGCGGCTTGCAAGAAGAAGCACCGAGTTTAGGTAAGCCAGTTTTAGTATTACGAGAAACAACAGAAAGACCAGAGGCAATTTCCGCAGGTACTGCTAAACTGGTTGGTACTAATTCTGATATAATTACAGCAGCAGCGGCAGAATTGCTGAGCAATTCCGAAGCATACAACGCAATGGCAATGGCAATTAATCCCTTTGGTGACGGTTTAGCCGCCTCGCGGATTTTGAAAATAGTTGAAGAGTATTTTAGTTAGCTATCCCCTTGCGAGTTGGGCGGTTTCAACCGCAATTACACAAACTTGCGTCCCCCAGAGGGAGACTAATTCCTGTTAAAAAAACTCAGTTTCTGCTTCCCTTCCCCAATTACCAATCCCCACCGCCACCCCCACTACTGCTGTAGTCGCTACTGCTACTGCTACTGCTGTAGTCGCTGCTACTGCTGCTACTGCTGTAGTCGCTGCTACTGCTGCTACTGCTGTAGTCGCCGCTACTGCTGCTACTGCTGTAGTCGCTACTGCTGCTGCTACTGCTGCTGTAATCGGCACCCGCACCCCCACCGGTGGAGTTGCCACCGCCAAAGCTACCCCCGCAGTCGCTACTGCTAATGCTGCTGTAATCGGCACCCCCACCGCCACCGCTGGAGTCGCCACCGCCAAAGCTACCCCCGCAGTCGCTACTGCTGCTGCTACTGCTGCTATAATCGGCACCCGCACCGCCACCGCTGGAGTCGCCACCGCCAAAGCTACCCCCGCAGTCGCTGTTGCTAATACTGTAGTCGCTGCTATTACTGCTGTAGTACCCACCGCAATCATCGCTGCTACTGTTACTGCTGTAGTCGCTAGTGCTACTGTAATAGACGCTGTGACTGCTGTAATTGGGACTGTGACTGCTGTAATTGCGATTGTTACTGCTGTAATTGGGACTGTGACTGCCGTAATTGCAATTGTGACTGCTGTAATTGCGCGGATAACGGCGGTGGCGGTAACGAGATATCCGAGAAAATAAGCTGCGAAATATCCTGAAGATAATGAAGCAAGGTATAAATGCTATGAATGCTATGAATAACAACCCAAGTAAGCCATAGATTAGATTCGATGAATCTTCACCTGTGGATGTACTATTGCTAATAACTGGCGATTGACTAGGTATTGGTGACGGTTTCACCCCTTGAGATGGTACGATTGGAGCCAAAGGCAGCGTGGTTTGAGATTGAGAATTTACAATCGGAGTTTGTAAAACATTTACTAACGCCTTTGTCCCCGCTAATGTACCCCCGTCAAAGTCCTGCTGTTTAAATCGGGGCGTAATTTCGGTTTGAATAATACCCACTACCTTCGCATCTGGCAGAATGCTTTGAATGCCAGAACCTGTTTCAATTTGAACGCGGCGTTCCCCCGACGAAATCAACAATAAAGCTCCATTATTTTTACCTTTTTTGCCAATCCCCCAAACGTTAAATAATTCTGTAGCAAATGCTTTGGGTGTCGCCGATGGCTTAGTATTAGGCACTGTCACAACAGCGATTTCTGAGCCATTTTTGGCCTCTAAATCCGAAATCATTTGATTTAGCTGAGTTTCGGTGCTATCGCTAAGAATGTTGGCATTGTCCGTTACCCAAGTGTTATTTACTTGACGGGGATTCGGTACTTCTTGTACTGTTATAGCTTGGCTCGTTACGGGAAGTGCAATTGCCGAAAAGCACAGCAAACCGATCCAGATTATTTGTTTGTTGCTAAATTGTAACTGCATCGCTTCAGTCTCCTGAATAACGGCTAGTCTGAAATTGACATATATCTGTCCGCCTAATTACAATTCAATAACCAGCTCACTGTCATGTCAATTCATATTATTCAGAAGTTGGATTCATAAAAATCATAATTTTAGGTGCGCCATCACCACTTTACATTTATAGTGTAGGACGCAGGGGTGGCGAGAAACCGGGTTTTTAACCAAAATAATTGCTGAAAACCGTCAATCTCGGTTCAAAAACCCGGTTTCTTAGTGGGCGAGTGCGAACTAATTTAGATATTTTTAAGGAGAGGGAACTGGTGGCCCAAAATTGCTACTGCCTTTATAACCGGATAAAATAGCCAGTTTTTCCAAAGATTGCCGGCCCGTGTAATATTTACCCCGAATTTCCCAAGTGGGATAAGCTTTAATATTGGCAGCTTTGCACAAATCGGGTTGAGCATCTTTGCCTCTAGGATCGCACTCTATGTAAGTAATTGCGGTAAATGCTTCTTTGCCGAAAAGTTCTTGTTGCGTGTGACAGTGAGGACACCAGTAAGCACCGTACATTCTAGCTTTGATGGTTTGCAAATGGGTTGCTAAAGCTATTTGATCCGGCACGGATTCGCTGCGAATAGGTGGCGCTTCTTGTTCGGTAACAGGCGGTGCGGAAGGGGGAGGAGGAGGGAGGGTTTGTGCTAATTTTTGAGTGGGTTTGTTGCTGAAACTGAACTGTGCAATTCTTCCGTCTGCTTTGGTAGTGACGAAAATCCCCAAAGTCAGGAAAATGCCGATCGCACAAAAGTTGAATTTGCTTACTCTCATCTTGAATTTCATCTTGGATTTGCTAGGATTTTGCGAGCTTGATTCATAGCCTCTACAGCATTGTTTACCACAAAGATGTTAAATTGTGCTAAACCTTTAAAAAAAACTTGACTTTCAGCGCTGTGATTTAACAATATAACTTGTTTGTTAGCTTTGAGAGCGAGGGCGATTTCCGAAGCCGTGCCCGTCCCCATACCGCAGGCAATTATTACATCTGAAGAAAGAATGTTAATATTATTTCTGGCGTTTCCCATATCGGTGACAATCGCAATATCTACAGCTTCAGAAATGCCGCGAGTGTCATTTCCCGGAAGGATGCCGACTGTTAAACCGTTAGCTGATTTTGCTCCTTTGTTGGCGGCATCCATGACGCCGACATTTCTGCCACCAGTTAGCAATATCCATCCTGCTTCGGCGATGAGTTGTCCGAGTTGATAGGCGTTTTCTAAGTCTGTTGATGTGGCACTTTCGCCGGGTCCCATGATGCCGATGATGATTTTTTTCATAGTTTTCGGTGAACAAGTAGGTCATCGCCAAACAACAATAATCTCCACTCATAAATAGTAGGAGCAGGTTGAGCTACAGTCTATAATAGGAGCGAGTTTACTGCTGCTGCAAAACCCGCCCTCCCCATGTTATATTTATTTGTAGCACTTACTCTGAGTGCTATTTCGTCAATAAGAAAGTGATATCTAACATGAGTGTCGCCCAAAACCTTGAAACAAAGCTGATGGAAAAAATCCGCAGTTTACCGCCGGATAAAATTACGGTATTAGAAGATTTTATCGATTTCCTTTTAACGCGAAGTGAAGATCGTCTTCTCGTTTCTGCTGCGACTAAACTCTCAGAAGCAGCTTTTGCTAAAATTTGGGATAACCCAGAGGACGCGGAGTATGACGAGTGATAATTTTGGTGATGTGGTTTTAGTTCCGTTTCCTTTTACCGATCAAACTACCAATAAAAAACGTCCAGCAGTTGTGATTAGTTTTGACGTTTATAATGCAGAATATCCCGAGCGCCTTCTTATGGGTATATTGAAAAAAAACTGATAGTTAAAAAATTGGGAAGGCTTCAAGATGTAGATATTCAGTCTTTGAAAGAGGGATTGCTCGCAATTATAGGGGAGGAGTGAACGATCGCTCTTCTGAGTTATCCTTAGAAAGGGATCTCGCTCTTTTCGGATAGTTCAGAAAGGAGATTGATATCTGGCTGACGGTAGTAATAAATATGTAGTGATTAGATATTTATTGGCTCAAAACATAGTTGTAATGATGGATAAAATACCAAATAGCACCAATAATATTTTCTAACTTTTTAGAAAATGAAAGAGTCTTTCTTACAAGACGAGAAACACGTTGGCGCAAAGTATTATTAAATCTTTCAATGTGATTAGTTTTTCCACTGTCTTTACCAACTTGCTGATGGCGTATCGAAGGAAAAATACAAGCATATGCCGCCCAAAAATCTGTATAGCAAACAGCACATTGTCGATATACAGGAGCTAGAGAGTTCCATAATTGTTTTGCTCCTTCTTCGCTACGAACACCAATATAAACACCAATAATTTCTCTGGTCTCTCTATCCATTGCGCCGCCACACCCATTGCTTATTTTCTTTGCAATCTACAAATGACCACAGTTCATCACATTCAACATTCAATCTGACTTTTTTTTTAGGTTTAACCTTGACTCTGCGTTCGATTGAGGCATATTTATTATTTACGTAATCCTGTAACCATTTTTGAGAAACACCCGTGCTTCTAGCTATACCAGCCAAAGAAATCTTCTCCAAAAGAAGTCGATCGATTAAATATGATTGTTTCCGAAGCTCATTATTTTGTTGGTCGGATTTTCGACTTTCTTGGCGACCGCAACTTTGACATTTGTATTTTGGTTTTTTATTATGAATTCTACCATTTTTAACTATGTGATTTGAACCACAATCAGGGCAGTTGGGTCGTGAGGGTAGCATATTATATGACTAAACTAATATTGGCAGATACCAAGGAGTCCAGCAAGAGTTACTTATGATAGCATAACTGTAACTCAATCTACATTCGAGCGCGTAAAGAAATATTAAAAGCACAAAATTTGATTGTGTGAGTTATAAAATTATCCTATATATTCAATTACTGTAATTAAATTTCACTACATATTTATTACTACCCTACAATTGATATCTGGAATCTCAAAAAAAGTAAAATAGAAAAAACTCTTTGGGGACACGTTTGGGAAGTTAATTCTCTTGCCTTTAGCAATGACGGACGCATTTTAGTTAGTGGCGGTTTAGATGGTGCAGTTAAAATCTGGAATTGGTACAAACAAGAGTTGCTGCACACTCTCAATCGGCCAGTAGATTTTTTCGGTGCCGTAGCTTCCTGGTTCGATTCTTCTGTTGGGATAATTTGTTGTGTTGCGATTAGCCCGGATGGTAAAATAGTCGCAGCTAGCGGTTTACAACAGCCAATTCAACTGTGGAATACTGAAAATGGCAGACTGCTACGTACCTTCACAGAACACTCAGATAGTGTTTATACTCTTGCCTTTAGCCCCGATGGTGAAACTCTCGCCAGCGGCGGTGGTGACCACACAATTCGGATTTGGAATTTTCACACAGGAGAGTTGTTGGAAACTCTGGAACATCTCAGCCCAGTCCAGTCTGTTGTTTTCAGCTATGATGGCAAAACTTTGGTCAGCGGGAGTGCGGATACTGTAAAAATTTGGCGCGTTCCTGTTTAAGTCAGGACTTACCCACTCCAACAAAGAAACCGGGTTTTTTACCTAATCTCTCGGTTACAACGGGTCTTTTCGTAAACAAACCCGGTTTCTGAGGCCCCATTCGCGGTTTCCAAGCGCAAGTCAGCTAAAAAATCTCCCCAACAATCATCCCCGCCAGTATGACAAACCCCACCCAAACATTTTGGCGAAAGATTTGACCGTAAATTGGCTTAGGAATATCCGCCTTCCGCAGTTGACTGTACTGCAAAAGCCACAAAATCCCCGCCGCACTAATTGCCATCCAAAAACCAATGTGCAAGTGCAGATTAATTCCCATTGCTGCTAACAAAGCGACTGTACCAACAAAGAACAAACCCACTGCATTAGCGGCATTATTCCCGAAAAATATCGCGCTGGAATTCACCCCCAAACGCAAATCGTCTTCCCGATCGCTCATCGCATAAACTGTATCAAATCCCATCGTCCAAAACACGACTGCACCCCACAGCAACCAAGTCGCTAATTCTAGTGTTCCAACGGCGGCGCTCCAACTAATTAAAACTGCAAAACCCCAGGCAATTGATAACACTAATTGCGGGACGGGAAAGAATCTTTTTGCTAGGGGATAGCAGATAATTACCGGTACGGCGGCGACGCACAGCCAGAAGCTTAAAGGATTGAGATAAAAAGCGAGAATTGCCGCGCATACCAAGGAAATTAATGCAACTCCTATCCCAGTTTGCACGGTGAGGGCGCGGGATGCTAGGGGGCGCGATCGCGTTCTTTCTACTTCGGGATCGATATCGCGATCCCACAAGTCGTTGATAACGCATCCAGCCGCACTCGTGGCTAAGGTGCCCAACACAATCACGCCCACCAATGCGGAGGGCGGCCTCCCGTCTGCTGCTAAAAAGACGGCCCAGAGGGCTGGAATCATTAAAATTAGCCTTCCTGCTGGTTTGTCCCATCTCAAAAGCCTCACGACGGTTAGCAATGTGGATTCGGGTTGGCGATCGAGCTCTTTAAGCATTTTAATTTTAGATTTTAGATTTTTAACATTAAATAAATTTTATCAAATTTTAAGCAAAATCACCTACTATCTCTGCTGGCGATCGCACTTCAGCAGGAATTGCAAACAAGTGAAAGTCTTGCCCAGTCAGTATTTCCCGATTTAGGCTAATTTAATAGAATGCCTAACTGGATTCGTGAAATAATCATAAATATCTGTCAACCCCCATACACTCCAATGGTTAATTCACTTGCTGCTGCGGAGTCAAATCGCATTATTGCTGCTATTGATATGGGTACTAACTCGTTTCACATGGTGGTGGCGCGCATCGATCCGAAATTACCCGCGTTTACGATTATTGCTAGAGAAAAAGATACGGTTCGGTTGGGCGATTGTGAAGTTAAGACAGGGTGCTTGAAGTCCGAGGTTATGGAAAGGGCGATCGCCACTCTGCACCGTTTTCAAGATATTGCTAAAACTTTCAATGC
This sequence comes from Oscillatoria nigro-viridis PCC 7112, assembly GCF_000317475.1. Classification (NCBI taxonomy): domain Bacteria; kingdom Bacillati; phylum Cyanobacteriota; class Cyanophyceae; order Oscillatoriales; family Oscillatoriaceae; genus Phormidium; species Phormidium nigroviride. Next base: position 2,474,864 of record NC_019729.1, read on the forward strand.
CGAACAAATTATCGCTGTGGCTACGAGTGCGGTTCGGGAAGCTCCTAACGGGCGAGATTTTCTCAAACAACTTGCTGAAGAATTAGACCTGAATGTGAGTTTAATTTCCGGTCAGGAAGAAGCGCGGAGAATTTATCTCGGCGTTCTTTCCGGTATGGAGTTTAACAATGAGTCGCAGGTAATTATTGATATTGGCGGCGGTTCTACTGAGTTGATTTTAGGAGACAGTTCTCAGTCTCGCTGTCTCACCAGTACAAAAATTGGTGCTGTGCGCTTAACAGGAGAATTTGTCAAAAGTGACCCGATTAGCAGGGAGGAGTTTGCTTATTTGCAAGCTTATATTCGGATTTCGCTGGAAAGACCGATCGACGAATTGCGATCTCAATTCAATGCTGGCGAACCTTTGCGCTTGATTGGCACTGCTGGAACCATCGAAACTCTGGCTGCAATTAACGCTCGCGAAAAGTTGGGAACAGTTCCGAGTCCCCTAGCCGGATATGTGTTAAGTTTAAAAGATTTGCGCGATTTAGTCAATCGCTTTCGCAAACTTTCTTATGCCGAAAGATTGGCAATTCCTGGAATGTCGGACAAGCGGGCGGAAATTATTCTGGCAGGCGCTTTGATTTTGCAGGAAGCTATGACACTATTAGGAATTGAATCGCTGACTGTTTGCGATCGCTCTTTACGAGAAGGCGTAATTGTTGACTGGATGCTGACCCACGGTTTAATTGAAAACCGCTTGCGCTATCAAGGTTCAATCCGCCAGCGCAGCATTCTGCATATGGCTGACAAATATCAAGTTAATTTAGAACAAAGCGAAAGAACCGCAGCCTTTGCGCTCAATTTGTTCGACCAAACTCAAGGAATTCTGCACAATTGGGGCAGCGAAGAACGGGACTTGCTGTGGGCAGCCGCGATTCTGCACAATTGCGGTTTGTACGTCAGTCATTCTGCCCACCACAAGCATTCTTACTATTTAATTCGCAATGGTGAGTTATTAGGATACACGGAAACTGAAATAGAAGTAATTGCCAATTTAGCTCGCTATCACCGGAAGAATCCTCCAAAAAAGAAGCACGAAAATTTTATTGTACTTCCGAAAAAATACCGGGAAGTTGTCAGTAAACTGCATCCTTTTCTGCGGTTGGCTGTGGCTTTAGATAGGCGGCAAGTTGGAGCTATTGCTGATTTTAAATGCGAACACCGCCCGGAAGTTCGAGAGTTTCATTTGCGGCTGCAACCGCTCAATCCCGAAGACGATTGCGCTTTAGAACTGTGGAGTTTGGATTATAAAAAGCCGTGTTTTGAAGATGAGTACAATCTCAAATTAGTGGCAACTTTGGAACAGACTCTGGTTCCGGTTTAAATACAAACTGGAAACGATAAACTGTAGGGTGCGAAGTACGCACCCTACAGTTTCAACTTAACCCCAAGTCTAGTATCAATATTGTGCTTAACTCCATACTCCTCCCGATCGCCCTAGCCTGCCTTCTGAAAGCAGGAGGGATTAATTTTAGAATGGTTAATCGATCGGACATGATATTAGTTATCATTCTGATACAACCGGATTCGATATTATCTACAAACCAGGTAGCCCAATTACTGTAAAATCCTGTTGAGTGAGGAGATTAGCTGGAACGCCGTTGAAGGTAGCTAAGATTTGATCTGTGTTGGCAATTTTGATAAAAGTTGTAGTGTTTTCTTCAACTATGCTGAGTCGATCGACCGTTAACCCTCCCGTTAAGATTAATAAATCTTCACCTTGCGTAAAATCAGCGACTACATCGCGGCCTTCTCCCGCAGTCAAGAAAAAGTAATCGCGCCCGCTTCCCCCTTGCAGCGTATCGTTTCCGAAGTCTCCCATCAACCAGTCGCCGCCAATTCCCCCCATCAAAGCATCATCACCCTTCCCGCCGTAGACAGTATCGCTACCGTCACCGCCGCACACTCGATCCGCATCTTGATTGCCATAAATTAAATCATTGCCGCTGCCGCCGCACAAATAATCTTGTTGACTGCTAGCATCCGTCGCAATATTGACAATATCTCCGAAAATCGTATCCTCGCCTTCACCGCCGCAGATGCTGTCATTTCCCAAATCTCCAAACAGCAAATCATTGCCAGAATCGCCGCAAATTATATCGTTATCTTTACCGCCGTGTAAGGTATCATTGTCCTGGCCGCCGCTTAGAGTATCTTCGCTTTCTTGCCCGTACAAAACGTCGTTGCCGTTATTGCCAAAAAGCAAATCTTTTCCTGTCAAGTCACCGTCAGACGCATCAGAAGTGCCGCCAAATAAACTGTCATTACTTTCATCGCCAAGTAGGCTATCGTTGTCTTTGTCGCCCCAAACTACGTCATTATCTTTGCCTGCGATCGCCACATCACGATTTTTACCCGCATAAATAATGTCATTCCCAGCGTGGCCCACGAGATAGTCGTTATTTTCGTTGCCAAATATAGTGTCGCTGTCTGCATCCGCGCCAACAGTAACTGGGCTAGCAAGGCCACCGTAAATATTGTCGTTGCCGAGAAAACCATTTAGCAAGTCGCTGCCGTTGAAACCGTTGATTATGTCATTAATATCGCTGCCGGTTAGAGTATCTTTACCGTCAGTACCGTTGAGGGTATTTTCAGGGATATTCGGGCCGGGAATGGAAGTGCGATCGGGTAAAGTGATTCGATCGCACATACAGTCTTCCGAAGCAGCAGGAATTAGCGCTGGTGTGGGGGTTTCGCTTGTTGGAGATGTGGTTGGGGCGATCGAATTCTGATTGGCGATCGGCGTTTCCCCAGGTTTAGCCGTCGGAATTGGAGTTTCCGCAGATGTCGGAATTGGCGTTGGAATTGGTGTCGGAGTTTCCCCAGGCGTCGGATTTTCCGCAGGAATTGGCGTCGGTGTCGGAAGTGGAGTTTCCGCAGGAATTGGCGTCGGTGTCGGAAGTGGAGTTTCCGCAGGAATTGGCGTCGGTGTCGGAAGTGGAGTTTCCGCAGGAATTGGCGTCGGAATTGGAGTTTCCGCAGGCGTCGGCGTCGAAATTGTTGTCGGAGTTGGAATTGGCGTCGGAGTCGGTGTGGGAATTGGAGTTTCCGCAGGCGTCGGCGTCGGTGTGGGAATTGGCGTCGGTGTGGGAATTGGAGTTTCCGCAGGCGTCGGCGTCGGAGTTTCCGCAGGCGTCGGAGTCGGAATTGGAGTTTCCGCAGGTGTCGGAGTCGGAGTCGGAATTGGCGTCGGAGTTTCCGCAGGTGTCGGAGTCGGAATTGGCGTCGGAGTTGGCGTCGGAGTTTCCGCAGGTGTCGGAGTCGGAATTGGCGTCGGAGTTGGCGTCGGAGTTTCCGCAGGTGTCGGAGTCGGAATTGGCGTCGGAGTTGGCGTCGGAGTTTCCGCAGGAGTTGGCGTCGGAGTCGGTGTGGGAATTGGAGTTTCTGCAGGAGTTGGCGTCGGAGTCGGTGTGGGAATTGGAGTTTCTGCAGGAGTTGGCGTCGGAGTCGGTGTGGGAATTGGAGTTTCCGCAGGTGTCGGAGTCGGAGGCGGAGTTGTATCTACAATAGTCAAAACAGCACTAGAAATTGCTCCTAAATCTTCTCCGTTAGTGGGATTGTTCAGAGTTAAATTAACAGTTTCATCCTGTTCTATTTCGGAATCATCCACAATTGGAACCGTGAAAGTTTGAACACTTTCGCCAATGTCAAAATTTAAGGTTCCCGATGTCTGGTTATAGTCGCTGCCAGCATTAGCGGTTCCATTACTTGTGCTGTAACTGACAGCAGCAGCCACATTAGCATCTGTGCGAGTAACGGTAATTGTGGCAAACTGACCGTTTTCATTAACGCTGTAATTGGCATTTCTGAAGTTAAATTTCCCTGGATTGGTGAGGTTGAGAATGAACGATTGGGTGTCAGAAGTATCGATACCGTCGTTATCTATACCGCCATTATCTCTCAGGTTTAGAGTGATATTAGCACTGCCGATCGCCCCCGGCAACGGTGTAAAGGTTAGCGTCCCCACCGAGTCGATCGCCGGTGGTACACTAAACAAAGCAGCATTGTCATTCCCCACCACTTGAAAAGCCACAGTTTGTCCTGATTCGTTGGCGGGGCCTGGAGAAATCGCAGTCGCCCATCCGGGGATGGTTTGTGGCCCCGAATTGCTGCTGAGAGTGCGATCGACTCCTTTGACAAACGAGGGTGCATCGTTGACTGGATTAACTGCGATCGAACTTGTTAAACTATTAGTGCTAAACGGCGTTGTTCCCCCGGTAACAGAAGCATTAACGCCTGCAGTACCGTTACCCACTCCGTTACTTCCATCCCACGCCCGAAAAGTAATTGTTGGTTCGCTTCCAGGGGTACTGTAATAGTCTGGGTTGGGTACAAACCGAACTTTCGCAGGCGTTTGCAGGGAAACCCGCGTCAGGTTGATGTTAGCTTGGGCCGAGGTAGCGCCGTCACCCAGGAATATAAAATTAGGAGTTTCGTAAGGATCTATCTGGTCGATAAATCCTGAATAATCGCGCAGCGGGCCGGTTAGTATGATATCGCTGCCATCGGAAAGAAAGTAATTGTTACCTTGAACTCTGAGAGTGTAGTTAGTAGCAATATTGGTGTTATGAGCAACATTCTCTGCTGCCAAAAATAAGCCGTTGGTGTGTCCGCCTGGGTTGGGAGTAATGCCGTCGCCTTGTGCAAAGATATTGCCAGAAGTTGCAGATAGCTGCTGGAAACCGATTTCAATGGCTTTGCGATCGCTAGTAACGGCAACAATGCTAAAACCAGCTTGATTTTGATTAGTGCGGGATTCCGAGATAATTTGGAGATTAAAAGACAAGCTAAAGCCTGTAGTGCGATCGAGCGGTGGAAATGACGGATTTAAAGAATTTTTTGTATAGCCAGCATAGATGCTATTGGCGGCAGTGCTGTTTAAATTAACTCCATTACCGCTAAATATTTCTGAAGCTGTAGCGGTAGGAGAAGCAAGATTTGAATTAGTCAAAGACAGCCAATTTTGAGAACTGGGAGTGTTACCCAGTAAGCCGTTATAAAGAGGAGTCGGGCCGAGCACTGTTGCTGAACTTTCCGACACTACACCGAAATCTTTCCAAGTATTGCCGTCAGTTGAAAATTGCCAGTTACCGTTAGTATTGTCTGCCGCGGTGACTGCGACACCCAAAGGATCGCCATTAGCGTCACTTCCTAACTCGCTAGTGATGTTAAAAATACTAAAGCCTGTGTTAGCTGCGCTGGGTATATCTTCATTAATTGCGATCGGCGGATTAACATTAGGAGTTGCCAAAGTCGGAGCGATGTTAACCTGCGGGTTGCGGAGGCTGTTAATATAAATAGTGTTAATCCCGCCGTTGGGTAAACCCAAAGAGCCGGGACTATCTATAGTATAACTAGCAGTTCTGTTGATGCCACCACTAGCGCTGGAAAACTCGACATTACCCCCGTTGTTCGGTGCTGGAATTTGCACCTTAGCTGCACTGCCAAATACCCCTAATCCAGTCGTCGGCCACGCGAGGGAATCAACAGAAGTAATTCCCGCACTGCTAGTATCTACCCAAACAATATCTGAGGCTGCAAAATCCCCGCCAAAACCGTTAGTTCCGACTAAGACATTATTGAGATAAGTACCGCCAGCACCGTTATTTATCAGCAATTGAATGTTCCAATCAGCATCATTTCCGCCGGCAACGGGGTTGTAGGTAATATCATTACTAGGAATGACACCTGAACCGCCGATCGCAATTATTGTTCCTGCCTTGAATACAGGAGCAATACTCGCCATGTTCCTGAACTGATAAGCAGAAAATTTCTGTGCTGTTGCACCGCTTGAATCGCCTACAAAAAAACTTTGAAGTTGAGCAGTTGTTAGATCTTCTGTCAACAGCAGTTCCACATACTCATTCCCCTGGAATTGCCCGTTCCGTCGGAATTCGTTAATAATTATCTGTCCCATCTAGATGCACCTAAATTTGAGATGATTATGTATTAGCGGTCAACTAATGTCGATTGTTTTTTACATTAAAATTTTATTTACGTAAATACACTGTCAGTAGTTTGTCCGTACAGTGGCTTGTTTAAGTCATTTTTATTACTAAAATAATATCGGGAGTGCTGAGCAGTGTCAAGCAAAAGCTTGGATGATTGTCGATCGCACTTCTAGACACAAAAAGTGATTTGATATCAATTCCGGTTGCACGAGCGAGATGATTGTTAAGTGTTGACTGTTGACTAAAATTATGCTTTCGGGACAACTGACTGTTTGCACATTTGAACAATACCGATGCAACCGGAAACGATATGATTTGACACACGACTAATAGCGGTAAGCAGCGCGTTGCACACTCTACATAATTAACTAAGGTGCGTACTCCGCACCTTAGTTAATTAATTTGTGCTTACCCGAAGATGGTAAAATCATTCAGGCCGATCGCACTAGCCTGCACTCCATTCAAAGCAGCCAACAGTTGACCGTTCTCACCAATCCTGATGAAAGCGGCATTAGCGTTTTGGGTAATACTAAGTTGAGCAAAAGTTAGACCGCCCGCTAACACCAGCAAATCTTCACCTTTTGTGAAATCAGTAATTAGATCGCTGCCTTCACCTGCTGTTAAAACAAAGCGATCGCGCCCAATGCCACCGCTGAGAATATCATTACCCAAACCCCCAATCAGACAATCGTCGCCTTTACCGCCGTAGAGAGTATCGTTGCCCTCCTCGCCGCATAGCTTGTCACTACCGCCGTTGCCAAACATCAAATCATTCCCAGCACCGCCGCACAGGGAATCAGGATCGCCGTTAAAGTCGATCGCACTGTCTCCTAAAATAGTATCGTTCCCGTCGTCGCCGCAAATGCTATCACTGCCGCGATCGCCCAACAGGCGATCGTTGCCAGTACCCCCCACCACAACGTCATTGCCCTTGCCGCCATAAACAGTATCATTGCCCTCGCCGCCGCTTAGAGTATCCGCAGCATCTCCCCCATTCAAGAAGTCGTTGCCAGCACCGCCAAACAGCAAATCGCGTCCATTCGAGTCAGGGCTAAACGGGTCAAAACTGCCTCCACCAAACAAGCAGTCGTTACCCTCAGCCCCAACCAGAGTGTCATTGCCTTTGTCGCCCCAAATCAAGTCATCGTCTTTGCCGCCGATCGCCACATCATCGCCCTTACCCGCGAAAATGAGATCGTCGCCGGCGTCGCCGTTTAGGTAGTCATTGCCACCGCTGCCAAACAGCAAGTCTCTGTCTGCATTCGGGCCAAGGGGGATATTGCTGGGCAGTCCCCCGTAAATATTGTCGTTGCCTTTTTCGCCCAGCAGAATGTCGTCGCCGTTGAAACCGCTGATAGCGTCGTTGAGATTGCTGCCGGTGAGGAAGTCGTCGCCGTCAGTGCCGTTGAAAGTGCGATCGACTGAATTCGGGCCCGGAATCGAACCGATCGCGGGTAGGGTAATCTGTTCGCAAATGCAATCGCGATCGTCTGGAGTTCCCGTGGGAGTCGGAGTTCCCGCAGGAGTCGGAGTTCCCGTCGGAGTCGGAGTTCCCGTCGGAGTCGGAATTCCTGTCGGAGTCGGAGTTCCCGTCGGAGTCGGAATTCCTGTCGGAGTCGGAGTTCCCGTCGGAGTCGGAATTCCTGTCGGAGTCGGAGTTTCCGTCGGAGTCGGAGTTCCCGTCGGAGTCGGAGTCGGAGTTCCCGTGGGAGTCGGAGTCGGAGTTTCCGTGGGAGTCGGAGTCGGAGTTTCCGTGGGAGTTGGAGTTTCCGTGGGAGTTGGAGTATCCGTGGGAGTCGGAGTTGGAGTTCCCGTCGGAGTCGGAGTATCCGTGGGAGTCGGAGTCGGAGTTCCCGTGGGAGTTGGAGTCGGAGTATCCGTGGGAGTCGGCGTTGGAGTATCCGTAGGAGTTGGCGTTGGAGTCGGAGTCGGAGTCGGAGTTCCCGTGGGAGTCGGCGTTGGAGTATCCGTGGGAGTTGGAGTCGGAGTTCCCGTGGGAGTTGGAGTCGGAGTTCCCGTGGGAGTTGGCGTTGGAGTATCCGTGGGAGTCGGAGTCGGAGTATCTGTGGGAGTTGGAGTCGGAGTTCCTGTGGGAGTTGGAGTCGGAGTTCCCGTCGGAGTTGGAGTCGGAGTTGCCGTCGGAGTTGGAGTTCCCGTGGGAGTCGGAGTCGGAGTATCCGTGGGAGTCGGAGTCGGAGTATCCGTGGGAGTCGGAGTCGGAGTATCCGTGGGAGTTGGAGTTGGAGTATCCGTGGGAGTTGGAGTCGGAGTATCCGTGGGAGTTGGAGTCGGAGTATCCGTGGGAGTTGGAGTCGGAGTATCCGTGGGAGTCGGAGTCGGAGTATCCGTGGGAGTTGGAGTTGGAGTTTCCGTGGGAGTCGGAGTTGGAGGGGTATTTACAAGAATGCTTGCCGTGACGATCGCAGAATCAGCTTTCCCGTCGTTAGCTTTGTAGGTAAAAGAGTCTGTCCCAGAAAAACCAGTATTGGGAGTATAAGTGAAAGAACCGTTAGCGTTGAGGGCGATCGACCCTGTAGCCGGATTTGTCACCAGAATCGCAGTCAGCGGGTCATTTTCCGGGTCTGTATCGTTGATTAAGACTCCCAAACCCGCCACGTTGAGACCCGTATTAAAAGCGGTTGTATAGGTGTCAGGATTCGCTACAGGCGGGTTATTGTTGACGTTTACAGTTACGGTAGCGGGTGCAGAGTTAACTATCCCGTCGCTGACTGTGTAGGTAAAGGTGTCTGTTCCAGAAAAGCCTGCGTTAGGAGTATAAGTGAAAGAACCGTCTTTGTTGAGGGCGATCGACCCTTTCGTCGGATTTGCGGCCACCGCAGCAGTCAGCGTGTCTAAATCTGCATCGGTGTCGTTGATTAAAACTCCCGGCGCTGTTAAGCTGAGGACTTTTCCGGCACTGATGCTGTAGGTGTCGGGTTGTGCGATCGGCGGATTGTTTGTAACGTTGATATTTGCCGAAATTGCTGGTGAAGTAGCAGCCCCGTCGCTGACAGTGTAAGTAAAGTTGTCGAGTCCAACAAATCCTGGATTGGGAGTATAAGTAAACGAACCATCCTTATTCAATCCGAGAGTGCCATTGTTGGGATTTGTGACTAGAGTTGCCGTCCGCAAATCACCGTCAGAGTCGATGTCGTTGGCTAAAACTCCCTCACCAACAGCCACGTTCAGGACTTGACCGTGAAGGGTTTTGTAATTGTCAATTACTGCAAACGGTGGATTATTTGTGACATTAATATTTGCTAAAATTGCTGGTGAAGTAGCAGCCCCATCGCTGACAGTGTAAGTAAAACTATCAGGTCCAAAGAATCCTGGATTGGGAGTATAAGTAAACGAACCATCCTTATTCAATCCGAGAGTGCCATTGTTGGGATTTGTGACTAGAGTTGCCGTCCGCAAATCACCGTCCAAGTCGATGTCGTTGGCTAAAACTCCCTCACCAACAGCCACGTTCAGGACTTGACCGTGAAGGGTTTTGTAATTGTCAATTACTGCAAACGGTGGATTATTATTTGTAACGTTAATCGTAACTGTTGCTGGTTGGACAGATGAATCTGTGCCGTCGCTAACATTATAGGTGAAGGTATCAGTGCCTACAAAGCCAGCTTTCGGAGTATAAGTGAAGTCGCCGGTGAGATTTAACTTGACTGTACCGTTGCTCGCGGTTGTAACTACCACGGCACTACGCGCGTCGCCGCTGTTGGCGTCGGTGTCGTTGCTTAAGACTCCCGCCCCAGAGACGCTGAGCACTTTATCGTGCAGGACGCTGTAGGTGTCATTGACCCCCACCGGGAAATTATTAACCGAGATGTTGCCGAGAGTAAAAGTGGCACTTGCTTGGTCGGTGGCGTCGCCGAAAAATAGGAAGTTTGGCTGGGTGTAGGGATTGAAGGGTAAAGCTGGCTGGCTGGTTGCTGGATTAAATGCTCCGTAGTTCCGCAGCGACTGATTTGTCAACAATGCTGTGCCGCCAGCAAACAGGCTGTAACTCGTGCCTTGAACCACCAGTTTGTAGTCGGTAGCATTGCTGATGTTAAAATTCGCACTTTCCCCGCGAGTGAACAGGGGATTATCTAGCTGGGCAAAAATGCCTCCGTTAGGGCCGAGATTGCGGTTGGTGAAACCGAGTTCAATGCCTTTTGGAGCGTCACTGCTAATGGCGATGATGCTGAAACCTGCTCGATCGTCACTACTGCTGTTTTCCGCCGTAACTGCAACTCTGAAAGAGACGCTATAGCCGTCGGTGAGGCTGAGTGCGGGGAAAGTTGCGTTGACCGGAGTAAATGTTCCTGGCGCAGGAGTAGGGGTGTATTTGTAGTTGGTGTAGCCCGCATAGCCTGTAGTGTTATTCGCCGCCGTCACACTAGCAGTATTAATGCCCGTGTTGGGCGAGAACGCACCAGCGGGAAGGGAACCAGAACCGGCTGGGAAAGGGAGAGGTACTTGTCCGTAAGCTAATTGAGTACCGGCTGCTGTCCCGATGCCTGGTGTGGTTGCTGATGTTGGTGGTAGTGGTGAATAGTTTGTGCCGTCGTAGAGGGTACGGCCGAAGGCAAATTGATAGGCGGCCCTGGTGGCTGGGTCGATCGCCACTTCAGAAGACACCGCTCCCGTTGTATAATCTAGCTCCCAGTTGCCGCCTAAAGCTGCAGAGCCGATCGGCGATCGAGAAGCAGCAATTTTTGCCTTGGTTAGCTGACTCAGTTGCTGCACAAAGCTAGCGCCCTTCTCCCCCGCCGCTACCTCGCATCCGTACAGCAAAATCTCTCCACTCTCTGCCAGCGATCGCGACCAGCGCTGCAATTGTCTAGCATAAGTTTTTAAAGTTGTCAAGTTTAGATCGATCGCGCCTAGCTGCAAACTCGCGGGGCGGCCGTGGGAGATGATATGAATGCTTTTAATATTGCTGCGACTCGCTAGCGCGGCCGTGATTTGTGCTAGCCCATCCCGCGCCGCATCGAGGATAATTACTTCTGTCCCCGCTGCGATGCCGTTGCGGAGAGTTTGGCAATCGGAAAGGGCAGAGTCGAGAAAGGCGATCGAACTTACAACTGAATTAATAAAATTTTGCACAATACACCTCTGGTTGGATGACCGTAGGAAAATTAAGATGTAGAGAGCTTAGCAAATTCACACATTAAATGTCATGAGTAAAATTAACAATCAAGACTGATATTAACTTTCCGTGAAGCTGCTACAGATTCATCTTGTAGAGGCGCGTTTAGCAAATAATTAATTTCAAAAACCGACAATCCCAGTACAAAAGTTGACCTTTTAGGGTTCGATCGCCAAAAATTCTTCAGCAACCAATCCTTTCTGAATTGCGAGTACAGCAGCTTGAGTGCGATCGCGCACTTCTAACTTTTGCAAAATCGCGTGTACGTGAACCCGCACAGTCCCCGGAGCAATGTACAATATTTGTGCAATTTCCTGATTGCTTTTCCCCGCCGCAACTAAAGCTAATATTTCCTGTTCTCGCTTCGTCAGCGGATTTTCCAAAACTTCTGATTTTGAACCAACTTTCACAGGTTCAGGATTAGCAAAAACCGCCCGAATTTCCGCAGTTGCCACCTGATCCCACCACGAAGCACCCGCTGCTACCGATCGAATTGCCCAAACCAAAGTTTCCGCCGCAATTCCCTTGAGGCAATATCCCTGGGCACCGGCAGCAATTAATCTTTCAATTAAGGATTTTTGAGAATGAGATGTTAAAATTAAAACTGGAATTGCTGGATGTCGCTGTTTAATTTGGCGGCACGCTTCAATACCGCCAATTCCCGGCAAACCGACATCAAGAACTACCACATCTGGTAAGTGTTCCTGAGTCATTTCTACTGCTGTTTCGCCATCTTCTGCCTCGGCAATTACTTGCAAGCAACTTTCTTGCTGCAACCGCGTTTTCAGTCCCAACCGAAACAGTTCGTCGTCTTCAACTAGGAGAATTCGCAAGGGATAAGCTGGTTTCATGTCTGTGGGATAGCAGGGAGTCGGAATCCAAATAAAGCACCGTGTGGCAATTTATTTTCTGCCCAAATTATACCGCCGTGGGCGTCAATGATTTGGCGGGATAAGTATAATCCTAATCCCGATCCTTTGGCTTGCCGATCGCCGTTTCCTTGATAAAAACGCTCGAACAAGTGGGGCAGTTCATCGGCAGTAATTCCCAAGCCGCTATCGATAACTTTCACCACCTGATAACTCGAATAAGATTCCATAACAATTTCTACTTTACCGCCGCGAGGAGAATGGTTAATTCCGTTTGTTAGCAGATTAACAAAAACGCGCTGGAGTTGCACCGCATCGCCATTTACCCACAAAGAGCGACGGAAATCTGACTCTCCGTAACTCATACTAATGTAAACTCGGCGCGCCGCCGACAAATGGATGAGTGTTGCGATTACTTCTTCTGCCAAAGCTACTAAATTTACGGGCGCAAGTTGCAGTTTTAAACCTTCGGCATCGTTGCGGTAGACATCCAGCAGCGTTTCTACTAATTGTAGTGACATTTTGTGCGATCGCGCCATTGTTTCGAGAACTTTTTGCTGGCTGGCGGTGACATTCCCAAATTTGGCTTCTTGAAAAGCTTTAATTGTTTCAATCGCCCCCAGCATCGGCGTTTTCAAGTCGTGACTCAAAGTAGAGACAAAATCTTCCCGGATGCTTGCTAGCTGCTGCTGCGACTGCAACTCAGCTTTAGCGATCGCGATCGTCTCTTGGTACTGCTGGTTGCGATCGCTCAAATATCCCGTCACCCCTAAAGCCATGACTGCGATCGATCTATTTGCTACAGTTGCTAGGGCGATCGCTTCTCCATGAGGAACAAACAAATTTAACAGAGTCAAAGCTGCCGATACCAGCGTAATTTGCAACTTACCCAACCGACTCAAGCGCGAATTGGCCAGCAAAATCGGCCCTGTGTACAAATACCCAAACAGATACTCCGACGGCGTAGTAAATTCCAGCACTACAACGATCGCAAATAAAATTGCGATCGACCACCTCCCCCGCAAATACTTCTCTTGAATTGCCTGGTTGTCTGTGATTTTCAATAAGCTGTTTAACATCCTTTATCCATCCATTTTATCTTTTATATTTACACTCTACTCTCTGCCTTATTCGTGCGTTTTTTCTTCGCCAAAATTTGTCTGTTTTGACGCAAAAACAAGCGTTTAGATAACATCTATATCTGCAAGCATAGATACTGCTAAATATTTAAACATTTGTCTGTCCGGGAAAATATATAGCAGCTAAGCATAACGGGTAAACGGCAACTTATACCTGCGGGCTGATTATCAAAAATCTTAAGGGCAAGTATATTGATTTTTAAAAGCAGATTGCACTTTTAAGGAAGTATTGGCTCAGTTATGCTTGAAGGATTAATTCAAATCGCATTAACGCTAATCATTGTAGTAGCGATCGCCCCTATTTTTGGTAATTACATGGCGCGGGTGTACATGGGAGAACCAACCATTCTCGACCCCGCTATTAAACCTGTAGAACAACTAATCTATAAAGCCAGCAATATCCGGTCTGTAGATTCCATGACAGGCTGGCAATATACCCGATCGCTACTTTACAGCAATGCAGCAATGGGCATATTTGTTTATTTGATTTTCATGCTTCAGGGAGTGCTGCCTTTAAATGCCACCAGCCTAAGCGCCCCAACCTGGGATACTGCGCTGCACACAACTATTTCCTTCCTCACAAATACCGACCAACAGCATTACTCCGGGGAGACAACATTCACTTATTTATCCCAGTTAACTCTGGGTTTTTTAATGTTTACCTCAGCCGCTACCGGTTTAGCAGTAGGTATTGCTTTTATCCGGGGCTTAACCGGCCGTCCCTTGGGCAACTTTTACATCGATTTAATTCAATCAATCACCAGGATTCTGCTACCAATTTCTTTGATAATTGCCTTACTTTTGCTGATGTCGGGAGTGCCAGAAACCCTAGCAGGGCCGGCAGTTGCCCGTACATTAGAAGGCGACACGCAAATAATTGCTCGCGGCCCAGTTGCTCACTTTGAAAGTATCAAACAACTGGGAGAAAATGGCGGCGGATTTTTTGCCATCAACTCGGCTCATCCCTTTGAAAATCCCAACCCTTTTACCAACCTGCTGGAAACACTAGGAATGGTTTCTATACCAGCAGCGATGATTCACACCTACGGCAGATTTGCCAACAACAAAAAACAGGGATGGCTGATTTTTTGGATGGTGTTTGGCATCTACGTTATCTTGATTGGCATTGCAGCATTTGGCGAGTACGGCGGCAACCCTCAAATTAATAATTTACTGGGTTCGCAGCAGCCAAATTTAGAAGGCAAAGAAGTTAGGTTTGGCTGGGCAGAGACTGCACTTTGGGCGGTGACTACCACTGGCACAATGTGCGGTGCGGTCAACGGGATGCACGATTCTTTAATGCCTCCCGGTGGTTTTGCTACTCTGTTTAATTTGTTTCTACAAATCGTTTGGGGCGGACAAGGAACGGGAACGGCTTACTTATTTATTTACTCAATTTTGAGCGTATTTCTCACCGGATTAATGGTGGGGAGAACGCCGGAGTTTTTGGGACGCAAAATTGAAAAACGAGAAATTGTTTTAGCCAGCGTTGTTTTGTTAATTCACCCGATCGCAGTTTTAATCCCGGGTGCCATTTCCCTCGCCTTTACCGACAGTTTGAGCGGCATCAGCAACCAGGGATTTCACGGCATTTCCCAGGTGATGTACGAATACGCTTCGGCCGCCGCTAACAACGGTTCTGGTTTTGAAGGATTGGCTGACTCTCAACCCGCGCCCACAGGACTTTGGTGGAATTTAAGCACCTGTTTTAGCCTGCTGTTGGGGCGCTACGTTCCAATTATTGCCCTGCTGCTTTTAGCTGACAGCATGACGAAGAAACAACTGGTTCCCGAAACAACCGGCACTCTCAGAACCGATTCAGTTTTGTTCACCAGCGTCACCGCAGGAGTAATCATAATTCTGGGCGCGCTGACATTTTTCCCAGTTCTAGCTTTAGGGCCAATTGCCGAAGGATATGAAATTAGCAGCGGCAAGTTTGAACCCACACCGATAACTGCGCCGCCTTTAGCAACACCTTCGCCTTTAGCAACACCTTCGCCTGAAGCGACAACGCCGACACCAAACAGCGGACAGTAGATGTAGATTGCATTAAGTAATGCAGCGACAATAAACTGCTGTTGCTGGCAACAATCCCAAATCCCAAATCCCAAATCTAAAATCTAAAATCTAAAATCTAAAATCTAAAATCCACATGGCTTCTTCCAATACTCCTGATTCCCCAAAAAGACCTGCTAGAGGCTCTCGCGAGTCTCGCAAGCACACGCCGAAAGCAAATACAAAAGGCCTTTATCAAAGAGCTTTTAAACAAGCTTTTGTCAAGCTAAACCCGCAGGTAATGCTGAAAAATCCGGTGATGTTTGTGGTGTGGGTTGGCACAATTGTGACTGCATTATTAACGATCGACCCGACGCTGTTCGGCCCGGTTCCCGGCGAAAATCAGAGAGTTTTCAACGGTTTAGTCACGTTTATTTTGTTCTTTACTTTGGTATTTGCTAATTTTGCCGAAGCGATAGCAGAAGGGCGCGGGAAAGCGCAAGCAGATGCCCTGCGATCGACCAAAGCCGACACAACAGCCCGCAAACTCCTACCAGACGGTTCAATTCAAGAAGTTAGTTCGACATCCCTGAGACGCGGCGACCAAATTAAAGTGATCGCAGGCGATGTCATTCCTGCCGACGGCGAAGTGATCGCAGGTGTCGCCTCTGTAGACGAATCTGCGATCACTGGCGAATCGGCACCGGTCCTCAAGGAACCGGGTTCGGACATCGCCAGTTCCGTTACCGGCGGGACGCGCATCCTTTCCGACGAACTGACGCTGCGGGTGATGGCCGATCCGGGTAAGGGGTTTTTGGACAGGATGATCGCGCTGGTGGAGGGGGCCGAAAGGTCGAAAACGCCGAACGAGATCGCGCTGACGGTGCTGCTGGCGGTGCTGACTCTGGTGTTTTTGATTGTGGTTTCGACGATTCCGCCCGTGGGAAATTACGTGAAAACCCCTGTGGGCGTGGTGACGCTGATTTCGCTGCTGGTGGCGCTGATTCCAACAACCATTGGAGGTTTGCTGAGCGCGATCGGCATTGCGGGGATGGATCGCGTCGCTCAGTTTAACGTGATAGCGACCTCTGGACGCGCCGTGGAGGCTTGCGGCGACGTGAATACGCTGATTTTGGACAAAACGGGGACGATCACGCTGGGGAACCGTTTAGCCGAGGAATTCATTCCGGTCAACGGTCATTCACTGCAAGAAGTGGCGCAGGTAGCCTTGGATGCCAGCGTGTTTGACGATACTCCAGAGGGAAAGTCGATCGTCCGTTTGGCTCACAATTTGGGCGCACAGGTGGATTTCGATCGCACCAACGCCGCCGGGCTTGATTTTTCCGCAAAAACGCGGATGTCTGGCACGGATTTGCCCGATGGGACGGAGGTTCGCAAGGGTGCGGTGGACGCGGTGAAGGGTTTTGTGCGATCGCGCGGCGGCAATTTCGGGCCGGATCTCGATGCAGCTTACGAGCGAGTTTC
The DNA here is from genome assembly GCF_000317475.1 of Oscillatoria nigro-viridis PCC 7112. Taxonomy (NCBI): domain Bacteria; kingdom Bacillati; phylum Cyanobacteriota; class Cyanophyceae; order Oscillatoriales; family Oscillatoriaceae; genus Phormidium; species Phormidium nigroviride. The sequence continues at coordinate 2,491,479 of NC_019729.1, forward strand.
CCGCTTGGGAGGCACACCCTTAGCTGTTTGTCAAGGTAGCGACACCTACGGCATTATCTATTTAAAAGATGTCATCAAACCGGGAATTCGCGATCGATTTGACCAACTGCGAAAAATGGGAATTCGCACCATTATGCTCACCGGAGATAACCGAATTACAGCATCAGTAATTGCCGATGAAGCAGGCGTTGACGACTTCATTGCCGAAGCAACTCCCGAGGACAAAATCGACGTAATTCGCAAGCAACAAGCCGAGGGCAAATTAGTCGCAATGACCGGAGACGGAACCAACGACGCACCCGCACTAGCGCAAGCAAACGTAGGACTGGCGATGAATTCTGGAACCCAAGCCGCGAAAGAAGCAGCGAACATGGTGGACTTAGATTCTGACCCTACCAAACTAATTGACTTAGTGACAATTGGCAAACAATTGCTGATTACTCGCGGCGCGCTGACCACATTTTCCCTAGCCAACGATATCGCTAAATATTTTGCAATTATTCCGGCAATGTTTGCCCCGGTTGGCGCTTTAAACGTGATGGGTTTAGCCAGCGGTCAATCGGCGGTTTTGTCAGCATTAGTTTACAATGCTTTGATTATTCCCGCTTTAATTCCCTTAGCATTAACCGGGGTAAAATTTCGACCGCTGACTGCAAATCAACTGTTGCAGCGGAACATTTTAATCTACGGATTGGGAGGAGCAGTCGCGCCGTTTATTGCTATCAAAGTTATTGATATTTTGATTGCCGCCGTTGGGCTAGCATAGATTGGGAAAGCACAACACGAATTTTGACACGGATACACGGATTAATCTCATTACCCGGCTCTGCCGGAGAACGCATATCCAGAGGCTATGCCTCGATTTTCCTAAAAGAATTATCGAATACAAAGACAGATGTTTATTCCCAAAACAAGGATAATTTATGAAACGGAATGATTTGCTGAAGGATATTTTTCCCACAGATTTCCAAGAAATTATTGAGTTAGCGCAAATGCTTTGGCAGCGCCACCCAATCCCGGTACATCTATTTCTGGTAATGTGTTTCAATGCGATAATTGCCCCCGCTGTTTACGCGGTTGGGGGTGAAGATTTGACGCGAAAAGCGGTCTGGGGTTTAAGTCTCCTGGGTTTGGTGATTATCGCCCTTTCTATTTACCTGTTTGTAGTCATCTTTCATCCGGAAAGATTTTAGTCAATAATTAGCCGTTAGCAAATAACCGAGCGATGTAATTTATGAGAGAAATAATTAGAACCCTTCGGCTTACCCTCGTTTTGTGGGGAATTACAGCCATTATTTACCCTTTAATCTTGCTAGTAATTGGTCAAATTGCCTTCAACTCGCAGGCAAACGGCAGCTTAATTACTAAGCAAGGAGTTGTCGTGGGTTCCTCGTTAATCGGTCAACCTTTCAGATCGGATAAATATTTTTGGAGCCGCCCCAGCACAACAAATTATAGCAGCTTTGCGACCGCAGATTACGACCCCACAAAGGGAGACAATTCCAGTCAAAGAACAGGCGTTTCGGGAGCTAGCAACCTTGCTCCCAGCAACTCTGATTTGCTGAAGCGAGGTAATGAGAAAGAGGGTTTTCAGGGGGTGCAAGTTGAATTAGATCGCCTCAACAAAGCTGGTATCAAACCGACTGCTGATTTAGTTTACACCTCTGGTTCTAGCCTAGATCCGCACATTAGCATAGAGGCAGCTCGATCGCAAATTCAGCGGATAGCAACAGTGCGATCGCTCAATCTCAATCAAGTAGAGATGTTGGTAGCTAAAAATACAGAGGGCAGATTTCTTGGCATTTTCGGTGAACCGGGAGTTAACGTCCTCCAACTGAATTTGGCTCTCGACCGTTTACAATAGTTGACAGTCAGTAGTCAGCAGTCATTAGTCATTAGTTATTTGTTACTTGTTATTTGTAGCAACTGACAATCGCTAACTGACAACTGACAACCGCCAAGTACCAACTGACAATCGCCAACTACCAACTGACAATCGCCAACTACCAACTGACAACTGACAACTGACAACTCAGCTATGATTCACTCTAGCGAACTTACCAACAATCCAGACGCGGTTTACGCCCAACCTAACCGCACTTACGATCGCACCCCCCGCCGGGGAAAGCACAAAATATTTATCGGTATGGCCCCCGGTGTCGGCAAAACTTTCCGAATGCTGGAAGAAGGGCACAGGCTCAAATCTGAAGGCATTGATGTGGTAATTGGACTGTTAGAAACTCACGGCCGGAAAGAGACAGCAGCTAAAGCAGAAGGACTGGAAATAGTACCCAAAAAACAAATGCGGCGCGGCGAAAAAATGCTCGCCGAAATGGATACGGATGCTGTCATAGAACGCCGTCCTCAATTAGCATTAATAGACGAATTGGCTCATACAAACATTCCTGGTTCTCTGCGAGAAAAACGATATCAAGATGTTGAAGAAATTCTCAATGCTGGGATAGATGTTTTCTCCACCCTCAACATTCAGCACATAGAAAGTCTCAACGATTTAGTAGCTCGAATTACCGGAGTTGTAGTGCGAGAGCGAGTGCCCGATCCCGTCCTCGAAGATGCTGACGAAATAGTTGTTGTCGATGTCACGCCGGAAACTTTAGAAGAAAGGTTGCTAGAAGGCAAAATTTATGCTCCCGAAAAAATTGAACAATCTTTAGAAAACTTTTTCCAGCGCCGTCATTTAATTGCTTTGCGAGAACTAGCCCTGCGGGAAGTCGCAGACAATGTGGAAGACGATGCAGCAACTTTAAAAGGTCAATCTTGCAACATTCACGAACGAGTTTTAGTGTGCATCTCGACTTATCCAAACTCCTTGCAACTGCTGCGGCGGGGCGCGAGGATTGCTAGCTATATGAATGCCCCATTTTATGCTGTGTTTGTCAACGATCCAGACCGATTTTTAACAAAAGCAGAAAGCTTGCACGTTGAAACTTGTGAGAAACTCTGTCAAGAATTTAAGGGGCAATTTTTGCGGGTCAACGGCACAAATATAGCCAAAGTAATCTCGGAGGTAGCTAAACAGTATCGCATTACTCAAATTGTGATCGGCGAAAGCCAGCAATCCCGCTGGCATTTGTTGCTGCGGGGTTCTTTGACTCAACAGTTAGTGCGATCGCTCAAACACGTAGATTTGCACATCATCGCTACCGAAAAAAGTGGTCTTTCTAATTAGTCCTCAGCCAATAGTCATTAGTCATTGCTACCGAAAAAAATGGTCTTTTTAATTAGTCCTCAGCCAATAGTTATTAGTCATTAGTCATCAGTCGGACGATCTCCGGTAAATTAACCATAATCTTTGTAGGGGCGGGTTTCACCAACAATCTCTAATTCCCGCTAACAATCTATATAAACCCGCCCCCACCACTTTCGGAGGATAGCTGAATCTAGCGGACGACGGATGCGCCAGAAGCTTTTAGGTGTCAAAATCGCACTTGGTAAACCTGATTAAAAGTGCGATCGCTATGGTGGATAATTACATTCTCAACTTGCTAGTTATTGGCATCCTCCTGCTGACCGTCACCTTGGGTTCGGGATGGATTTCAGGATTGCCGGTGTCTTATGCCTTAATTTATCTAATTGTCGGTATCGGATTGGGACCCTACGGCGTCAAGCTGATTGACTTGCGTCCCGAAGCTCAATTTTTAGAAAGACTTACAGAATTTGTAGTTATTGTTTCTCTGTTCAGTTGTGGCTTAAAAATGAATCGCCCGCTGCAACTTTGGGCGTGGAATTCGACAGCGCGGCTGATTGGTTTTTTAATGCCAATTTCTATTTTTGCGGTAGCCGCCGTCGGTCATTGGTTTGTGAAATTAGATTGGGGCCCGGCGATTTTATTGGGAGCGATTCTCGCGCCCACCGATCCTGTTTTAGCCTCAGAAGTTCAGTTAGCACATATAGACGATCGCGATGAATTGCGCTTTGGTTTAACATCCGAAGGCGGTTTGAACGATGCTTTAGCTTTTCCCTTCGTTTATTTCGGCATTTATGCACTAAAAGATCGCAACTGGCCGAACTGGTTTTCGCAGTGGTTAGCAGTTGACTTGATTTGGGCGATCGCCGCAGGTATCGTTATGGGCATTTTAGTAGTTAAAGCCGTCACCTGGATCGATCGGCAACTGCAACGGTACCGACCCGCCGATCGATTAATGGAAGATTTCATCGCTCTCAGCACAATTCTGCTCACATATTCCCTCACAGAAGTAGTCAACGGCTACGGATTTCTCGCAGTTTTTGTAGCAGGAATTGTCGTGCAGCGGAGTTACCGCAACCCAGAAAAGCCGCTTTCCCAACTGCACTTTACCGAGCGCATTGAAAAGTTAATGGAAGTAGCAACTATTTTACTATTAGGTTCGCTTTTGCGCCTAGAGCCTATGTTGGCCTATGGAGGATACTCTCTCTTAGTAGCTGGATTGTTAATTTTTTTAATCCGGCCTGTGGGAGCTTGGATCAGTACGATCGGCAGTCCTTTGCATCCCGCCAATCGCTGGCTGTGCGGTTGGTTCGGCATTCGCGGTGTAGGTTCTATCTATTATCTCACCTATGCTTTTGGTAAAGGTTTGGAAGGCGAAACCGCCGAAAAAATTGCCTGGATTACCTTTACAACCATCATAATTTCTGTGATTTTGCACGGCATTACTTCCACCCCGTTAATGAACTGGTACGAGCGCCGAATCAAACCTAAAGTCCCGGATTTAATTTAATCCAGTAAGGTGCGTGACTTTAATAGTCTTGGACGCAACTGTCACACAACAATCGACTTGTAGGGTGCGTCAGGCGAAGTTCTCTAACGGCGATCGGGAATTTCAGGATCTGACGCACCTTACTATATAATCTAAAATTGACTTGTAGGGTGGGTCAGGCGAAGTTCTCTAACGACACGGCAAGAAAAAAAGATTATAATTTTTGGATAACTCTAATATAAACGTTCGCCGAATCAAACATGGATAGATTTGAATTTCAGCTAGCAATGCTGCAAAAAGGAGCAGAGGAACTAGAGAAAAAAATAGCTAATTTCACAACAATTATGATGCAATTAAAAACTACGGCAATTACCATTTGGGTAGCGTTGATTGGTTGGGTTTTTACAAGCAAAATAGATGCGTTGGTTCCCCTAGGATACGTTATAATTTTTGGTTTCTGGTTTTTAGAAGCTACCTACTGGAGGGTGCAACTTTATTATATGCTAAGAGCCCATGCAGTTACCGAATTTTTGAATAAGGAAAGCGCCTTAGATAAAAGTTTTAGTACCCGTTCTATACCGGAAGGTCTTGTTCACCCGCTCGGTTCATTAAAAACACTTAAAATGCCTTCTTTAGGTCGAGCTATCTGCGCTCCATCAATCTATATTTTTTATAGCTTTTTGTTTGTTGTTAATTCGATCGTTTGGTTGATAACTCTTAAAACACCCCTCTAACTGGGGCTGTAGGGTGCGTCAGGTGAATTTCTAGAACGATTATTGAGGGTTGAAAAATCTGACGCACCTTACTAATTGTGACTATTTCCAATTTTAAAAGGACACGACAATGCAGTCCTTACCCGCAGCTAAACTGGTTTCACCCCAACTAACAAAGCTAGTTCCCGCCACTTCCAATAACAGTCTGCATCGGTAAAACCAATTTCTCTAAACCAGCGCAATTGCGTTTCCACATCCAGCAATTTATTAGACGGATCATCTGGATCGTTGCTAATACCGATCGCCTCTCGAAATCTCTCGTGCAAAGCGGGAGTTGGTGACGCTACGTGCTCCAAATTGCCAAAAATGCCTCCGGGTTCCAAAAGCTCGAAAATCTCAGTGTAAAGCGAACGTTTGCGATCGTCTGCTACGTGATGAATCGCAAAACTAGAAACAACCGCATCAAACTTGCCCAAATCCGGTAGCGATTCGTCAAAATTGTGCTCGATTACCGTGACATTTTGGTCGTCGGCAAAGCGAATTCTGGCTTTTTCCAGCATTGTCGGCGAAAAGTCGATCGCCACACATTCAACATTTGGTCGATCGCACTTAAGCAGACCCAGCAACCGCCCGTCTCCCGTGCCCACATCCAGAATTCGCTTAACATTTTTCGGCACTTCCTCCAACAAAACCGCTTCACCTTCAGTGCGGTGAGGAATGCCATCAGCCTTAGCAAGATACCACAAAGCGTGTTCCGCCGAAGTCCAAAGATTCACTTGACTCATAAATTTTCAACTCTCATAAACCTCGCCATTTTTGCGAGTAAAAATCCAACTATTCCCGTTAGCTTTCGCAATTAGATCGTCATCGGGATATTCGGCACTATCTCCCGGAGTGCGATCGCCAATTTCCAGATAAACAACATCTGCATTCGTGCGGTTAACCAAATGATGCCCATCAGCATCACCCGCAGGAAAACCCGCCGCCATACCCGGTTTCAGCACTTGCTCCCCCGAATTTGCAATCAGAGTAACTTCCCCTTCCAGAACATAGATTAACTCATCTTGACGGGTATGCCAGTGCCTGAGAGCCGAACAACTTCCCGGTGCAAGCCTCACCAAATTTACCCCAAAATTCTGCAATCCGGCAGCATCGCCCAAGCGTTTTTTAACTCTTCCGGCAACAGCAGATTGGAATTGCTGAGGGTACTTGGAACCCGTAATTTCCGGCACATTTTTAGGATCGATAATCATATAACAGTCCTGGTAGCAGTTGTGAATCTCTCTTCATTCTCTTTCTTCGCGTCATACGCGACGAAAGCTGTTCGTTTTAAATTTCTGCTTTCATGGCTATAAAACACAGTTTTATTTTAGCTAATTACAATTTTATAGCGGCTGCCACCTCCCCCTCACTTTGGCATCTCACCTCCGACAGTTCCCCCAACTCATTAAGAATGTGTTATAAATATTGAGATTCATTAAGAAATATTGCTCAAATGCTCGTTTCCTCCTCCGGCGTCAGCAAACTCAAAGAATCTTTAAAAGAAAAAGTATTCTTTGGGAATGAGCCAACCCCCGAACTCATAGCCATCTTACTGATTTACTTCGTCCAAGGCATTCTCGGACTCGCCCGCTTAGCCGTCAGTTTCTTTCTCAAAGACGAACTCGGTATGAGTCCGGCAGAAGTCTCGGCAATGCTGGGCGTCGTCGCCCTGCCTTGGATTATCAAACCCGTGTTCGGATTCATGTCGGACGGGTTGCCGATATTCGGCTACCGCAGACGCCCTTACATCGTCATCTCCGGGCTGCTGGGAACCTTAGCATGGGTGAGCCTCGCAACAATTGTACACACACCGCTTGCCGCTACAGGCGCGATCGCCCTGAGTTCCCTCTCCCTCGCCGTCAGCGACGTAATCGCCGACTCCCTGGTAGTCGAAAGGGCCAGAAAAGAATCCGTTACCGACGCCGGTTCCCTGCAATCCTTGTCTTGGGGCGCTTCAGCCCTCGGCGGACTAATTACCGCCTACCTCAGCGGTTCCCTGCTGCAACACTTGAGCACCCACACAATATTTTTAATCACCGCATCTTTCCCGCTAATTGTATCAGCAACAGCTTGGTTAATTGCCGAAGAAAAAACCAACAAAAGAACCGACTTTGAAACGGTCAAAGACCAACTAAAACAACTGCGGCAAGCTGTTACCCAAAAAACGATTTGGCTGCCCACCGCCTTTCTCTTCCTCTTGCAAGCCACCCCAAGCTCAGACTCCGCCTTCTTCTTTTTCACCACCAACGAATTAGGCTTTCCACCTGAATTTCTCGGTCGAGTGCGCCTGGTTACCAGCATTGCCGCCCTCGCCGGCATCTGGCTGTTTCAGCGCTTCCTCAAAACAGTTCCATTTCGAGTAATTTTTGGCTGGTCAACAGTCATTGCGACTGCTTTGGGCATGACTACTTTATTATTAGTAACTCATGCCAACCGAGCTTTAGGAATTGACGATCGATGGTTCAGCATCGGAGACAGCCTGATCCTGACAGTAATCGGACAAATTGCTTATATGCCGGTGCTCGTACTCTCCGCCCGCTTGTGTCCCCCAGGCGTCGAAGCAACTTTATTTGCGCTGCTGATGTCAATCACAAATTTAGCAGGACTTTTGTCCCACGAAAGCGGTGCACTTTTGACCCACTTGCTAGGAATTACCGATCGCAATTTCGATAACCTCTGGCTGCTAGTCATCATCACAAACCTGTCCACACTTTTGCCCCTACTGTTCTTAAATTGGCTGCCCGCCGACAGTACAGAAAGCCGCGATCCAAACTCTCAAAAGTCTCTTCCCGTATTAGAACCAGAACCGGGCAGTTCCAAACCAGGCGGACAGCATTTCATGCCCGAATACTTTCCCGACTTAGTACCGACAGTAAGGTCACAAAGGCGCACTGCAGATAGCAAATAAAGGTAGTTCGGCAACGGATTTTGTAACGGATGAATTAAAGTGTGTTTCCCAATTTTCTGACTCTCCCACTTTCACTCTCTCTGCGCCCTCTGTGTTCTCTGCGGTTAAATCAATAAAAGCTTATTCTACCAATGCCAAACTTACAGATTTCCCAACCTCAAACAGCAGCCCAAAAATCATCATACGATCGCACAGACTGGCAGCGCGGCTACGAATCCCAACCCAACGAATCCGACTACTGGATTGACGACATAGAAGGCGAAATCCCCGCCGGCTTGCAAGGCACATTCTTTCGCAACGGGCCCGGATTGTTGGATATCAACGGCCAGCGCATCCACCACCCGTTTGACGGCGACGGGATGGTTTGTGCGATCGCAATATCCGAAGGGCGCGCCCATTTTCGCAACCGATTCGTCCGCACAGAAGGCTATCTCGCCGAACAAGAAGCCGGCAAAATCCTCCACCGAGGCGTTTTCGGCACACAGAAACCGGGGGGCTGGCTAGCCAACATTTTTGATGTCAAAATCAAAAACATTGCCAACACCAACATCATTTATTGGGGCGAGAAACTGCTAGCACTTTGGGAAGCCGCACAGCCCTACAGACTCGACCCCCGCACCCTAGAAACACTCGGCTTAGATACCCTAGACGGCATCTTGGAACCCGGTGAAGCCTTCGCCGCCCACCCCAGAATTGAAAAAGGGAAAAATGGCAAAGGAGACAGATTAGTCAACTTTTCCGTCAAGCCCGGTTTGTCGAGTACCATCACGATTTACGAACTCGACGAAAGCGGCAAACTATTGCAGCGTCACGCCCATGCAATACCGGGTTTTGCCTTCCTGCACGACATGGTAATTACCCCGAATTACTGCATATTCTTCCAAAATCCCGTCAGCTTCAATCCGCTGCTTTTCTTCTTAGGATTGCGGAGTGCAGCGCAGTGCATTCAATTTTCGCCAAACAAGCCAACGCAAGCAATTTTAATTCCCCGCAACGGCACGGACGAGGTAAAGATATTAGAAACCGAACCTTGTTTTGTCTTCCACCACTGCAACGCCTGGGAAGAAGAAGGCGAAGTTTTTGTAGATTCAGTTTGCTACGAATCATTTCCAACTGTAGATGCGGATGCCGATTTTCGCGAGCTTGATTTTGAGAGCGTTCCAGCGGGCGAATTGTGGCGGTTTAAGTTAAATTTGCAAGAGGAAACCGTGCAGCATCAAGTTGTTGAAACTAGGTGCTGCGAGTTTCCAACTTTGCATCCGAATAATGTCGGACAACCTTACCGATATCTTTACATCGGCGCTGCTGATGCTCCCACGGGAAATGCTCCTTTGCAAGCTATCCTCAAAATGGATTTCGTGACTGGTGAAAGGCAAATTTGGAGTGCCGCACCGCGCGGTTTTGCGGGGGAACCGGTGTTTGTTCCCCGTCCCGATGCTGTTGCGGAGGATGACGGCTGGCTGCTGCTTTTAATGTATGATGCAGCTAATCATCGATCGACCTTAGTGATTTTAGATGCTCGCGACATCACCAAAGGGCCTGTAGCGCGCTTGCATTTAAAACAGCACATTCCCTACGGCTTGCACGGCAGTTTTACGCCAAATGTACTGCTTCCTATCGGTTCGTAGTTGCGCCTTGATTCGCCTGGTTCTTGCGCCGATGATCGCCACAGCCCGCCGGGGGTTGAAAACCCCCGGCTCACAGCGAAAGTCCTCTAAAAGAGGACTAAAACAAACATTTATTATCGATCGAGTTTCTTGAGTCGGTTTTAACCGACTTTAGCTACTCGCTGTGGGGTTTAAACCCCTGGCGGAATGCGGCGACTGCTAACAACTATTCAAATGAAAAATATCCATAATAAATGCAAACTGTCAACAAATTTCCTCTCAAAAAACTACTTATTTTAATTAGCAGTATCCTCATATTTTTTGCAATTATCTTATCTATTTACTCTCACAATGCTAACGCCCAAGAGCCTTACAATTTATCTCCAGAAGCCGCTGTCGCCTCCAAAGGCTTGGTTGAGGTCGAAATGACGTTAATTGCCGTCGATCCCATTAAAAACGAATTAGAAGCCCGCTTGCAGTTTGAACTCAAAGGTATTTATAAAAAAGGGCCAACTTACCCGGCTCAAGACTTGTTAATGACAGTTAACGGCGCAAATGTACAGGATTCGGAAATTACCTTTAAAGAAGGCAAACCGATGATTGTCCCTGCATTAAAATTTAACTTAGTCAAAGGAAAAATTAACAATTACCCCTTTGACAGGCACATTGCTAAAGTAGCTATTTCGATCGACCCGCTGCCTTCGATTGGTAAAAAATTTGCTCCATTTGAACTAAATCCCGTGCCGCTGGAATTTAAGTTTAATGCCGATGTTCCCGGTTTCGATATCAGTTACAAGCCGATGGAAGAGAATTCATCTATCTTTATTTATATCGATGTTTCTGCAAGTCGATCGCTCCCGGTGAAATTCTTTGCGTTAGTGATTATTGTCATCATGTGGGTGCTGTCAATTATGGCGCTTTTGCTAGCCTTAAAAGTCATGAAATCCGGCAAGGTACCGGAAGTGGGAATGCTGAGTTGGACGGCCGTGATGCTGTTTGCTTTTCCCGCTATTCGCAACGCTCAACCGGGGGTACCGCCGGTGGGAACTGCCAGCGATTTCCTTTCGTTTTTTTGGACGGAAATTATTGTTGTGGTGGCGTTGGTGATTATTGGTAGCTGTTGGTTGAAGCGGTATCATCCGCCAATTGAATGATTTTAGATTTTAGATTTTAGATTTGAATAATTTAGCCCAGTGATAAATCAGGGGGCTTGTAGCTTGGATACCTTCAATTAACAGTCAACAGTCAACAGCCAACTGTTAACAATAAACTAAATTCAAAGATTCACTTTTTGACTTCCAAATTTTCAATATCTTTCGTCGGTACTCCCAAACCGCGCAAAATAGTAAAAGCCATAATTCGATACCCAGACGGATTGGGGTGAACTCCATCTGCTGCCAACAAATTCAGAGTCTTACCCGCGTGCTTTTGATACGTGGCGATAACTTCCCGAAAAGGTGCATTCAAATCAATAAACAAGCACTGATTCTGCAACGCAATTTCTCGCATCGCGGCAATATACTCTTGCAACCTGCGATTTTCTGGGCCGTCGAGAATTTCGCCTATCGGAGTAGGAGAAAGCAGTACAACTCGAATTCCTGCGGCTTTTGCCGCCAGCACCATTTGAGTGATTTTCTCCCGATATTCTGCCAGCGGCACTCCTGTGGGCAAGTTGCCTTGCGGATAAAACTGAATGTTTTGGAAGTCAAAGAAAGCGTGCCAAACGTCATTGACTCCGACATTAATCATCACTAAATCTGGTTTTTGGTCGATCGCATCTTTCTGGAAGCGCGCTTGCATATCAGTCGCCTTGTTACCGGAGATTCCGGCGTTGACGATTTCGATTTTGCCGGGATAAAGGGCATTCAGATAGCGTTGCAGCAGCCAAACGTAACCTCCGGGGTATTTCCCGGCCTCGGTGATGCTGTCGCCCACTGTCACAATTTTGCGCTGGCCGGCGAGCACGTTCTGGATTTCTGGCGGGGGCGTTGCTTGGGATACGGATTCTTTAAACACTGGAATTAAGGAGTGAGGAATGTTGAAGGCAATAATAGCAGTAATTACGGCGAGGGCAAGTCTGATGAACACTTGCCGCTTCGGGAGTTTGGGACGGGGCGATGGCGCATTGGGAGACATAAGGAAGAATAAAAAAGAGCCTATTTGATGCGTGTCCTCACTTTAATCGCAGATTTTAGCCTGAGTCTTCTGAGAGTGAGCCATCAATTTTGCTATAGTTGCAAACAATCCTGGACTTGGGCGTGAGACGTTCGGCGATATCGGTCGATTTGCGATCGGTCGAACACTGAGAAATGACGCTTATTGCAGGTTTGAGCCTTTAGTATTGCAGGTTGCTACATATCCCTGCTAGTTGGTTTAAAATTTTGCACAAAATTCATCCACCGCTGAACATTAGAACCGGTGATGTCTAAAATCGGAATAGAATAGACATCTGATTCAGGAGGGCCGCCCTCGGTATCTTTGGCAATGCTTGTGCGTTCTGGCTTACCTAAGCCGTAGGTTGAAGCCGTTTCGCTAGCTAAACTACAGGGAATTCTAAAGTTTCCCATGCGAATACTTCCATTACCTGCTAAATAAACCCATTCATAACCGGAAACGCCTCTAAACTGCTGGCACAAAAAATGGGAAGTTTCAAACATTTTGGCAAGATGAACATCGTAGAAACGAAGCTTGCCACCGTAAGCCGGTTGAGTTGTATCTCGATTCGGTGCAGTAAGTTGCATGAGGACAAAGCCTCCCCTAGCTTCTGTCCCACCATACTGAATGCTCAGCGGCACCTGGGTGCTATTTTGAGCCTGGATGATGTTAACCTTTTGAGTAAATTTAGTGCTGTCAGCCTCAGCACTAGGTTCGCTACCCAAGTAAGTAGGAGCCGAAAAAGCTAGGTTTGCAGGCAGTAATATAATCGCACAGGTCATTAGTTTTGCCAAATTGTGACGCTCTGCTTTTTTGGCGATCGCGTATGTTTTACTTAGCACAGTTTTACTTAGCACAGTACGATCGGAGGTGATTGGCGTGCGATCGAGTTGGGGTTGTGGGAGTGGTGGTTTATCATAGGTTTTACGATCGAGGATGAGATGTGCTGATTTGCAGGTAAATTAAGGGTTAACAGAACCTGAGAGTATTACTTATGAGAACACGCCGGCTAGTAGCCTTGATGGTCAGTTTAATAATTCTTGGTTCCTGTTTACCAATTATTGCACAACAATCTAAACGATACCCAACTGAGAATGAATTGCAGCAATTAATGAATCGGTTTCGCAATTTTGTGGCTTCGCCGTCGCCCGGAAATCGTGATTTTTATATTCGAGATCGCCGCAATGAAACTGAGACTCAGAAATTGCAAGCGTTTGTTAGAGCTTGGTTGCCAGTTAATCCTGATGTAGCACCTTTTCTCGGTCAATGGACGGCACTAGAAGAAACTCAAAACATTTACCCTTCTACTCTTAAAGGTAAAGTTTGTATTATAGAAACTTTTATTCCCACAGAAAATGACAGGGGGATAAGTTTTGTTCAAGGAACTATCTCGGGAAAATCCATCAAAACCACTAATTTTGCCAGTCTCATTCAACAAGGCAACTATTTAGGAGTAGCTTTTATTAATACTAGCAATAATCAACCTGGTATCTACGAATACGCTTGGCCTAAACCGCTAGTCGATCCAGCTAAATTAATGAGTTCCCTTCCCCCAGCGGATAGAAATCGGTTGCTTCAACAATTTAAAGAAGCTGGTTGTAGTGATACTTTACCAAAGAGGTGATGAAATGATTAGAGTTATGAAAAGAAGCTTGCTTGTGCTGGCTATCATCTCCTTTATTTCTGTCATAGCTTTGCCTGTTAAGGCTACAGAAACTAGGTGTGGATGGTTGCAAAATCCCACACCTGCAAATTGGTATTTAAGAGACAGAGATGGCACTTGGGTTATTTCCAGGCAAGGGGGATATCAAGCCGAAGGAATGGATAATATTCCCAGTGACGAAAAGGAATATGTCAGAACCAATGGTTATTACGGATATGGTTGTGCTTGTTTAGAGGTAGCAACAGATACCAATCGGATGAGGATTATCACGATTCAAGGCGGTGAAGCATTACCACTCTCGACTTGTCGCGAAGATCCAAATTTGCCAAAAGAATGAAATTAAAGTTATGACAATGTGCGATCGCTGCATCCTATGTGCCTACCTACCCCTAGATAATATTGAATATAATACCTAAAATATTACTCAAAACATAGAATATAATACCGAAAATCAAAATCAATTACAGGATGATCCTTCTCAAGAAAATACTTCGTCTGGGTGTGGATTTATCACAGCACTGATAATAATGTTTTTTGGTTTTGCTTCTTTTAATTCAAATAAAGACCGCTACGATCGGCATCAATATGACCACCCATCAGCACAACCATATAATTACCCTCCTCAATAAATTTCGTTTTTACGATCGCATCGATCGCGCGATCGCTCAAAATTAAAAATGTAAAATTAAAATTGTACCGATCGATAACACAGCGCAATCGTCAGCGAAGCCGATGCCGCCAGCGCCGCAGCCGTCCGAACATGATTCCAGAACGTCCATTCGGTAAGGTATCTAGCCCATAGGCCCGCACCGTCAGCGCTGCTGGGCTCGACAGTCGCCAGCGCATCATTTAGCGGCACATTGAACGCGATCGTCACTCCTACAGTACCGACAAGATAGAGCAGGCTGCCAAGGAGTAAGTAAGCTGCACCGGGTTGATGCCACTTTAACAGCGAGGAGATAGCCAGAAAGATGCAAGCTGCAGCCGTTCCGAATAGCGCCGTCATAAATAACGGATTAATCGCCGTTATATTGATGGCTTGCATGGCGGCAATACCCTGTGCTGGTTGGAGTCGGGCAAGGGCTTTCATCACAAACGTCGAGAAGGCGAAGAATACTCCAGCCATCAGCCCGCAGCCTAGTGCCGAGAAAAGCTTCAATGTGACAAGCGAGTAGTCAACCATTGCCATAAAACCTCCTGCGAATTACTATCCAATGCCTTGTTAGTGCATTGTGTCCTTGCATTTTCAACCTTGATATTGAGCCGAGAAACTTGACGTAAAGCGGACAGGGTACAAAGCAGACCGCAAATAAAAGTTAAGTTTTCAACCACTACCCTGCTCTTATGAAGAGCTAAAGGCAATCTAGCAGAGACTTAAGGACTAAATCACGTACAACTAAAAAACTGTGGCTGAGTTTGATTGTCAATGCTATACTACTTCGTAGTAGCTAAAAGCTTAGGAATTCCAGCGCTCCCTGCTTGACAAAAAACAAGTGTTACTATTCAAACTTAGCACTCGTTGACTCCGACATCAATCATCACTAAATCTGGTTTCTTAGTCGATCGCATCTTTCTGGAAGCGCGCTTGCATATCAGTCGCCTTGTTACCGCAGATTCCGGCGTTGACGATTGCGATTTGGCGATCGGGATAAAGAGCCTTCAGATAGCGTTGCAGCAGCCAAACGCAACCTCCGGGGTATTTCCCGGCCTCGGTGATGCTGTCGCCCACTGTCACAATTTTGCGCTTGCCGGCGATCGCGTTCTGGATTTCTGGCGGCGGCGTTGCTTCGGATATGGATTCTTTAAACACGGGAATTAAGGAGTGAGGAATGTTGAAGGCAATAATAGCAGCAATTACGGCGAGGGCAAGCCTGATTAACACTTGCCTCAGCCGGGATTTGGGACGGGGCGATTCCCTTCGGGATAGCTGCGCTTGACGCGCATCTGCAGACCTTATGCAGTTCTTTACTAAAAGTCTCACTATTTATGTTTGCAATAATATTATCCATTTTGGGTTTTTTTGTCACTTATTTCAATAAGTCAGTCCTGGACGAACCAAAAGCTGGTTTGGACGCCAAATCCGAAGTTATAAGCCTTAAGGCATAAACCTGGTTGTTGACCGAAAGCATCCGGGATACAAGCCCCCGGATTCATCCGTCCAGAAATAAAAAACCTGTATCCGATAAAGGAACCCCCTAATTTATCTCGCGCAAGTCAATGCTTCAATTCTAAAATCTAAAATCTAAAATCTAAAATCTAAAATCGATTGACCCCGCCTGCGTAACTTGTACAGGTGAAATTACTGAGGTTTTTGTCGCCCTCATCTGCCCGTGTAATTGCCATCACAAAAAAAATCGCCAAATGTCACATGATTTCTGCTACTTACAGCACAACTTTAGAAGGTAATCGCGGTTTATAATAATATTGATTAGTTCAGGAAACAAGTTTTCAGGCGAGGTTAAAGCAATGGTAGCAAATTCAAATTTTTTATATCCTCAAACTCGCTATTACGGTGAAGTAAAGCCAGAAAATTTGGTGTTTAATGCGAATTTACAAGAGTTTTCTCAGCGAGTGGGTTACATCAGTTCCTTGACATCGAACGGTAAAATCTCTGTGGAACAGGCATTTACTCAGATCCAAACACTGTGGGAACAGGTGGAAAAGTCGAAAAAGCAGTTGGGAATTGGCGAAAATCCATTTTCAGCTTGAATAATTAGCGGTTGGCTTGGAAGTTGAGTTACGCGCCATTGATGCCGATCGATTATTCCACAGCTTAAGATGAAAAAGTAGCTAGTGGCGATCGACCTTTTTGCCTATGAGTTCCGATTTAGTACCCCTCCTTCCCAAAGTATCAGTCGGCCGCCGCGCAGCGGCCTTCTGCATCGACGGAATCGCAGTTTGGCTGCCCAGTTTGCTTCTGGGCAATAATGCGATCGTCCAAACTATATTTTTTGTCCTGCTGTGGCTGATCCTGCGCGTAGCCATCGTCAGGAAAAACCAAGGTCAAAGTCTCGGGCGCTGGGCCTTGGACATGAAAATTGCCGATACAAGATTCCAACGGACTCCCGGAGCGCAAGAACTGTGCAAGCGCGAGGCATTGCTGGGCCTTTGCGCCGCCTTAGCCTTTGCAGGTATACGGGGACTCACATCTACCAACGCCGCCGTCTTGCTGCTGATGCTGCCCCTGGCGATCGACTGCAGCGTTGCCCTCACATCTGCCGAAAGATTTCCCCAAGCTTTCCACGATCGCATCGGCGGGACGATCGTCGTCGGAACCCGCCGCGGCTACTCCCTCGACATCAAAGTTAGAAGATTGCTTGACCAAGTGCAGAGCAATGTGAGACGATAATAAATTGTGTTTAAATTAGTCGAAATTTATTTAGAATTATGGCTAAAGGCGTCCGCATCATAATTACTCTAGAGTGTACTGAGTGCCGTACAAACGCGAGCAAACGCTCAAAAGGCGTGTCTCGGTACACCACCACCAAGAACCGTCGCAACACGACGGCGCGGCTGGAACTCAAAAAGTTCTGCCCCCACTGCAACAAGCACACTGCCCACAAAGAGATTAAGTAGCGATTAGTCATTAGTCCTTAGTCATCAGTCATCAGTTGTTGGCAATTGATATTGACCCGCCCAAAAACGGGTAAAAGCCCCCGACAATCCTGAGTAGAGAGCGCAAAATTTTAGACGGAGGTTCAAGCTCCAAAATTCATTGGTGGAGTAAATCTAAAATCTAAAATCTCAAATCGACTGACCCGCGAAAAGCAGATAACTAACAAATGCTTTACTGACGGCTAGCAACTAACGGCTAATAACTAAAAACTCACAATCAACAGTCAACAAACAACAGTAAAAAAACAACAAACCATGACATACTTTCGCCGGCGCGTTTCGCCCATCAAACCAGGAGACCCGATCGACTACAAAGATGTCGATTTGCTCAAAAAATACGTCACAGAACGCGGTAAAATTTTGCCCCGCCGGATTACCGGTTTGACGGCAAAACAGCAGCGAGACCTGACGAGAAGCATCAAAAGAGCAAGAATTGTAGCTTTGATGCCCTTCGTAAACCAAGAAGGTTAACAGGATTTGGGATTTTGGGTTTTAGATTTTGGACTGGGAATAAGACTTGCGCGAAAAAAACGTCTTTCTGTCATTAAGAGTGCAGCAAGAATGCAGCGAAAAAATCGCGAAATAGGGTTAAGAGTCGCCGCAGCGCAAGTCTTAATCACAAGTCAAAAGTTAAAAAACAAGCAAGAAGAAAGAACAACTTTTGAGATTTTAACTTTCACAATTGACCCGAAAAATTGCCAATATCCAAAATCTAAAATCGCAAGCTCGAAACTCGATAAGTGGCTACTGTAAAAATCCAAAATCTCAAATATAAAGCTGGCAAGTGGAGAAGGGAACGTTAGTAGAATTTAGAGTGCACGGCGACCGCCGTCTGGCAGTTGCCGATCGCCCCGACGGCAAGAAAAACTGGGTGGTGGTAGACGAAAACGGTCAACCGCACAGCATACCGCCCAAACAAATCACCTACGAAGTAGTCGGAGAAACTTACAAACCATCCGATATTCCCAAATTTCTCAAAGAAGTAGAAGCATACTCAGATCCGTCGAGTTTGGAAGTTGCTTGGGAACTCCTAGTCGGTGACGGAGAAACAGCAGATCCCGAATCCCTGGCAATGCTGCTATTTTCTGAGAGTAGTCCGGCCCAGTGTTACGCGGCTTACTGTTTGCTATCAACAGATAAGCTGTATTTCAAACAAAAGGGCGATCGCTACGAACCGCGATCGGCCGCCCAAGTAGCCGAAATCAAACACCAGCAAGAAGTAGAACAGCAGCGACACCAAGAATCCCAAGGATTTTGGGATCGAGTCAAACAGCGGCTGGCAGGAAAAAATGTAGATTGGGAACACAGCGATCGAACTCGCCTCGATGCCCTAGAACGCTTTGCCATCCTCGGAGAAGAAGCAACGCACCGCACCCCAGCCTTAGAAACTTTAGCCAGCTTGCAACGGTCCGAAAACCCCGAAGCAGCATTTGGCCTCCTAGTCGATCTCGGCCTCTGGAGTACCCACGAAAACCTGTTTTTGCGGCGCAGCCAAATTCCCCTACAATTCTCCGCAAAGGTATTAGAAGTGGCCCAACGCTGCCTAGAAAATCCCCCAACCGACTCCGACACAAATCGTCTCGATTTAACTCACCTCAAGGTTTACACGATCGACGACGAAAGCACCACCGAAATCGACGACGGCCTCAGCTTAGAATTCCTCGAAAACGGGCAGCAGCGGATCTGGATACACATCGCCGATCCCACCCGCTTGCTTTCCCCCGGAGACGAACTCGACCTCGAAGCCAGAAAGCGCACCACTACGGTTTACCTGCCCACGGGAATGATCCCCATGTTTCCCCCAGCTTTGGCAACCGGGCCGATGAGTTTAATTCAAGGCAAAGAGTGCAGCGCCCTCAGCTTCAGCGTCACCTTAGACGAAACCGGCGCGGCTCAAGATTACAGCATCCACATCAGCACCATAAAACCCACCTACCGCTTAACCTACGATGACGTAGACGAAATGCTGGAGTTGGGAATCGAAGCAGAACCGGAAATAGCAGCGATCGCCTCTGCGGCAAAACTGCGCCAAAAATGGCGGGAAGCCCAAGGCGCAATCAGCATTTTCATGCCCGAATCCGTCATCAAAGTCAACGGCGACGACATCAAAATCTACGTCATCGACGACTCCACAGCCCGGATGCTAGTAGCCGAAATGATGATTTTAGCCGGCGAACTAGCCGCCCGCTACGGTCAAGCTCACAGCCTGCCCATACCCTACCGCTATCAGCCACAGCCCGAACTTCCTCCCGATGAAGAACTGCTGGCCGTTCCCGCAGGCCCCGCCCGCGCTTGCGCCGTGCGCCGGTGTATGCCCCGCAGCGAAATGGGCCTCACCCCCGGACGCCACGCCGGCTTGGGTTTGGAATTATACACTCAAGTTACTTCCCCGATCCGCCGCTATACCGACTTGCTGACTCACTTCCAAATCAAAGCCCACCTGCGGGGCGAACCACTGCCTTTTTCCGCTGAAGAAATACAGGACATTGTGATGTGTCTCGGCACCGCAGTTAAAGAAGCATCCACTGTCGAACGCCAAACTAACCGCTATTGGGGATTGGAATATTTGCGGCGCAACCCAGACGAAGTTTGGGAAGCTTTAATGCTGCGCTGGCTGAGGGAAGACAGCAATCTCGGATTGATTTTATTGGAAGAGTTGGGTTTAGAATTGGCAATGCGATTTGGTCGATCGGTCGAAATAGGCGATCGGCTAGAAGTCAAAGTCACCCACTGCGATCCGCGATCGGATGTCATTAACTTCCAAGAAATGATATTTGAAGCCGCACAATAGGATTTGAGATTTGAGATTTTGGATTGCAAAAATCTGTGTTGAAGGCTGAAACTGAGGATAAATCTCCTTTTTAGTCGAGTTTCTGACGCGAAAGCATCCAGGATACAAGCCCCCGGATTCATCCGTCCAGAAATAAAAAACCTGTATCCGATAAAGGAACCCTCGAATTTATCTCGCGCAAGTCAATGCTTCAATTCTAAAATCTAAAATCTAAAATCTAAAATCGCGCAATCGATTTACCCCCTCGCATCCCCCTTGTCAAGGACAGGGGGGTAAAAAAGATGATGGTTTCATATCTAGTCCTGTAAAATAATGGTAATTCTGGTCGGAGCCAGTTCACCCCCAATCTGTAATATCAGCCAGAAATCCCGTAAACCCGCCCCGACCAAAATATGGTGGTCGATCGACTGGACATGATATTCAATCCAAGACGAGTCATACTTTTGACGTTAAATTGACACGCTTTGCTATCTCCTCTCTTCCTCCGTGTCCTCTGTGTCCTCTGCGGTGAATAAAAAAAACTTCAGCATTCTAAAAATTGGAAGTTTTTACCCCAACCTAGCAATCTAAAATCTAAAATTTAAAATTTAAAATCCCAAAATGCCCAATTCAATTAGCCAAGTTCAGCCGCCGCTGGAATTCATACCCCCAGCCTACAACCCGCTAGTGGTGCAAGGTTGTAAGCAAATATTCCCCTGGTGGCTGCGATTTCGGACGAGTATCAGCCAGGTTCAAGCCGAAAACGTCGAAACCCTCGCCGAACTATTCCACCAATTTCAAAATCAAAAAGTTCGCTTCTTGCTAGCCTTCCGCCACCCCAACTCAGACGATCCCTACTGTTTGGGACAACTAATTTGGAAACTCGTTCCCCAGGCGGCGCGCGCCAAAGGCATTCCCCTGCAATTCCCGGTACATTCCCACTTTATCTACGATCGCGGCATTCCCCTGTGGGCCGGTGCGGGAGTCGGCTGGCTGTATTCCCACCTCGGCGGCACTCCGATCGTTCGCGGTAAAATCGATCGCGTCGGATTGCGATCGGCCCGCGATTTATTTGCCAACAGCCAATTCCCGATCGCCGCCGCCCCAGAAGGCGCCACCAACGGTCACAATGAAATAGTTAGCCCCCTCGAACCGGGAGTTGCTCAAATGGGCTTCTGGTGCGTTGAAGATTTGCTGAAAGCCGGACGCACTGAAAAAGTTTTAATTGTGCCGATCGGCATTCAATACCGCTATGTCAACCCACCTTGGCAACCCCTAGAAAAACTTTTAACTCAATTAGAAATTGATTGCGGACTCCCACCCTTAGAACGCACCGAGCTCGCTAATTTAGAGAAGGCCAATCCCGATTCCGAAAACCACAATCACAAATTCCAATATCTGCGCCTGATTCGACTGGGCAGCCATTTGCTAGCAGTGATGGAAGAGTTTTACAGCCGTTTTTATCATAAAATTTTACCCCCAAAAATATCTACTTTACCATCATCACTTCCCGAAAAAACGACAAATAGTTTTGAGAATGAAGTAACGATCGCTCGACTGAAAGCACTGTTAGACGTGGCTTTGCAAGTAGCAGAAGAATATTTTAACTTAAAACCCAAAGGCAGTTTAATAGACCGCTGCCGCCGTCTGGAACAAGCAGGCTGGGACTATATTTATCGAGAAGATATCAAAAATATTGCAGCACTTTCTCCCTTAGAAAGAGGATTAGCCGATCGCCTCGCTGAAGAAGCAAGTCTTCGGATGTGGCACATGAGACTTGTAGAAAGTTTCGTGTCCGTCACGGGCAGGTACGTCGCAGAACAACTGACAGCAGAACGTTTGGCAGAAACAACTTTACTGCTGTGGGACGTACTGGCTCGAATCAAAGGGGGAAATCCTTTCGGCAGACCGAAGTTGGGCAAACAGCAAGTACAAATGACCGTGGGCGAACCGATATCCGTGAGCGATCGTTGGGAGCGATATCAAACCAGCCGCAGGTTAGCAGTTGCCGAACTCACTCAAGACTTGCAATCAGCTTTAGAAGCAATGATTCAATCTTAATTACTCAGATAAGGAAGAGCTTCTAGGGAAGAAGGAAGATATATTTTTATTCACTACTCTTTTTTTTTTGTGAATTATAAACAGATTGTTATAAACTTTTGGAATAGGTCTAATAAACCGCAAACACTCGCTCGACAATGAACCAATAAAAATTACCGATGACTAACAAACCTATCGATTTGTCTACTCACTCAATTAAAGTAAAACTGCTGAATAATTTAGCGCAGGAATTGCTCACACCTCTCACTTCTGTCCTCGGCATGGCAAGCGTGTTGAAACAAGAAATTTATGGCCCCTTAACGAGCAAGCAAAAAGAATATATTGACGTGATCCAAGACAGCAGCCGCTCTTTGCGATCGCTAGTTGAAGAAATTTTGGAACTGGCAGAACTAGATGATTCCGCTTTCACCTTGAAGCGAACCGCAGTCGATATAGAAACTTTGTGCCAGCAGGTTGTGACAATCCTGGCGTCGGCGGCAAGTAGACGAGAACAAGAAATTAATTTGTCGATGGGGCCCGGGTCGCGCATCTGGTTGGTAGATAAAGATAAGGTTCAGCAAATGCTGCACCACTTAATTTTTAGCATTATTCAATCTGCTGGGGCAGGCAGCGTGATTCGAGTCCACGTTTCTCGGAAAGAAGACGGTATCAACATCGGAGTTTGGGTTTTTCATCCTTGGTTGGGAGAAAGTTTGCCCCATGCTAAACTCTACTCCGACTACTTGTTGAAGGTCGGATCGGGTAGCGGTTCGCCATCGAACTCCGAAACCGACTCCCCCGGACTCGAACCCCAACTCCCGACACAGGGCTCGCAGCGATTAACGCTGGCGTTTTCTGAGTTGGCGGCTTTGGTGGCCCAGAATGCCGAGGATACCGCACCGGTGTTAGCTGGTTACGGGGCCAGGGAACGCTTGGGGCTGCTGCTTTGCTGCCAATTGGTGGAAATTCAAGGCGGCCAACTCTCAATTCAAGGCGCCTCGGAATCTGGCTATCGCTACGTGCTCTGGCTGCCCTGCACAAATGCTACGGAATTGTTGGAAGGCTAAAGAAGGAAGTTCGGCAACGGATTTTCTAACGGATGTAACGGATGGAAAGAAGAAGGAAGAAGAAACAAGTAATTTGTTAATTAATACTGAGATGTTGCACGATTCTCAATAAGGCTTTTAGGCGCGGGCTCGCGTGCCCCACCCACAAGAAATTTATTCTTTGTGGAGCCGACCCGAAAAGCCTTAAGCGAGAAGGGTGCAAAATGGGATTTACTACCAATTGTCGATGCTTTTAGACTCAATTCCCAATTCCCAATTCCCAATTCCCCATTACCAATAATCAATCTAAAAATGAATTCAGTTTGGCAACAGTTAACTCTGGCAAATTTGCCGCTCTCTCAGTGGCAAAGTGGAAGTTATTTATTCAATTTGGCGATCGGCTCTTTACGCAGTTGGCGGCAGAGTAGCTGGCTGATGCAGTGGGCAGAACCCTTGGGTTTTGTTTTGCTGGGCTTGACTTTCGGTTTGGCGCCGTTTGTGAACAATGCCTTGGTGGGGGTGTTGATGGCGGCTAGCGCTGCATTTTGGGTGCTGCTGACTGTTTCGGACGATCGCGCGATCGCCTTGACGCCGATTCACTTGTTGGTTCTGCTGTACTGGGGCATTGCCACCGTCGCAACGGCGATGTCGCCCGTGAAAGTCGCCGCTTTTACTGGTTGGAGCAAGCTAACGCTGTATTTGCTGTTTTTTGCGCTGATGGCTCGGATATTGCGATCGCCCCGTTGGCGATCGTGGTTAATTGCCGTATTTTTGAACGTCTCTTTAATTGTCAGTTTCTACGGCGTGCGGCAGTGGATTGACAAAGTGCCGCCCTTAGCTACTTGGAACGATCCGACTTCTACTCAAGCCAATGTCACGCGAGTTTACAGCTTTTTGGGAAATCCTAACTTGCTTGGTTCCTATTTGCTGCCGGCCATTGCATTGAGCGCCGCCGCGCTTTTTGTGTGGAAAGGATGGGGAACAAAAGTTTTAGCGCTGACAATGCTGGTGGTGAATTGCGCGTGTTTGCGCTACACGGACAGCCGGGGTGCTTGGATCGGTTTTGTGGCTCTACTGGTGGTATTTTTAGTGCTGCTGTGGTACTGGTACAGCCCTTTGATGCCTCGGTTCTGGCGGACTTGGGCGCTGCCGTTAGGGTTAGGAGGTTTGGCTGGAGCCTTAATTTTGGGAGTGGCTTTAGTGGAGCCTCTGCGCGATCGAGTTTCGAGTATGTTTATCGGCCGAGATGACAGCAGTAACAATTTTCGGATTAATGTTTGGACGGCGGTGATGGACATGATTCGCGATCGGCCAATTCTCGGAATTGGGCCTGGAAATACTGCTTTTAATAAAGTTTATCCGCTTTACATGAAGCCGAAATTCACTGCTTTGAGCGCTTATTCCGTGCTGCTGGAAATTGCGGTGGAAACCGGTTTTATCGGTTTAATGTGTTTCCTTTGGCTGATGACTGTCACCGTCAATCAAGGTTTGTTGCAGATCAAAAATCTGCGGGATTCACAATTTAAAATCTCTAGTTTAGAGGAAGAATCCCAAAATCCCCAATCTAAAATCCCAAATCTCAAATCGAATCAGGGTTTTTGGTTGATTGGGGCGATCGCAACTTTAGCAGGCATGATGGCCCACGGTTTTGTCGATACAGTTTGGTACCGACCCGAAGTTAATATGCTTTGGTGGTTGATGGTGGCGATTATTGCTAGTTTTTACAGCAACTCGCACCCCCACCAAGATTCAGTTTTGACGGAGGGCGAGTAGATAGAATTGCTGGCGGGGATTTTCTCCCCGCCCGGTGGCAGGGCAGTTTCATTCTCAGGGAAATCATCGTTTTGTAGGGGTACTGCCAAGAATGCCTACCCCCTCCACGGATGATGAAATCGATGTTTCAAATATCGGGGCTCTTCACGAGGGTTTGCCCCTAGGTCGAATGAAACAGCCCTGCGCCCGGTGGGGATTCCAGCAATAGCCGATACAGCAATGATTAGGAGTTATACCAGTTCAAAAAAAGAATGCAGCTTTATGCAAGCTGCAAACCATTATAGCCCTAAGTTATTTTCAATTCTTCAATTCTTAATCTCAAATCTCAAATGCTATCAGGTGCGGACAGCGCACCCTGCATACTACTACTACATACTACATACCTGTTGCTGTAAAGTGATGATGGTACACTCTACAAAATTTATTGAAAATAACTCTTATTCTTCGCTCTCCTGAGGCAGGATGAATCTCGGACACGGATATTTTCCACCATCTCTATCTCTGCACCGCCGCCACGTCGATTGATTGAAGTCGAACGGCGTTTCGACTGATTCATTAACTGTAATTTTAACAGTCGAAGGAGTTGGCAGTGCTTTTGAGGCTTGACTTAGCTCCAGTACCGTTATAATTGCCAGTATGGTTGATGAAAACAAAACTGTGCGTTTCATTTATTTGTTTTTTCCTCGTTTAATCGTTGACGTGCCATTCCTATCCATATATCCTCATCGAATTCTTGAGAATCCGCATACTTTAGACAAATTTTCCACTGCGGTAGCGCTTCCTTCGTCTTTTTCATCTTTTCTAGGACTTGCGCTTTTAAGCAGTAAGTTGCTGGTCTTTCACTATCAAGTTTAATCGCTGCATCCAGATGTTGCAATGCCTCTGAATATCGACCCTGTTCCAGGCGAGCCCATCCCAAGTTTTTGAGTAAAGAATATTTTACTCGATCGTCCTCAGCTAATTTCAAACCTTGCCACAGGAAGTGAACGGCAGCCGGATAGTTTTTTCGATCGACTATATATAATCGAGCCAGATTGCTGTAAGCTGCAGGCAGACCGAGTTTGGCAGCTTGCAGATATTTTCCTCTGGCGCACTGTAAATCTTGCACCTCTTCGCAAAGCCATCCTAAATTGTAAAGAGCTGTTCGGCTTTTTGGATCTACCCAGAGCGCTAACTCATATGCTTTTTGAGTATCAGCCAATCGATTGGCTTTGTAGTTTTCAAAAGCCATATTATTAAAAAATGCTGCCAGTTCCGGCAACCCAATTTGCCAGCCGCCAAAGCCTACTGCTAGCATCACCAATAAGGCTCCCCACTTCGAGGTGTGATGCTTTTTTGCTGGCTCTTTAATGGCATTGAAAATGTTAGCTAATGGTGTCATTTTTAGCATATTTTAACTTGAGAGTTGGGCGATATTTTGTTTTCCAGATTGAATTGCCACCCTAATAGCATCCTAATCTTAGGAAATGACTCAGGATTGAGCCCATTTCTCCATAAGAGTTTGTAAGTCCACAGCCGAATGCTTGAGTAATGCTGCCACTACCTAGATGTATTCGAGCATAGGTTAATCATTCATGAGACTCCACAAGCCATCCGGATATTTTCAGGAAAAAAGAACCGGGAAGCAGGAAGAAGGTAGAACTGTTCGCCTTGTCTAAGTAATAATACTTAGTCAGCGGTCAGTCGATCGACAGTATGCGACTGTATGAGGAGATACAGCGTATTCCTGGTTTATGAAGTGTAGGGGCTTATCCTGGGCCGTTTCGCTACGGGCATCGAACGAGCTGGGGTTTAGTTCATCAACATAGAATCTGCTGTAAGATGGACTCCGGTGAAATAACTCTAATTAAGTTTGTAGTGACGATGGAAGTCATCAAAATCCTCCCTTGAGGATTTGGAAAAATATTATGATGAGTAATTAACCGAACTCGATTTAAAATAGCAAATCATTAATCAGCAATCACCAATCATGAATCACTCATGACTCCTGACTAATAAACATCTCCATAAATTAACTTTCAACCTTCGAGGAGCAAAGGTTTTAGTTGATTTTTCGGAGATGTCTAATGACTGCTGACAACTGACTGCTGACAACTGACTAATGACTGCTGACTAATATTGCTTCATCGCTCTTTCCATATCCCGCTTGTCTTCGCGTTTCTTCAAATCTTCGCGCTTGTCGTGCAGTTTTTTCCCTTTACCCAAACCGATATCAAGTTTTACCCAGCCGCCTTTCAAGTACATTTTTAACGGCACTAAAGTCAAACCTTTTTCTTCGACTTTGCCGATTAATTTGCGAATTTCCTGCTTGTGCATCAGCAATTTACGGGTGCGGCGCGGCTCGTGATTAAAATAATTGCTAGCACTTCTCCAAGGCGAAATGTGAACGTTGATCAGCCACAGTTCCCCGTTCCGAACTAAGCCATATCCGTCCCGCAAATTTGCTTTTCCTTCCCGAATAGATTTGACTTCGGTTCCCTTCAACTCGATGCCTACCTGATATGTCTCTATAATTTCATAGAGATGGCGCGCTTGGCGGTTATCGCTAACAATTTTGTATCCTGGGCTTTTTTCGCTCATTTTTACCTCCGCTAAAATTAATTATTATAACGCTAGCTTCTCTGTAGAGAAAATCGAAGCTTGACAAAACTTAAATAATCGGTCTAGGCATTACCAATTTGGCTGAGCTAAGATGTCACCAACGTGAATGTCAAGCGGTATCATGCAGCGCACCAATATTCCCAATTCTGACCTTCCAGATTCTGTCAGTCCCAATTCAGGGGTTAATTTGGTTTTACTGGCTCCTTTTTTGTTAGTGCTTGCTTGGTTTTGGGCTAATATCTCGGCTGTTAAGTGGCTGTTATCCTCGTTTGTTGAGATACCCACACTGTACAAGATAGTAATTGCTTTTCTGATTCTAGCATTAGTAGTGCGATCGATCGGGAACTCTGTTAGCGCAGCCCGCCCCTACGGGGGCTACGCCAACGAAGAGGATCGCCCGCCCAGATTTTCGCCAAATTTCGTTTTGAGGCGATATCCACTGCTGTTGATGTTGGGTGCGGGTATTTGCTCGATCGCCCTTCAGTACATAATTGATATCAAACAAGTTACTGTCCTGCTATTTATCCTCGGAACTTACGGGCTGTGCGGGTTATTGGTGGAGCCCAATTTTTGGCAAAAAAACTTGCCAGTTGCGGGGTTGCTGGCTTGTATTTTACCATTCAACAGTCAGTTGAATAGCGGATTAGGTTTGCCTGCGCGAGTCCTGACTGCTCAGGTAGTAGAACAGTTGCTCTCAATGCTGCACGTTGGAGCTATTTCTTCTTACGATATTATCGTTTTGGAAAACGGCATCGCTCAGGTTGACGTGCCTTGTAGCGGCATTAAAACCCTCTTAGTCGGAACGCTATTTTTGCTAGCTGCTACCTGGCTGGAAGGGCGTAAATTGACTTTAAGATGGCTGGCTGTATGCGCTGCTAATCTTTTAATGTTAGTGTCGGCTAATGCTGCGCGGGTTGCCGTGTTAGTCCTGGTTTCAGAAGTGTTTAAACAGCCGAATATAGCAGAAATCATTCACGTTCCTCTGGGGATTGTCGGTTTAGTATGTGCTTGTTTTGTGACCTGGTTAATGCTGCAACGAGTACCGAAATTTCAGCCAGAAAAAACCAGCGGTATTTCTGCAAAACCCAACTCAGACATACTCCAAAATCACCCTTTAGCCAAACCAGGAATAATTGCAGCAGTCACAGTTTTGGCAGTCATGGCTCAACTGTCTCATGTAGAAACGTCAAAAATGGCGATCGCACCTTTAAGATTGCCTCAATACATTAAATCAGAGTCGATTCCCCTGAATCCTAGCGAACAAAAATTCTTTGGCAACTATCCAGATACGCAAACACAAAAAATCAGATTTGTCGCCGGCAACTTGCGCGGTTCCATGCTCACAGTAGCGAGCACATCCTGGCAAACTTATCACGCCCCCGAGTTGTGTTTTGTAGCCAGCGGAATTCCCGTCAACCGCATAGAAAAAAAACAACTAACTCCTTCAATAATAGCGCGCTGGCTGTCTTTCAAAAACAACAAATTATCAGCAGTATACTGGCTGCAATCTGCACAGCTAACTACAGATAACTTCCTCTCCCGTATCGGCAGCGACCTCACTCACAAAAATCACAATTGGGTGCTAGTTTCTATTTTATTTGACAGTTCGCTAGCAGCCGAAAATCATGAAGTAAAAGAGTTTGCCGATCGGGTACACGATACCGTTAAACAAAGCTTGCGAGGTGGAAATTAATGAAAATCAAACAGGTATTTGATGGAATTTTTCAAACTATTTTTTGGCTGTGGAATTTGACATTTTTATCGATTGTTTACTTGGGAATTTTGCCGATTATAGGAGTGCCATTAATTAGGGCGACAATAGATGGCACTATCCCGCTAGAGTTTTCTTTGACTGTGGCAGCTACGATCGCAGTACCCACTGTATGTACTGTAATAGGAGCTAGGCATTTTAGCAAGCAACCCCTACAGCTAATGCGTTGGTTTTACGGCGTAGAAGCACCGCTATTTTTGCTTTGTTTGCTCCGCTTGTTCCTGCTGCGAGAACTCACCCCAGCTAGTTCTCAAATCATCGCTACTATTGCTTTGTGCATTGCAGCATTTTCAGTGGAAATGCTGTACGGATATCTGGGTAAAAGAGAAAATATTCAAAATATTTTCGATTCCCAGAATTCCCATAATAAACAGCCTCGTTTTTTCAGGTTAATCGGAGAAAAGCGAAGTGCGTGGCTGCAATTAGGCTGTCACAGTTTAATGGTAGTAGTTGGCATTTGGGCGGCAACATTGCTGATTTATTACGCTGTACCTGTGGCATTGTATACACTTTATGGATTCTTATTTGTCGTCATTCAATTTTTCAAGTTTACATGGGTTTCACAATTTCTGGAGATGTTTAAATATGGGAACTGGGCCTGGGCTTTAATTTGGATACCGCTATCGTTTATATTGTTTGGTTTAACCTGTAGCTTGTTCGTTGTCATGCCTTCGCTGTACGGCTTTCTCTACATTCATTCCGGGCGGAAAATATGGCAGAGTTTTGCTGCACAATACGGGAAAAATAAAGCGCTAATCGGAAGTTTGGGAGTCATAGCAGCTTGGCTGGCTATTTTCTCGGCTTTGCAGCAGCAGCCACAAGTTGCAGCATTAAAAATGCTGGCGACTCCCCCCGCAAATGACAGCAGCCGCCAAACTTTATTAGCCAAGTCTGATATGATTCGATCCGGCTTAGTCAATGCTTATTTGTCCCCTTACCGCTACCTCAGCACTGTGGGAGAAAACAACCACATTTATGAGATGTACAAAAATAGTTGGATTTTCCCTGACGGAGCGGCTCAAACTTTGCAGAACAGCTATAATTTTTTAATGTCGCCGTTTTTGTATCAAGGTTCTAGTGCTGATGTGGAAAAAGCCGAAAAACTCTACGGCGAATTCTTCGATACGGAACTGCAAAAAGGCGACAAAGAAGCAGTAAAACACGCGGTGCAGTCAACCTCAAACCGGGAAGAAGCTAAAGCCGGTTTGCTGAATGTCAATCAGGAAAAAGTATGGTTGCAGTCGCAAGAATTGACTGTCAAAGAAAACGGCGATTGGGCTGACGTTCAACTCTACGAAGTTTACAAAAATCAAACGCCGAACTTGCAAGAGGTATTCTACTACTTTTCCCTGCCGGAAAGCGCCGCAGTTACAGGAGTTTGGCTGGGCGATACTGGCGATTTAAACAAACGTTTTGCATTTACGGTATCGCCTAGAGGTGCCGCCCAGCAAGTCTACAACCAACAGGTAGTAGAAAGAGTCGATCCGGCTTTGCTAGAACAAATTGGCCCCAAACAATACCGCTTGCGGGCTTTTCCAATCCCGGCTAAACGAGAATTCACCCAAACTGACGGGCCAACGGAAATGCACCTGTGGCTTACCTACAAAGTCATGCGCCAGCCGCAGGGTTGGGCTATGCCTGTTTTGGCTGAAAAACGCAACATTTTTTGGAACCAAAATACGCGCCGCACGATCGCCGGAAAAGAGGTAAAATACAGCGGGAAAGAAGCAAGAGAAACTTGGCTGCCACCGTTTTTGCCGGCAGTCGCACAGCAACCGCTAACAGCGCAGCAGGCGGTTCTGCCGGGAGGAAATATCATTTCTGCTAAGCCGCTGGGTGATGCTGATTACTCGCTACCGCAAGGCAAAAAGTTTGCAGTTATTCTGGATACTTCCCGCAGCATGGCGGCGGCAAATAAGCAAGTAAAAGAGACTTTTGAATGGTTGAAATCTCATGCAGCAGTCAAAAATGCTGTTGATTTATATGTCGCCAGCGCTGCGGGAATGCCGCCTAAGTTGGTGGAAGATGTACGCAATTTCGATGCGGCAAAGGTGACGTTTTACGGTACAATCCAGCTCAAAGATATGCTGCAACAGTTTGCACAGTTGCGGGGCGAGAAAAGTTACGATACTGTATTTTTGGTGAGCGATCGCCACAGTTACGAATTGTCGGACGATCGCAAACCTAAACTTTCCATCTCTGCACCCCTATGGACAGTGCATTTGGGAGGTTTGCCCCCCGGCTACGACGACGCAACATTGAAGGTTATTCAAGATAGCGGCGGCGGAGTTGCTACGGATATGAAAGAGGCGATACAGCGAGTGGCGACGACAGCAGCTTCGGGCAAATCTACAGTTAGCGTTGTTGATGGCTATGTTTGGAGTTATGCCAAAACGCCGCAGTCGGAAAAAACCGCCAAATCGGCGGCAGTTGTAGAGTCAAAAAATACAGGCAATGAAGGCTTTAAACCGATAGCTGCGCGGCAGTTGATAACTGCACTTAGCAAGCAGAAAAGTTCAAATCAATTGACGCAACTGGATGCGATGCACGCAGTAGCTAAAAATTTCAAAGTGGTGACTCCTTATTCTTCGATGATTGTGTTAGTTAATGACGCGCAAAGGGAGCAGCTAAAAGCAGCGGAAGCTAAGAGCGATCGATTTGAAAGAGAGGTAGAATCGGGTAAGGAACAGTTGAGTAAGCCGAATAATCCTCTGAATGTTTCGGGGGTTCCTGAACCCGAAGAATGGCTGCTTTTGGCGGTAGGTGCGATCGGACTTTTGGTGATTTTCCTCCGTCAGCGGCGCGCGAAAATGGTAGGCTGAAAGTAAATCCGGGTTGGCTACTCCCTCGATGGTTCGGCGGTTGAAACCGCTACTACAAAAACAAAGTCTGCCTCCGCAGACTAAGAGAGCGAGGGGGTATTTAAGCCGGGCTTGATATCAAATACTAATCTACAGTCGTCTTGAGACGACTTGAGCTATGAGACAGGGGTTTAAACCCCTGTCGGACTGTCGGACTTAACGAATAACGAATAACTAATCTATCTCCACAAAAACGCGATCGCCCTCAATCTTTACCGGATAAGATTCCAGGGAATCGGCTGGTGCATTCAAACATTTACCCGTATCTAATTTGTACTGATACTTATGAAACGGACAGGTAATGATGCCGCTGCTTACCTTACCCATGTCGATCGGGTATTCTAAATGAGTGCAAGCATTGCGGTAACAAGTGACATTCATGCCTTGACGGTTCAAAATCAGCGAAGTACCCTCAACTTTTACCTTCAAAATATCCCATTCGGGAATTTGATTCAGCCCTGTTATCTCTACCCACATATAATCTTTCTCGGTTTAAATAAATGATTGCCAACTAATGGGCGATCGTCCGAAAGGCATAGCGAACAACGAGCGATCGCGGTCTAATTCTAACGCCAACACCTCTTAAAGTCTGAATAGACTGTACAAGCTGTTGGCGGTAATTCACGCCCGCAAAGAATGTTATATCACCCCTACAGCCGCAGGTAACGCATGAGAAGGCTCATAACTTCACCGGGCTTTTGGGCAGGTTGCAGCGGGCTCCACTCGCTGACAGAGGCAAAACCCAAACAGTAAAGGATGTGAATGATGCTCCTCACCGCTTTGGGAGAACCTATCAGCAGGATTTTCACGGGTTCTCGATCGGGTGGCGGAGGCTCTGCTACAGGTACTGTCGCTGTAGCAGTATCGGTTGCTGGGGGATTGGCAAGGAAGTTTTTCGGCATAAGCATTATACGGTTGTTTACTGGGTGGCTTGCTGACAATCGTCAACAACACTATCTTCGCGTAGTGTAGACGAATGTCAACAATCTTTACTTAGCTGCGAGCTTCTGAGAACATAGAAGCCATGAGCAAGGCAGGAAAGGCGCTGAAGCAGGTTTTAGAAACCTATGGCATCAGTCAAAATCAATTGGCAGCGACTATGGGCATTGGACGATCGAGCATTAACCGTTGGGTTAACGAGAATAGAGATCCGGCATCTGAAGCGGTTCTAGAGATTCGCAAGGGATTACAGCAAATTAATCCCGATGCAGCCGGGGATTTTATTCGTTTGTATTTAGATGATTTGGAGGAAAAACTCGAAGAGTAATAATATGGGCGATCGGGCGCTCGCCTCCCATGCCACCTATGCTTAAGATAAACTCAACAAACAGCCGACTATTTAGGCAACATTTACGAAACGATCGCCCTCTGAGACAATGTGAGGCATGGGAAAAGCAGGCAAAGCACTCAAGCAAGTGCTGGAAACTTATAACATAAGTCAAAATCGCTTGGCTGTGACAATGGGCGTAGCACGTTCCAACATTCATCGTTGGGTCAATGAAAATAGAGATCCCGTAGCAGAGGCAGTGTTGGACATTCGGAAAGCACTATGGCAAATTAATCCCGATGCAGCCGGGGATTTTATTTGTTTGTATTTAGATGATTTGGAGGAAACACTCGAAGAGTAATAATATGGGCGATCGGGCGAGATCCTCCCGTGCCAGTTATGCTTGAGATAGACTAAACAAATAGCTGACAATATATAATCTTTCTGGCTTTCAATAAATTCTCACCAACTAATTGGCGATCGCCCTTGAATTCAGAGAAAGGATAGGTGAAGTACCCTCCACACCTGAGAACCTAACCGTTTTCCTCGCCATTTCCCAGGTACAACCTGACGAATTCATCAGCCGCCTCCCGATTGAAGGTCTGCAACGCTTGCTTAATCGCAAATACCGCCTCAGCGGATGGATCTCGTTCTTCACTCACCCAACGGCTAACGTTTGAGCGATCGATTTCCATCTTTGCCGCCAATTGATATTGACTGATATCGTATGCCTCTAATATTTTTTTGAGGGCTTTACCTGCTCTTCCCATGCTCCCGATTGTGTCAGAGAGTCATGCTCCTGTAAACGTTGCTGATTGTCATCTAATGCGCTACACTGCGAGTAGTTGACAATTAGCACCTATCGGATCGAGGAGATCGACCGCAATGACTCAAACACAGCTTTTTGTTTCCACAGAGATCGACGAAATCCCCACATCGCGGACATCGCAGCCAAATCCTGTGCCTGCTGAACCAGACCGGCAACCTGTGCCGATCCTAGTGATTGGTTCCCAGAAGGGAATCGATAAAATTGTTAGCGCACTCTACTTGCGTCGCTTTGCAGCAGTTCAAGAATGGTCGCAGATTTTACCTGCCCCGACTATCGGCAAGCTGATGCGGAGTTTAATTCGCTATGTTTCTTTAGATTAAATTGGGCAAAAATGCTCTTTGACATCAGACGCAGTGCGTTATGAATGGCGCACCTACTGCGGTACTGTACCAGACGGATAGGCGATCGGGCGATCGCCTCCGATGCCAGTTATGCTTGAGATAGACTAAACAAATAGCGCTCGTGGACATTAACCAGCAAAAAGAACAGTTCAGTTATGCGTATATTTATGCAGTTGCTGCCTCGGCTGGCTACTCCTTCCAGATAGCAGCTAGACCATTAGATTTTGACGGGATCGATATCATTCTTGCTGGCGGTATGGGAAGTGGAATTATTCGATATCCCAGACTTGAACTCCAGGTTAAATGCACATCTAGGGATGTGATTGGACAGGAAGCAATTAGATATCCGCTCGAAGTCAAGAACTACAATGACTTAAAAGTAGAAAATATTCTGACTCCCCGACTGTTAATCCTTGTAGTCGTACCCGAGAATTTAGACAATTGGCTAATCCAATCTCAACAGGAACTTTGCCTGAAATATTGCGGTTATTGGGTTTCTCTGCGAGGTCAACCCCCAACCCAGAATCAAACCACTGTTACAATTTCCATACCCAGACAGAATATCTTTAATGTAACAGCTCTTACCACCCTCATGCAGCTAATAGAAGCAGGCGAAACCCTATGATAGTCACCGTTCGAGATCCCGAAATTCTCAAAAATCTACAGCCAGAGATCGTGCGTACTTACCTCGAAACGCATTGCTGGCAAGAAGTGCGACAAATTGACGATAAAGCTTCTCTCTGGAATCGCCACAGCGAAACCTCAGAAGAGTTAGAGATTCTGCTACCATTAAAACCAGAATTTTTAGACTTTCCCCGCCGGATGGCTGAAGTTTTACAAACCCTAGAAATTGCTGAAAATCGTTCCCAGCTCGAAATTCTCAGCAATCTCTTGACATCAGCTCCTAACATTACCATTCAAGGCATAGTCACCAACTTGCAAGAAGGAGCAGCCACCGGAAAAGTAACTTTGACGGGCGTTATTGTTGGCAAGCTGCGGCGCATTCAGTTAGAACTAGCAGAACCAGTCTACGAACTGGCAGTCAAAGCTTATCAAGCCAGAATTCCGGTTATTTGTCAAGGCAATTTAGTTAAACAAGGTCGCTCTTTTTTGCTGGAAAGTACCCATCACTTTACATTAGACTTAGACGCATGGTTGGAATGAATGCGTTCTACTATAATCAACTTAAAGAGCAATAATTAAATAATTTTAAAAAGATGGTTAATGTCTTTATTCTTCAGCACGTCCATGAATTGGGAGACGACCGCGAAGACTACAAAATTATCGGTATTTATTCGACTAAAACATTAGCCGAAGCTGCTAAGGCAAGAATGCTCTCCCAACCCGGTTTTATAGATGCTCCAGAAGGCTTTCATATAAGCTGTTATCCCTTAGATAAAGACCACTGGCTCGACGGCTATGTAACTGTTTATTATTCAGATTCTTAACCTTTACTTTACGGATGAATCTGGCTCAAAATCACCCGCAACCTGTCATAATCATCCTTCAACAAAACACTCAAACTCCTCCCCGCTTCCACCAACCAATATCTATCGCGCATCCGCAACTGATAAATCTCCCGAATCGCCGCCGCCGTCAGCGCATCCACCGGCGCATTAGCCACCCCCAGCAGCGTCCTCAAAAAATCCAACTGCACCGTAAAATCAATCACCTCATCGGGTTCGCAGCGATAAACCGCCTGGTGAATTTGCGGCGGGCGCGGCGGCAAATACTGATAAATTTTACCCCTCGATGGGCCGTGACCGTTCAACCTTTCCGGCGCAGCCTCAAACCCCACAATCGCCACTCGAAACTCGGTTTTTAGCATCGCAAAAATCTGCGGTTGTTCTTCCCGCAACTCTTCCAGCGACAAACCCAAAGCGCGAGCTCTGTGCACCGAGTCGATCGGGCTAGTCGTAGCGTAATAAACCACGCCGTAGATTTGATTTTTCGACTCTTCATCCTCGGCCTTCACCCAACTGCCAAAAGGCGGCATCACGGGAAAACTTAAGTCTTCCGGTTCCAAACATTGAGCCAAAAACTCCGAAGTTGCCGTCTCGATTACCTCAGCAATGCGATCGGGATGGCGCTCTTTTGTAGCAAATTGGGGTAAAGGTAAACGCATATTAGTCAGTTGGCAGTTGGTTGTTGGCAGTTGGTTGTTGGCAGTTGGTTGTTGGCAGTTGGTTGTTATTTATTATTATTTGTAAGTAGGTACTAATAAACAATAACTACTGACAACTGACAACTGTCAACTGACAACTGTCAACAACCAACTGACTATTTCGCGCGACCAGCCGTAGCATCGACAAGTTCCAACTGGGACAGCCGGAACGTAATCAGCTTGTCCCAATTGCCGCCTTCAAATAGTACCGCGACTTTCCCGTCGCTAACTCGCTGGACTTGTCCTTGAAAGGCGTAGTAAATCTCACCCTTATCTTTAACTCGAACTGCCGAACCTGGAAAAATCATAATTCTTGGAATGTTAAGTTGGCTGTTTATAGCTTACCTTTTCTTGGCGATCGAGACTTGATGCTAAAACAGGCAAGATGCCTGTTCCACACACTCAACAGGCAAGATGCCTGTTCCACACACTCAACAGGCAAGATGCCTGTTCCACACACTCAACAGGCAAGATGCCTGTTCCACACACTCAACAGGCAAGATGCCTGTTCCACACACTCAACAGGCAAGATGCCTGTTCCACACACTCAACAGGTTTCTTGTGGGGTGGGCGTCTCGCCCGCCCATCAAAAGCTGATTCACAATCCAAGATGTGAGTTACGCTAAGGCTGCTACGGAAACTTTACCGGCAATGCGGCCGGCGATCGCCCGCAACTCCCTAGCTGAAGCAGAACCCGGTTGTCCCACCACGATCGGCACCCCAGAATCGCCACCTTCCCGCAACGGAATTTCCAGCGGAATGCAGCCTAACAGCGGCACTCCCAACTCAGCAGCAGTCTTTTCCCCGCCACCGGAACCGAAAATATCGTATTGCTTGTCTGGCATATCCGGCGGCACAAAATAGCTCATATTTTCCACAATTCCCAACACCGACACTCCCAACTGCTGGAACATCTTTAACCCCTTGCGGGAGTCCAACAATGCCACAGTCTGCGGCGTGGTCACGATCACGACACCAGCCATCGGCACCGCCTGCGCCATTGTCAACTGCGCGTCTCCAGTACCCGGAGGCATATCGACAATCAGATAGTCTAAATCGCCCCAATTCACCTGATAGAGGAACTGCCGAATGATCCCGTTCAACATCGGGCCGCGCCAAATCACGGGCTGGTCTTTGTCAATTAAAAACGCCATCGACACCAATTTGACGCCGTAATTGAAGGCGGGTTCGAGGCTTTCCCCGCTTTTTCCGTCCCTAACCATGACTTTCGCGTCCCCCAAACCCAACATATTTGGGTCGTTGGGCCCATAGATATCCGCATCCAGCAAACCCACCTTAGCGCCGGTTTGCGCTAGCGCTACTGCCACGTTTACCGCCACCGTGCTTTTGCCGACGCCGCCTTTGCCGCTGGATATTGCGATAATATTTTTAACGCCTTCAATGCCTTGGCGATCGACCACTCCCTTCTGCTGCGGCGTCTCGGCTGTCACCTCCACCGCCACTTTTTCGACTCCTGGCAACTGTTTGACCGCTTTTTGGCAATCTTCGACAATAAATTCTCGCAGCGGGCAAGCAGGCGTTGTCAGCACTAAAGTAAAACTGACGACACCGCCGTCAATTTTTATGTTACGAATCATGTTCAATTCCACCAAACTCTTTTGCAGTTCGGGGTCTTGCACGGGTCGCAGGATTTCTAAGACTGAACTAACATCGAGTGTATTGGGCATTGTGTTCTCCACCATAGCTCTGCAATTGGGTTAGCGAATTTTGGATCGCAGGTTTAAGTATATTTTTATTGCTATTTTTTAATGTAACTTCATAGCGATCATTTGCAGACCTGCGGT
The DNA here is from genome assembly GCF_000317475.1 of Oscillatoria nigro-viridis PCC 7112. Classification (NCBI taxonomy): domain Bacteria; kingdom Bacillati; phylum Cyanobacteriota; class Cyanophyceae; order Oscillatoriales; family Oscillatoriaceae; genus Phormidium; species Phormidium nigroviride. Next base: position 2,530,146 of record NC_019729.1, read on the forward strand.
GGCATAATTACATGACGACTGGATTTGGGACTCACGGTCAATCTCAAACTCAAATGCGCTCGGCAAGAATTTCTACGACCGAAAGCAATTTGGTCACAATCCCCGAATTGATCCGTGGTCGCAATTCTTCAATCTAAAATCTAAAATCTTAAATCTTAAATCGGATGACAGTTTCTACAACACTTAAAACCGCCACTTCCCCGTTTTTGCCGCCCGCTGACTCTAGAGCTAGAGTCAGCCAATTTATGAAAACCCTACAAGACGAAATTTGTCAATCCCTCGAACAGCTCGATGGCGTTGGCAAATTTAAGGAAGACTCTTGGGAACGATCCGAAGGCGGCGGCGGACGTTCTCGCGTCATGCGCGAAGGCAATGTTTTTGAACAAGGGGGAGTCAATTTTTCCCAAGTGTGGGGCGAAAGTTTGCCGGCTTTGATTCTGGCAAAGCACCCAGAAGCTGCTGGTCACGATTTCTATGCAACTGGCACTTCGATGGTGCTGCACCCCCGCAATCCGTACTTGCCTACGGTTCACCTGAATTATCGCTATTTTGAGGCTGGGCCGATTTGGTGGTTTGGCGGCGGTGTGGATTTAACTCCTTATTACCCGTTGGCTGAGGATGCAGCTCATTTTCACAAAACTCTGAAAGCAGCTTGCGATCGCCACCATCCCGGATATTATCCGACATTTAAACTTTGGTGCGACGAATATTTCTACCTGCCTCACCGCCAAGAAACCCGCGGCGTGGGCGGCCTATTTTTTGACTACCAAAGCGCTCAAGGCCCCCTTTACCGCGACCATCATGTCAAAGGCAAGGCCGCCGAGTGCAGCAACGACATCGGGGTACCGGAACCTAGAACTTGGGAGTCGCTGTTCGCCTTCGTACAGGACTGCGGCCGGGCATTTTTGCCGGCTTACACCCCTATTATTGAAAAGCACCGATCGAAAGAATACGGCGAGCGCGAGCGTAATTTCCAACTTTACCGCCGCGGCCGTTACGTTGAATTTAACTTGGTGTACGATCGAGGCACGACCTTTGGCTTGCAGACCAACGGACGCACCGAATCGATTCTCATGTCCCTGCCACCTTTGGTACGCTGGGAATACTGTTACGAGCCAGAACCCAACTCTCCCGAAGCCGAACTCTACTCCAAGTTCTTAAAACCGCAAGATTGGGCGAATTGGATGCCTCAGCAGTCACCGACCTGAGTTAAACTACTGGGACAGTAACCACCGCGATAGATAATAAATTTGAGGGAAGGGTCAGTGATTCATATTGATCAAAAAACCCACACGCTTCAAGACGGTACAACAGTTATCGTCTTAGCACCGACAGGACGGTTGGACATCACTACAGCTTGGCAATTCCGCCTCAAGTTGCAAGAGTGTATTTCCAAACTTAGCCGCCATGTTGTAGTGAATCTTGGTCAGGTTAACTTTATCGATAGCTCTGGCCTGACCTCACTTGTAGCAGGTATGCGGGATGCGGATAAAGTTAAGGGAAGTTTCCGCATTTGCAATGTTCATCCCGAAGCCAAACTGGTGTTTGAAGTCACCATGATGGATTCTGTGTTTGAAATCTTTGAAACGGAAGAAGAAGCTCTAGAGGGGGTGCCGCGCGCAAGTTGACCACTCCCGCTGGCATCGGTTGCGGTGTAAGCGCAATTTAAGCTTGAGGGTTACAAAATACGCCGGAACCCCGCACAAGAACAGGAAGCAGGTAAATTCTTGCCAGCTTCCTTATGCTTTCTTCCTTTCTTGAGAGGTTGAGAGGTTCACCAAAACACTAAAGTAGAAGAATAGGTCAAGGTAAAGTCTTGCCTTCTATCCTAGATAGCTAAATCTTTCTTCCTTGTTTCTTGTTGCTTCTTGCTTCAAACCAATATCTCAGCAGCAAAATCCTGACGCTTGACAAATCTAAAAGGGCCCATTAGAGCTCCCCAGATAGCCTTGCCTGTCGTGGGGTTTATTCCTTTGTCGTAGCTGAGAAATTCCTCGCCTGCGGCTTCAAATCCCAAGTCTACTTGGTAATTTTGCCCCCCGTAGGCAAAGCCGCAGCGAGTGCCCTCCGGCAATGATGCCCGAAAGCGATAGCCGTTTGAGGCTAAATTTTGCACTGCAACCGACAGGGTGCAGCCGGGGAGGAGTTGGATTTGCTCTTTCGTTAGCTTTCCAAGCAAGTCGGGGTTGCAACCGGCTCCTTTGACGGCTGTAATGTCGTGGAACATATAATACTGAGCTTCGATAAGTCCCGGCGCTATCTGTGAGTGCCTCAGTTGCACGATGCGGGGGCGGTACGGCTTGTCTAATTCCAGAATGTTGGCTTGTTCCGCAAACAGGGCAATGCTGGGTTCGGAAAATAAAGGAACCGGTAGTGGTCTTTGCCACATACGAAGGTGGACGTACCACGTCGGCTCTGCTAGGGCTTGTTCCCGGTTGTCAAATTCGCCCGCCATGTACTGGGCTAAAGCTATTAATTCAGGAGAAATTGTCATTTGTGTTGGATTATTCACGATTATGGGTTGACAAAAAAAACTTATTGTGATATGCAAGACCGTATCTAGGCTGGGCAAGTCAGAAGATTAGATTTATGACCGATCCCAGCTACGCTATGATTGTAAAGATACTGGGGTTTTTCCGTCCTATTGCGACATATTAATTGTTGCTGCCGATCGCGCGTAAAATATTTTTGATAAAATTTTGTCTCGCAATCCGGCGGCAACGCTTAAAAAAACTGGCAATTTTTGTCAGCCCGATCGCAGAATTGACTCCCCCGACTTTACTCACGCCGCGCAGGCACGCCCGCTACGGCAAAATTATTTATCTATAAGACTCAGGTGAACAAGAACCGTACTGTTTCAGATACTAAGCGAAGTTTCTATACGATTCACACTCGACCGATCAACTCAATTTACCGTCGAGTGGTGGAAGAGTTGATGGTAGAAATGCACTTGCTTTCGGCAAATGCCGATTTTCAATACGACCCGATTTATGCTTTGGGTGTAGTGACAGCTTTCGATCGATTCATGCTTGGGTACGTCCCAGAAGCCGACAGAGTTTCGATTTTTAACGCTTTGTGCAAGTCCGTAGAAGACGATCCAGATCGCTACAAGCAAGACGCTCAGCGATTGGAAAGCTTGGCGGATAGACTTTCCGGGCAAGAGTTGCTCTCGTGGCTCGATCGCTCGACCAGCTTTGAAGATACAGCGGATTTGCAAGCGTCTTTAGGGGCGATCGCCAGCAACCCTCAATTTAAGTACAGCCGCTTGTTCGCGATCGGTTTGTTCTCGCTATTAGAAAAAGCTGACCCTAACTTAGTAAAAGACCAAGAAACGCGAAACGATGCGATCGCCAAAGTCAGTGCGGGCTTGCACCTCCCAGAAGACAAAGTTAGCAAAGATTTAGATTTGTACCGCAGCAATTTGGAAAAAATGGCTCAAGCGCGAATAGTGCTTCAAGATGTCATCCAAGCGGAACGGAAAAAACGCGAAAAACGAGAGACAAAAGTTACCGCTGCCCCTTCGGCTGAGTCTTCTGACAGCAACAATTAATCGTTTGAAAGAAGAAGGAAGTTCGGCAACGGATTCGCTTTCGTCGGATGTAACGGATGTAACGGATGTCAGGAACAAGGAAGTTCGGCAACGGATTCGCTTTCGTCGGATGTAACGGATGTAACGGATGCCAGAAAAAAGGAAGAAGAAAGAGGGAGTTTTTTATTTTTTAATCAAATCAAAACTCTTAAATTTTAATTTTTTTTCTGGAATTCTGGCTTCTGCCTTCAGATGAATCTTGCTGGCTCAAAAACTAAAAATCCCGCTTTCTGAATTGAGCGGGATCGACTTAATCAAAATAGAACTGTTGGGGTGGTACTAAGGCTGGGGTTCAAAATTAGTGGCGTTAGCTTGCAGCCAAGTGCTTAGCTGTGAAAGAACTTCGTTTCCCGAAGACTTGCCCAAAGCTGTGGGGTTTGGGGTGTCGGGCCGATCCAAGTTGCGGGCGATCGCTGCGTTGACTTCTTTGGAAATCAAATCGTGAAGTTGCTCTTTAGCCCTAGCCCTTTGAAAGTGAGCTCCCTCTTCCGTCGTAGCGTACAGAGGTGGCAGCCTATTTAAAGCATAAGCTGCAATATCTCCCACATCCAGACTCAGGTCGCTCGTCGCCTCAATTTCTGCAACCCTAGCGATCGCATCGCTGAGTACCAATTCTTCCATCACATTGATGAACTGTTTGCGTGGCAGTACCACCACTTCCCCAGTTAACAAAGATCCCATCAGACGATCGAGAGCCATGTACTCTTCGATCGACAATTCCGAAGCCGTATTGCAGATCCGTCCCACCTCAGCTTCCATAGACGGCGTTAAATAGCCATCCTGCAAAGCCTGTTCAACAATTTTTTCAATACTCATATATGCGTCCCCGCTCAACGGCATCATCAATAAAGTTTTGTGAAGACGCGATTGTTAGCGTCTTGAGATTCGAGTTTTGAGAGTTGAGTTGAGAAATTTTATACAAATCTTAACTCAATACTGATAACTCATCACAGTTATCTGCACACCCCAGCCACAAACTTACCCCATAATTGACTGATAAATCCGTCAAAACCTGTAAAAACTCCTACTCAACTCCCTGAAGCCGCCAAGGTACAGGATCGACGGACTGCCCGTGTACGTACAGTCCCCAGTGCAGGTGAGGGCCTGTGGAAGCCCCCGTTGACCCCAGAGCACCGATTACTTGACCGGCTTTCACGACATCGCCTTCCTTGACATCAATCCGGCTGAGGTGCATCAAAATACTTGCGACCCCCTGACCGTGGTCAAGACCAACGACATTCCCGTGGATTTTGAACCCTTGGGATTCGCGTCCCACTAGAGAAACCCGACCTGCTGCCGGTGCGACTACAGGGGAACCGTAAGCACCCGCGTAATCAACGCCGCGGTGGTAGTAGTCTTGAGCAAATACCCCATTATAATAACGTCGCACCCCGTAAATAGTGGTAATTTCGCCGGAGTTGGGGCGCAACAATTTGCCGTCCCAAAATTTTTCTGGTGTCACGAGTGCTTTAAATGCGTCTACGCGATCGAATTCAGCATCTGTACCTTCGCTGTCTTTCCCAGGCGGAAGCCAGATGGATTGAGTGGGAAAATCTCGATCGCGCACTTGCACGCTCAACTTCTGCACTTGTCCGTCACCTGCGACTTGGATTTGGCGGGCACCGGGTTTCTCTACCGGAGTCGTCGGCAGCAAAGCCCGAAAGCGGCCGTTGCCCATGGGAAACGCGGGGTAGTTTTTTTGCTGTAGAGAAACTGTTGGAGTTTCCCCGCCGTTACCGTCAACCTGAATCATTACTGACAGCGTATCCCCCAGTTCGGGATTGGTCGGCGTCACAACTACCTGCAAAGCTTGCACGGGCAGGACAAAACTTAGAATACCAGCAACAATTCCCCCGATCGAACTCACCGTTAGCTGCTTTGCCTTCAACCCTCCCCACCGGAAAATAGGACTCACAATTATTTTTGCACTTTGTCGGCAGTTGCCTTGATTTACCTTCGTCATCACCGATATCCTAAATTCTTATCTAGCTAATGTTACACAAAGTAGCTAACTCTAGCACGCTCTCACTGCAAAGGGTAACGCAATGTTAGGACTTGCGCCAAGTCGGTAAATGTAGCCTGTAAAAGCGCAAAACCCAACGCACGATTTGCCTTGTTTGTAGCGTAACTGGGTAAGTTTTGAGTATTTGGCGTATGTATTAAGTAAATGCCATAGTGATTAATCATAGAAAGGTCAAAATGCCATGCCAAACGATCAAAATCAACCCAGAGAATATGATGCCGTCAAAGGCGGTCAAAATTTAACTCCTGTCGATGCTGCGGTACTGGGAGGAATTGCCGGCGTTAAAAGCCGCCTAGCCTCGCCCTCTGTCGAAGTGAGAATCATCGGACTCTCCGAAGCGCTCAAATATGGAGAAGCAGGGTTAGATTTGATACTGGGAGCATTGCAGGATGAGTCAGTACAGGTGAAATTAGCTGTTTATTCACTACTGAAAGATAGAAATGAGGAGAAGATAAAACAACATTTACAAAACTATTTTTTTGATTTTGATGTCATCACAGTTGATTCAAATGGACGAGAAAGCAGTCGCAGCAAGTCGTTTGCTTTCTACTTCCCCGAAGACCTAGGAAATGGAATTGTGTTGGAAATGGTTTACATTGCCGGCGGCACATTGATGGTAGATTCGCCAGTAACAGAAGTTGATAGATATAGAGATTATGGGGCAGGTGGGAAGCCTCAAGTCACAATACCCGCTTTTTATGCAAGCAAATACCCCATCACCCAAGCACAGTGGGAAGCAGTAATGGGAAAGAGAATCAACGAATCGAGTTTCACAGGCGAAAAACTTCCTGTTGAAAATGTATCGTGGCATTTGGCCTTACAATTCATTAGAAAACTATCGGAAAAAACTGGTAAAAAATATCGTTCCCTGAGTAAAGCAGAATGGGAATATGCTTGTCGTGCCGGTGCAACAGCAGCCCCATTTGAGGGACATTATTTTATGGAAATTATAAAAGAAGTTAACCGTGAAGGCAATCATCCCGACTTTGATGCACCGCAGGGTTTTCATCGCCAAATAAAGGATGTGGGAAGTTTTGGACCCAATGCTTTTGGACTTTACGATATGCACGGCAAGGTTGCGGAGTGGTGTGGCAATAGTGGCTTAAATGATGCCGATAGAGGTCCCGAGGCTAGCGGTATTATCTCGCTCTCAGTAAGGATGGGGCTTGAATCTATCGGCCATACAGATCTCAAGTGCTTCAATCGCATCTTGTACCTGTGTCACAGCCCGTATCGAGAAGGCATCGGTTCTTCTTTGATAGAGGGCGTTCGCGTAGCAATGTCGTCGTATTCTTCCCCATCCTAGTTTTCCCGGTAAAGGATCTTCTCTCTGGCTATTTGGCTCTTTTTGCTGTTGATTCTTTGTAGGGTGCGTCGCCTTCTAAAATCTACAAGTTCCAGCGACAATCTGTCAGCAATGCTTTCTTGCAGTTTATTTTCCGAGAACTTTCCTCAAATTCTCTAGTTATTTTAGCCTATTTTGGCAAAATAGTATTGATTCCCAATTTTACAATCTCCTCTAAAATGATATGAGATAAAAATTAACAATTGCTATATTTTTATCACCTAGAATTATAGGGATTCAAAGGTAGCGGTGAAACCATCTAAGGTTAAGCATTCTTCCCTAAATTCCTCTACATCGTTGACATCCTCAAGCTGATATTCCATGATGCGTTGACCATCGCCTTTCATCTTTTTGGAAGAAAGAGGTGTGGCCGGATATTTGGCAGCTATCGCTTTGAAAGCTTTGGAATGGGTATCCCAGCTTGCAGCAGAACATTTTATGATTAAAAGCCACATGATTAAATTCCTCCTTTGGTTTGGTTTACTAATAGTCTGACACGAGTAAAACTTAGATCGATAGTGCCGAAAAATCGAGGGATTCTGTGGTTTGGAAAAAACCTAAAAGCCGATCGACTATGTGAGCGACACCACCCTTAACATTAGACTCAACATTCAAAGGCATCACCGGATCGTGGAGTGATAAGCGTAACAGAAACCAGCCGGATTCGCTAGGTGACGTGCAGGAAATTCGCAGACCTTCGTAGTTATTGGGAACTATTTTCCAGTCTGCTTGCGTTGAGACAAATTCTTGCAGTTGCTCGAGAACGCGAGATCCGTGAGCCTTGAAATCATCCACACCCATTTTAATCCGAAATTCTGCACTTTCTTCGGGTTCTTTTAAATTGGCAATTAAATCTGGCAAAGATTGATTTGCTAGCTTTGATTTAGCCAATTCAATCAATAATTTGCTGACCAAATAAGCGCCATCATCCAGAAAGTAATTTTCTTTCAAAGCTCCATGTCCAGAGGTTTCAATCGCCAGCCATGATTCCTGTCCGGCTTCATTGAGGCGGATCGACTCGTCAATCACATTTTTGTAGCCGCGTTTAAAGCGATGGTGAATCCCTTTTAAATCTTGTTCGATGAATTGTGTTAAGCCATCGGAGGTGATAGAATCGGTGACAATGGTAGAGCCTGGGTGTTCTTGTAATACGATCGCAGAAATCAAGGCAATTAAGCGATTGCGATTGAGTTCCTTGCCAACTCGATCGACGGCCGCACTGCGATCGACATCCGTATCAAAAATAATCCCAAAATCAGCTTGATGTTCAATTACCGCTTGACAAATTGACTGCATTGCCTGTTTATCTTCGGGATTTGGCACATGATTGGGGAAAGTACCATCGGGTTCTAAAAACTGACTGCCCGTGGTGTCTGCACCTAAAGGTTTTAAGACTTGATCGACATAAAAACCGCCCGCACCATTGCCCGCATCCACAACAATTTTTAATCCTGTCAGCGGCTGTTCAAAGTTATCGGGATGATTGACTGCTTCGCGAATTTTTGTGACAAATTGGTTAGCATAAACAGAGATGAAATCATGCTTTGTAATGTTACCGGGCGATGCGGCTGGCTGAAAATTATTGCTTTGGGCTAGTGCTAAGATATCTGTAATATCCTGTTTTTGTAACCCACCTTTGGCGGTGAAAAATTTTAAGCCGTTTCGATTAAATGGCAAATGGCTAGCAGTGAGCATAATCGCGCCGTCGCAATCAAAACCAGGGGTAATGGTACTCATAAACATGGCGGGGGTTGAGGCCATGTCAAAGTCGTACACTGTTGCACCAACTGAGGCGATTCCCTCCATGACTGCTTGCATTAAGGTTGGCCCTGATAGGCGACTGTCGCGCCCGATCGCGATCGTTAATTCTGCGCCGGGTTTGTTGACTTTTTGCACCAGCCAACTGACAAAGGATTTACCTAAGATTGTCGCAATTTCGGGGGTGAGGTTGACTTTTTCATTGGGAACGCCTTCGAGGGCGATACCGCGAATGTCCGATCCATTTTGAAGTTTTGCCCAGTTGAAGTTTTGCATAATAATTGATGGTAAGTAAAAAGATCGGAGTCGGCGGTTGCAACCGATCTTACAAAGTTTTGTCTGCGGCTAGACTGTTCGACTCAGCTTAGCCGAACGTCTTTCGCGGACTAATAAATAAACAGGGGAGAAATTTGGGATTTGGTATTATTAGTCATTAGGGTGACAGAGTTTTTCAATTCAATCAGCTAATCGGCATTTAAGTTGTATTTAAACAAACAATCCCAGTCTTGTGGGTGGGATTTGAGCAACTCTGAAAATATCCAATTGAAATGTTGAACCGTTTACTGGGAATTTTGGCCCCATCACCGCTAAGATTAAGTTCTAATTCCTTAGTCGCGTTCAACGCTGTAAATTGCCTGCAAGCGGAACTCACCATGAGGGGGAACTTCCACAATATCTGTAGCTGCATTGGTCGTTTCTACACAGAGTAAACGCTGATAATCTGCATCATCAAGGTCGGCCATATTTGCAGAAATTGTCACCCACGGATTCCACACTACGGCGGATTTGCTACCCGATGATTTAATGCGAATCCGACGATTCAAGGCGCTATCGTCAATGACTAATTCATTGGTGACATCAAGATAAATGCGATCGACTTCACCTGTTACTACCACTGCACCCACTTGAGTTTTTTCGACACCACCATCCGCTTTATCAAGATACTGGCTATTTTCTAAGCCTAAAACCTGCACGCGGTTGATATCGCCGACTTGGAAATAGGTGTGCAAAGCTTGGGTGAGGGGAAATGCTTTGTCGCCTAGATTGCGGGTGATTAATTCTACAGCGAGGGTGGTCCCGATCGTAATTACGATCGCCAGTTCAAAGGCTTGGGGCCAAATTGCTCTAGTTTCATCGGTATCCTTGAGTCCGAGAGTGACTTTGGTTGCGCCGTCTGGGGTTGTGGCGGTTTCTAGCACATTCCAGAGGCGATTCCGCACAAACCCATGACTCGGACGCCCCAAGGCTTCGGGATCTGGGCCAAACCAGGGCCAACAGATTGGTATACCGCCTTTGATGGCTTTCCCTTCGGCATAGTAGGCTTTTTCGCTGACGAACATCAAGTCTGTGGCTTCGGTGGCTGGTTGAAAGGAGAGCACTTGACCGGAATATACAGAAATTAAGGCTTTGGCTTGACCGTTGTCGATGTGAATCATCGGGAAACCACCGTTTCCCGTGGCGAAGGTGAGGTGGCCGGCAATGCCGTAGTCTGTGTTTAATTGGTCAATACTCATGCTGTTAGCTTGGTTAATTGCTTTACAATTATCCGATATTATGGTTGCTAGATTGATTAGATTGTTGGGTTGGACGGGGGAAGGTGCGATCGACACAACGATGCACTCAGACAAACGAATTAGGAGTGCCAACCGATCGCGAGGGGATGTGCGATCGAACCTACCGACAGACATTGCTGAGTGCTCCGCAAGCAAGCTAATGCAGCATTTCATCAAAACACGGCGCAGCCGCAAAACTCCGCATCTCTTCGAGGGTATCAAGAGCAACGACAAAATTACTTGTCTAAAACCTAAATCTTTATTGTTAGCAAAACCGGGGATTACTATAAAAAAACACAAAAGTGCCTGAATAACTATCCAGTATATCGGGTCAATCCGCAAGCAGGGCTTGAATAAATACAAACGATTTTAACTAATCCTTTTTACCCATCGCATATCTGTGAACGTACACCCCGATCAAACCACTCACTACAAAAAGGTAATTAAAATCACTCCACCCGCCTGAAATAGATTATAAAAAGTAACTTAATTTAATCTCACCGTGCTCATCGGGTTGAGGTGAAACATTACCCCAAATCAAGCCGCACTGCCTAGATAAACTTGCAAGAGGTTAAGCTTTTTGGGAGGAGTGAAACTCTTTAGCCTCACAAAATACCGGGTTATATAGTTGCAGTTGTCCTGGCTTCCCAACTACAGTCAACCCACTAAACATAGTCAACACATTAGACACTATAATATAACTTTATACTTTTTTCATAAAGTTGTGCAAGAAGACTTCCGACTGATCGTTGACTTAGTTCTAGTTCTCGCTGCTGCCGCAGCAGGAGGACTCTTTGCATCGCTGTTGCGACAGCCGGTAATTCTCGGGTATCTCCTGGGAGGGATCGTAGTTGGGCCGGCAGGTTTGGGGCTGATTAAAGAATTAATTCAGGTAGACACCCTGGCTGAATTCGGGGTTGCCTTTCTGTTATTTGCCTTGGGAGTGGAATTTTCCTTCGCCGAACTCCAGAAAGTTAAAACCATTAGTTTGGGCGGGGGGGGCTTGCAAATTGTGCTGACGATCGCCATTACTACTGCAATTTCCTTGGCTGTAGGGTGGGTAGAATCGCCCGCTCAAGGCGTGTTTTTGGGAGCGATTCTGTCGCTTTCTTCGACAGCAGTTGTACTCAAGTGCTTGATGGAGCGCAATGAATCCGGTACTTCCCACGGTCAAGTCATGCTGGGAATATTAGTAGTTCAAGATTTGGCTTTGGGGTTAATGCTAGCAGTTTTGCCTGCCCTCAACCAGCCCGCAGAAGCGATCGGCCAGACGGTAGCGTGGGCCCTGCTGCGGATCGGGTTATTTGCTGTCGGTGCTGTAGCAGCAGGCATTTGGATCGTACCGCAGTTGCTGCGATTCCTCGCGAAAACAGAAAGCCGGGAACTGTTTTTGCTGGGAGTTGTGGTTTTGGCTTTAGGGATTGCGCTACTGACAGAATATTTGGGTTTTTCGATCGAGATGGGCGCATTTGTCGCGGGTTTAATGATTTCGGAGGTGGAATATGCCGACCAAACTCTAACTTATGTCGAGCCTTTGCGAGATATTTTTGCATCCTTATTTTTTGTCACCATCGGAATGTTAATTGACCCGATGTTTCTGTGGAACCATCTAGAAGTAATTCTGGGACTGGTATTTATAGTATTTGTCGGCAAATTCTCGATCGTAACGCCGATCGTCCGACTATTTGGCTATCCGCTAAAAACAGCATTGATCGCAGGTTTGGGCTTAGCTCAAATAGGAGAATTCTCCTTTGTACTCGCTAGTGCCGGCCAAGTTATGGGGCTGGTTTCGCGGAACGTTTACCTGTTAATTTTAGGAACGACAGCAGTCACCCTCGTGCTGACTCCGTTTGTATTGAGAAGCGTGCCGCAGTTATTGAAATGGGCGGAAAATTTCGGGCCTTTGCAGGGCTACTTTGACGAAACATCTCAACCTGTGGCAATAGCTGAAACTTTGCCGGAACAAAATTATGTTGTGGTTTGCGGCTACGGGCGAGTCGGCAGAATTTTAGTCAAAATGCTGCAAAGCCGCAACTGTTCAGTTGTGGTGATCGACGAGTCAGAAAGTAGAATTCAAGAGTGCAGAGTCCAAGGAATTCCTTACATTTACGGGAATGCTGCCAGCTTGCACGTATTGGAAGCCGCGCGGGTGGAACGGGCAAAAGCAATGGCGATCGCCCTTCCCGATCCCATGAGCACTCGCTTGTGTCTGAAGCGGGCTTTAGAATTAGTCCCGGATTTGGATATTGTGGTGCGGGCCAACCAAGATAAAGACATCGAACTGCTTTACCAACTGGGGGCCTGGGAAGTTGTGCAGCCGGAGTTTGAGGCCAGTTTAGAACTGTCTTCCCACTTGCTCGCTAGCATGGGCATCTCGGCAATGGCGATCGGGCGGGAAGTGCAGCAAATTCGCAGCAGCCGCTATCTCGAATTGCGGCCGCCGCGCGAACCTTTGGCGGTTTCGCGGGATTTGAAAGTGGCGGTTCGAGATATGAACAGCGAGTGGTACAGCTTGCCGTCGGGTTCTCCCATTGCCAGCATGACTCTGGAAGAAACTAACTTGCGACAGTTGACAGGGGCCAGCGTAATGGCGATCGTCCGCGAGAATGGCGAGGAAATTGATTATCCCAACGGGAAGACAGCTTTGCACGCTGGCGATCGACTTTTTGTAGTAGGAGAACCGGAAGAACTCATCAGTTTTGAGTTGCTGGCGAAGGGGGAAGTTGCAGTTCCGCAGGGGGACAGTTCTTGCCAGTGGCTGAGGCTGCCAGCAAACAGCCCTTGGGCGGGCAAAAAACTGTCAGAGGTAGATTTGCTGACCCAGTACGGGGTGCAGGTGCGGGCGATCCGCCGGGAAGGGAAATTTACTCGCTGGCCCGACGGAACTACGAATTTGCAAGAAGGCGATCGTTTGCTGCTGTGCGGCGGCTTCTACGAGCTCGGCTTGATGCAGCGGACGGCCTCACCGCCGGTGCCGCAACCTGCTTTAAAGCTGCCTTTGGTCAAGGCCCAAGTCAGCGAAAAGCTGTTTAGCGATTAGTCAGCGGGCAGTTGGCAGTTGGCAGTTGGCAGTTGACTGTGGTGAGCTTTCTAGCGAACAGTCAACAATGCCCCATGCCCCATGCCCCATGCCCCATGCCCCATGCCCCACTCTTACCCGTTGGGTTTGACATAAGCAATTGCCGGCCGCGAGATCATAATTTGTGTTTCTGACGGATCGAGGAGGCAAATGCAGCTATTATCCTGCCAAAAAATTCTGCCCGCTAGTAAGTCGCCGGTAAGGAGTTTGATCTCCACCTGTTTTTTGTCTTTGATGTAGCTTTGTATTAAGCGAACGCTGGGCAATCCGGTTTCAAATTCAGACATAGTTCAGAAAAATATAGTCAAATATTACCTTAAACCATATTCTTCTGTTTATACCCTTTAACCCGTACTGGCAGAATTACAAGCGCCTCTACTCAATGAGGCAGAAACCCCTTGGCAGTTACTTTTTGACGAATATTCATTGAGCCGTTGACATCAGCATTAATTAGATATCCCTGTGAAGTTATAAATATTATATTTGTTTATATTTCACTAGAAAGGACTATAAATTGCATAAAGTTTTATAATACTGGGAAATGGGTAATTTGGTCAGCAAATTATCTAATCAGTTTTAACCAAAAGAGGTTTGTTTTTATGCCGATCGAGTTTGCGAAGTATCACGGACTGGGAAATGATTTTATTCTGATTGACAACCGCCACTCGTCAGAACCTGTGATTACACCAGAACAAGCTGTGGATTTGTGCGATCGACATTTCGGGATTGGCGCAGACGGCGTGATATTTGCTCTTCCGGGTCAAAACGGCACTGACTATACGATGCGGATTTTTAACTCGGACGGTTCGGAACCGGAAATGTGCGGCAACGGAATTCGCTGTTTGGCTAAGTTTATCGCCGATTTGGAAGGGTCAGAGGCAAAAACTCAGTACCGCATCCACACTCTGGCTGGTGCGATCAGCCCGGAATTGCGATCGGACGGTCAGGTTAAGGTGGATATGGGGGTTCCCCGGCTGCTGGCTGCGGAAATTCCGACAACTTTGGCCGCACCGGATGCCAAAGTTATAGATGTGCCGATCGAAGTTGCTGATAAATCTTGGTCTGTTACCTGCGTCAGCATGGGCAATCCTCACTGCATTACCTTTGTAGAGGATGTTGCGGCTGTTGCTTTAGAAACTGTCGGGCCTCAATTCGAGCACAACAAAGCATTCCCGCAGCGTACCAATACGGAATTTATTCAAGTGGTACGTTCGGACTACGTAAAAATGCGGGTGTGGGAAAGAGGCGCGGGTGTTACTCTAGCTTGTGGGACTGGTGCTTGTGCTGCTGTGGTAGCTGGCGTGTTGGTAGGGAAGTGCGATCGGGCAACTGCGGTTGAACTCCCCGGCGGCGTTTTGGAAATCGAATGGGCAGAAGTTTCTGGGCGGATTTACATGACCGGGCCGGCACAGCGAGTATTTACTGGTTGTATTAGTCATTAGTGATTAGTCATCAGTCATTGGTCAGAAGGGATTTTTTATTGAATTAACAAACAATAAAAATTATTGAATTCAAAATTTTTATTGAATTCTGACCAATGCCTTCCGCATTCACAAATCATTGGCTGCGGACTGAAGACTGAAGACTAATAACTAAGCCTGAAATCTAAAATCTAAAATCTAAAATCTAAAATTAAGTAGGTGGGCTGGCATGGCTGGAGGTATTTATCTGATTCAGGACGACGACAGGCTGGTAGAAATGATGGAACAGCCCTACGACTCGGAAGACCAGTTACAAGACTTGCTAGTAACTTATCCCAATTTGATCGCGGGAGACCAAATCGATCGGGCGACGCCGCGCAGGTGGCTGTTAATTTCGCGGGAAGCTGCACCCAGCGATGAGGAAACAGCGGTGCAGTGGTCGCTGGATCATTTGTTTCTCGACCAAAATGCCGTTCCTACTTTGGTGGATGTCCGGCGAACTCCTAATGCCGAACTGCGGCAAAAAGTGTTGGGTCAGTCGATCGACTATGCTGCTAATGCGTTGTTTTACTGGCCCATCGATTCAATTATTGCTCTGTTTGAAGCTAATTGTCGCGATCGGGGTCGCGATCCCGAACAGATTTTTGAAGAGTTTCTCGGCGCAAATGCTAATGAAGAAAGATTTTGGCAGAAGGTTAAAACTAATTTGCAAGCGGGTAAAGTTCGCTTAGTGTTTGTAGCTGACGAGATTTCCGCTGAAATGCGCCGAGTTGTGGAATTTCTCAACGAACAAATGGACCCGGTTGAAGTTTTGGCCCTGGAAATTAAGCAGTATGTCAGTGAAGACGGTCTGAGAACATTGGTTCCCAGAGTGATCGGTCAGACAGCCGAAGCACAGCAGAAAAAATCCAGCGCAACGCGCGAAAGAAGGCGCTGGGATGAATCTTCATTTTTTGCGGAAATCAAAGCTAGACGAGGCGCGGACGAGGCGCAAATGGCAAAAGCTATTTACCGGTGGGCAAAAAGTCAAGAACCCGAAGTTCAAATCCATTGGGGAACGGGGGACGCCTACGGCGGTTTCGCCGCTCAATTGCCTCAAAAGGGAAGAAAACCCTATCAGTTATTCACTGTAGATATTGCTGGCAGAATGGAGATTTCTGCTGATAATTACGGTTCCCAGCCGCCGTTTAATGCGGAACAGAATTGGCTGGAATTGAGAAGTAAACTGAGTTCGATCGGTCTGTCGCTACCTATAGAACCGGGCGAGAGAAGGTCGCCGAGTCTGGCTTTGTTTACTTTGCAAGACGAATCGGATCTCAAGCAAGTTATAGAAACTTTTGATTGGGTGATTGAGCAAATTCAAACGTTATAGTCATTAGTCATTTGTAGGGTGCGTCCGAGTAAGTTATAGATTGATATAATAAGGGTTTGGGCTTCTGACACACCCTACCCTATGTGCTGGGTAGTATGTATATGCCCGGTTCAGTGTCTGGCCCAGGCAGAATTTCACGGCTGCTTTTAACACCTTTACTTTCGCACAGATTTGCAAACGATTCTAAACCCTCTAATCTGGCTGAAAGTTCACTCAACCCATCCAAATATTCAGCTACAGCAATTTGGCGATGTGTCCATGTTTGATCAAATTTAGCAGAACTATAGGACATTTCAAACTCTACATCAACATAATTTTTTTTGCCTCGGATTTGGTCAGGAGATAAAGTGCGATCGCTTGGTGATATTTCCGTAATTCGTTCTACTCGTTCTGAGGTAATATGGTTCTTAAACCGAGAATTAGTAAAGCGATAAGCAGTAGATAGATAAGTGTTTTCATCATTGATTAGTGCCTTACCCCATCTTTCCGCGACTTGTTTAAATTGGGGGATTTGTAACGCCAGTAATTCTTTAGCTTCTTGATGTTTCCCTATTTCTAAGAGAAGATTGGCTTCTGTTGCTATGGCTACAGCCCAACCTTGAATAGAAACATCAGCATTAAGCATAATTTCAGCATCTAATTCTGGAGTAGCTTGCATGGCTTGATTACTGAGAAATAATCCCACACGGGAAGCTGTTTTAATGGCCGATCTCGGTGATTCATCAGGAAAACGAGAACGATCGTCAAGTTCAGCTTTTAAAGCAGCTATTTCTTGAATTAGCATGGCTTGATGAAGATGGGAAATAGCTTTAGCAAGGCTTTTTTGCTTTTGGCGGCTGTCTTCTACCAATAAATACAGATATGCCAATTGTCCAGAGATAATATCTAAGCGATTATCAACCCGATTTAACCTATATTCAACTCGATTAAATCCTTCTTCCATGCGATTCTCAATCCGATTTAAGCCAGCTTCAACACGGTTAAAGCCTTCTTCCATTGACTGTTGAATGTGACCTAAAGTTTTTTGTACTTGGTGCAGTTTATAGCCCATATAGGCAAAGCCAGCAATACTGACACCAAGGTTTAAAACGCTTGCGCCCGCAGCAATTTGACTTAGCCCCATCACTGAGGATAAGGTTTTTTCAATACCGATTAATTTACCCTCGACACCTATTAATTTATGATAGTTAAGCCCATGACCAATAACATCAATTCCTGCCACAATGGGAGAAAAGGGAACAGTCATCAGTTTGCTAGTCAGTCCGGGAGTTTCGGCTAAATGGCGGACAATTTGACCACCATTTACAGTTCCCGCAGCCCATCTAATAACGCTTCCATAGCGTTGCATGGAACCATCAAGTAAACCCTTGATAATTTCTGGATTTTTAACTAAAAGAGTGGCATCAATCAGCATTTTATTTTATCTTGTTTAGCGATTATAAACTTCAAGGTTTTCATAAGCTTCTATTTGCAATCTATCAGACACTTTAACCTCACCTGCTAAATCAGCTAATTTACGAAAAGCATCATATCTATCGAGTTGATTGACATTAGGCTTAAATCCTTCGTCATCTTGCTTGAGTTTAATCTCAACCAAGTAAATGTTATATTCTGATTCTGCTCCTTTGGCGACTGAATACTTATTGATATTAGCTCTTTTCTGAGAAAGTTCAGTTTCAGATCCTAGCCATAAATATCTCGTAATTTGGTAAAGTTGTTCTCCCTCACTAACATCAATATGATTTTTGTCTTTTAGCGGTTCAAGGAACTCTACTTGTGAGGCAGAAATAACTAAAACTAAAACCTGTTTAGTATTTTCCTGAGCTATAGGAATTTCACCTGGCGTAAATGAAGGATTACTAACAGATTCTATACGTTCTCTAGTTGGCAGTTGTGATGGTTCATCTTGTTGCTTCTTGAGACAAAGGGCTACTGCTGATCCTACTAGCCCTAAAACAATTAATAAAACTTCCATTTTTCAACTCCTGAATTTCATTAGGTTTAAAACTTGCTTCACTGACGAAAAATCTCTTGTAACTTTTCACAATCTGCTGTTGCATGATCTTTTTTAACTTCAAACTCACGCCAAAACTGTTTTTCTTGGTCAAAATTGCCCTCAATAATACTTGATTGTTGCTGCAAAGCACGTTCAGCTAGATTAGTAATCTCATCAACGGATTCTTTAAAGATATCGCTAACATAATTTAACCATTGGAGAATCCACTCACGCAAAATATCCCACAAACTCGCTTTCCCTTTTTCAATTCCACTTGACCATTGTTTTGCCATTAAGCCGGGAGACGGAAGGAAAAGTTCGATGTATTCAACATCTTGGGTAATATCACGAGTTACTGCTTCTTGGTAAGTACGAGTTACAGGCCGTGTTTGTGTTCTCGTTTTTGTTGTTTTCAAGCAAGACCCTTCCTGATAAGATTCTTCATAGTTCTCCTGTTCTGTTTTGGTGCGTGTTTCGTCTTCTGTTTTTTGTCCAACTACTTCGGTTTGTTTAGAACGGTTTTGCGTGATATTATTATCTGGAAATTCAAAAAATCTTTCTGGTAAAGTTGGCAAGTTTTGAGCTAACTTTTTGCGTAAATTACTGATGGCTGCTTTTTCAAGATTAATCGAAGAAAAATTGCCCTCGGTCAGAAAAACCTTTAGTTTCTTAACTTGTTCATCAACTAATGATTCTAAAACTTGTTCAAACTGTTTTGCTTTTGATTGTAGAAAAAACTCTGCCCTTGCAGATAAAGCTTCTCTCATAGTGTGATATAGCAAGCGAACATAGCGTTCATCATGTTCAAGTTCTTTTTTGCCATTATCATCATCAGCCCGTATACGCTTAACTAAGTATTCTGAGTCGGAAGAAAATTTAGTGAGTCTTCGACTAACATGATCATAGGCTTTAGAAATATGTTCAGCTAATGGAGGGGATGTCACTTCCCCTAGTTTATCTCTGAGTTCAAAAGCTCCTTGATTATTTTTAAAAGCATCAAGAACAGGAACAATTAAAACTTTAATTAAATCTCCTTCTACTTCTCGAACAGCATCATAAATCGGCTCAAATCCCTTACGCCCTTTTTTTTCAGCATCTTGTACAAGTTGATCATTAGTCGTAGGGTTGTTTTTCTTAAGCTTTTCGATTAATCCCTTAATTTCACCATTAAATCCTTTGCCAATTGTTTTTATGTTTTCCTGTAAATTTTGACGAATTTTAGCAAGGTTATCTCTTTCTTGTTCAACCTGCTTTTGATTGTAAATTTTTCTGGTTTGAATGAGAATTTCCAGAGATTGTGCTAAAGCCTTGTAATTGGCGAATACTTCCAACAATGCAGGAAGTATTACCAGTTCTGAAAATGATTCTTGAACCCGTCCACGGAAGCAATCCCAAAGTTCTCTACCTCCACTCCATTCTAAAGAATAGTGGAGAATTTGCCGCATGGTTTCATCATCAATAGCCTCATTGTCTTCTACCCGCTCATCAATATCGCCAAACCACTTCTTTAAATTGCGGTTCTCCTTAGTATTTAATCTAATAACTCCCGCACAGTCTTGAAACATAGCTTTAAGGAGTTTTAACCGTATCTCCTGACTCATCACTGACGGTTCGTTAAAAGCTCCTGAACCCCAAGCACACTGAGCATAATATAAAAGACGAGCATTAAAAGGCAGAACATCAGGAAGTTCTGGAAGCGATAAGACCTCTTTAATTTCTTCTCTTAACTTATCAATCCGCTCTGATAGAGGTAAATCATCGGCTCCTCGGTTATCGACCCGATTTAAGATAAAAATCATCGAATCTGTGCGACCTTGTAGATATTCGACAACTTTCTTTAATTCTTCTAATAAGCGTTTTCTGTGCTCATCATCTACCTGCATATAGTCCAAAGCCACTAAACTAAAAGCTTTATTAACTTGCTTTTGGATAGTTGCTAAGTTAGCCCGGTCTTGAACTGATTTCAATCCCGGTAAATCAATCAATTCAACTCCGATTCCGTTGGGTAAACCCAGTAAAGAAGCATCACAAGCAGGTAAAAGAGGAACATGAGCTGTTATTTGTGGCGCAACATACTCACGCTTTTTCCGCGCCGCGTGATAGGAGTGCATCACGGTGCTAATTCGCTGGTATAAATCCTCATCGCTTAATCCCGTCCATTCACCAGCCTCCCAAGCAGCATCTTCCGTTTCGGCAATCATTAATCTCGGTTCTTGAGAATGTTTGATGGTTAATACACCCCCACTCATTTCTCCGGCTTCAATCGGTGCGATTTTTCGACCAATCAGCGCGTTAACAATCGTTGACTTTCCAGAGGAAGTTGTGCCCAGAGTAGCAATCCGAAAACTAGGATTTTCTAGGCGTTGGACGGCTTCTTGATAAACAGTTAAAAAATCCTGTAGGCAAGATTGAATCCCCGAATCAGCAAAAACATCCGGGGACGATTTGACTAAGCTAGAGACTGAGTTGCCTAATTCTTGTAAAAGGTTGCGCGTGTTGTTTAACTTAGATTCAATTACAGGCATGGCAAAAATGCTTCCTTAATGATCTTTGTTAAGTATAACTAACGAGACACGGCATCGCAACTCGTACATCCACGGATGTTTTAAACCTTCCCACAAAATAAAGAGTCACTCTTAAATCAACTTGTAGAGTGCCTCGGAGATTGATTATTTCAATTTTAACAGGTTTATTCGGCTTCGGGGCACCCTACGCACTAAGCTGTCCCGCATCTTGCGTTATATTTTTCGGGCGGGCGGGACACCCCACAATAATTTCATCAAACTTGACTGTACAATTTGTATGCGCCTGAGCTTGTTAATCTCATTATTATGTTTAGGGGCTAATGGGTGTCACCTTCAACATAATAATGAGTTGATGCAGAGTGAGCGACCGATCGCCAATTACCAATGACCAATGACTATTGATAGCGAATGTTTGCTTGTTTCAAGCGCCGCAGGGCTTCTCCCAGTCGATCGCAATCTGCAATTAAACTAATTCTCACATATCCTTCGCCGCCCGGCCCAAAAGCATTGCCAGGAGTCACCACAACACCAGTTTGCTGCAAAACATTCAGGGCAAAATCAGTCGAACTCATGCCCGGAGTGCAGGGAACCCAAAGATACATTGCAGCCAGAGGTTTGGGAATATTCCATCCTAATTCTGCCAATCCTTCTACCATGAAATCCCGGCGAGTCCTGTAACGATTCTGCACTTCGTCCAAGTAACTGTCGGGCAATTGCAGTGCTGTTTCTGCTGCTGTTTGCAATGCGGAAAATATACCGTAATCTAGGTTAGTTTTTAATGTCCGCAAACCTTGAATAATTTTGCTATTTCCTACTACAAAACCGACGCGCCAGCCGGCCATATTGTAGGTTTTGGACATGGTGTGAAATTCGACACCGATTTCTTTACCGCCGGGAATTTCTAATAAACTTGTCGGTTGATAGCCGTCAAAGGCTAATTCCGCATAACACAAGTCGTGAACCAGCAAGATTTGATGTTTGTGTGCGAAAGCAACAATATCTTTGTAAAATTCGCGGGGTGCAGTTGCTCCAGTCGGATTGCTGGGATAATTAAAGTAGAGTATTTTGGCTTGTTCCGCTACGCTGTCGGGAATGTCGGCTAAGTCAATTACCCAGTCATTTTCTGGTTTGAGGATGATGTTGTGAACTTTTGCACCGGCGATAATCGGGCCGCGAAATAATACGGGATAAGCGGGACTCGGTACTAAGATTACGTCCCCTGGATTGATATAGGCGATCGCAAAATGTGCTAAACCTTCTTTAGAACCCAACAAAGGCAATGCTTCGCTTTCTGGATCGAGTTCAACGTTGTAGCGGCGGCTGTACCATTTAGTAATAGTACGGCGGAAACTGGCAGTTCCTTCAAAGGGTGGATAGCCGTGATTGGCAGAATTTTGGATGGCTGCGACAGCCGCTTCTACTACTGGTTGAGGAGTGGCACCGTCGGGGTTTCCCATTCCTAAGTCTATTAAATCGAGTCCTTGTTCGCGGGCGCGGGCTTTGAGTTCGTCGAGACGGGCAAATACGTAGGGCGGTAGTTTTTGCAACCTGTCAGCAGGGCTAATCCAATCCAAGGTCATTTATTTTTTGTCAGTTGTCAGTTTTCCTGGTTTGTAGTAAGGACTTTCGTCCTTGCTAGCACAGCTTTTTCAGGACTTTAGTCCTTACTACAAACTGTTTTAATTCTTAATCTTTAATTCTCCCACAGGTGCGGTGGTAGAAACCATCGCGGCCATTAATTGTTGGGGAACAACTTTAAAAGGCAGTCGGTGGATGTCGGAATTGGGATTGCAGGCTATGTCGGCGGCGCGCTGCAATTCTGTGATGGTAATGTCTCCGAGTCCGAGGTTTTCTAAAGTTTGGGGCAATCCAATCTCGGCGTAGAATTTTAGCAGTTGCTGTCTGGCGCTAGCGGCGAGTTGATTGTTTTGCAGCATTTCTTCTAGTCGCAGTTGTACTAAAATGCCGTATGCGACTTTTTCGCCGTGCAATGTGCCGTGACTTGCTAATAGATGAGTTAGGCCGTTGTGGACGGCGTGGGCGGCGACGGTGCGGCATTGGGCACCGCCAATCCCACCGATTACTCCTGCTAGCAATACGGCTGCATCTGTGACTTCTTGCCAGGTTTCGCTACCGGGTTCTTTGAGGGCGGCGGCTGATTTTTGGAATAAAATATCGCGCAGTATTCTAGCTTGTTGGACGGCCGAAATTATCAGGGTTTGTTCGGAGTGTCCGCTGCTGACAGATGCTTCGTACCATTTGGCGATCGCATCTCCAATTCCTGCTACTAATGTCCGCTGCGGTGCGGTTTGAATTAAGCCGTAGTCGAGTATTAATAAGTCGGGACATCTGGCTAATGTGACATCGTATTGGAATGCACCTTGTTCTGAATAAATGTTAGAAAGGGCTGTCCAAGCGGCACAGGTGGCTGCTGATGTGGGTATGGTGACGATCGGGATTTTGCACTGATGGGCGACGAGTTTGGCTGCGTCTAAGGCTTTGCCGCCGCCGACACCGATGATGAAGTCGGCTTGATGGGTTTGGGCTGCTTCGCGGAGGGTTTCGAGGCTGGTTTCGCTGCAATCCTTGCCGTAGGCTGTTTCGGCGGATTTTAACTGCTGCTGTTCGAGGATTGGTTGCAGGTAGGGTTGGGCGGCGGCGAGGGAGTTGCTGCCGCCGACGATTAGCGGCCGCTTTCCGAAACGGGCGATCGCATCTCCGGCTTGTGCGATCGCCGATCGACCTCGCAATACACAGGCGGGAGCAATTGTCAAGGCATGAATTGCTGTTGCGGTGGCGGTTTTGGTGCTTTGGGTTTGAGTCATCGAACCACTGGATAAGTGACGAGAAGGTTGACGCTTTGCAGGATTGCTGGATTTTATAGGATAACTCTAACCCATGTTGGGCGATCGGGTAAGTTTTGTAAAGTTTTTATTAAGTATTGTGCGGGGTTGGGGGATGGGAGGGGGGAGGTGAGGGGCGATTCGGTATAGACTCATATGAAGCTCCAATTGCATTCATGCGATCGTGCTTCACGAACATATCTGCGTTTATCTGCGTTTATCTGCCTGAATCTGCGGTAGATCGATCGATATCAAATTCACTCTAAAGATATTTAGTTCTAGAGACAAATGAATAATAAAGAACCTTGGCTTGCCGTTAATTTGTCTAGACTTCTGCCAGGTATCGGACAGATTTATGCTGGAAAGCCTCTCAAGGGATACATCATTTTATTGAGTTCTTTCCTCTTATTTGGAATCGGAGGTTGGTTCACCCTTAGTTCTCCGGGTAATGTTATAGTCGGCATTGTCATCTTAGCGATCGCAGGGCTAATATTACCAATTTGGAATTTATTTGATGCTTACCATTCAGCAAGAAGTGGGAATTCTACAGAGTTTGAAGTTGCTCGAAAGCAAAGCAAAGATGCCTGGTTGGCTGTTTTTTGGTCTGGATTTGTTCCTGGGCTAGGCCATGTTTATCTCAAGCAATGGTTATCTAGCATGATTTTTTTCGCTGTTTTTATTGCGGTTGCGATCGCAGCAGCTTCAAAAAATCCGACGATCGCTCTGCTTGCAGGGCTATCGCAAACTGCATTAGTTTTGATTGCTTTCTACCATGTTTATGTTTCTGCTCCCGTGCGGCGAGAGCGATCGCGTCGGACAGTGATGCTATTTATCGCAGGATTTATCAGTATCTCAGTTGTGCTTTCTGCAATTTTAGCGATCGCGATCCGACAATTTATAGCTGAAGCACGATACATTACTTCAGGTTCGATGCAGCCTACTTTACAAATAAACGATCGACTGATAATTAACAAACTGGCTTATCGATTTCGCGCACCCGAACGGGGTGACATTGTTATATTTTCGCCTACAGAAGCTTTGCAGAGGAAAAATATCCGCGATGCCATTATTCAGCGCATTATTGGACTACCGGGCGATAAAGTCGAAGTTAAATCTGGGCAGGTATACATCAACGATCTGCCATTGGATGAAACTTATATCAGCGATCGACCAAAATATCAATGGGGGCCGCAGATAGTTGCACCTAACTCTTATTTTGTTTTGGGCGATAACCGCAATAACAGTTATGACAGCAGCTATTGGGGTTTTGTACCGCGCGAAAACATCATTGGGAAGGCAACTCAACGATATTATCCGTTCGATCGGGCTGGTTCGATCGCAGGCAAATAACGAGTTTGAACAAAGAGCTTTAGAATTGAGGCTTAACATACAAATCCCAGACTCGTTTCACTTCTGCTGCATCCGGTTGAGAAATTTGCCCAATTTTTCCTAGCAATAAAGACTTTTCCAAACAATCTAATCTAGACAAGCGTACTGTGGAAGCAACGCGCAAACCGCTAGCAGACCAATCGTTAAGAAATACATCAGTTTGGCTGCGGGGTTTGGCAGAGGTGACGGCGGCTGCTACCACATCCTCGCCATCCAACCATAGCAAAAGTATGGGGCGTGGTTTAGAGTCTGCGCCGTTTGTAAAAGGAATCTTTGCCACCCAAAAATCACCAGGTTCAATAGTCGTCATAAAGTCCTTCGTCTTCGGGTGCGTAGCTGTTCAAAAAAGCTTCGTGACTGCGAGTAATGGTTGAATCAATTAAAAAGTCTTCGCTGTTGACTACAAAAAACTCTCTTAATTGGGCAGCGGTTAAATCTTCTTGGGTTGTTATCTCTACAAACGGTTTTAGTATTTGAGGGGATTCTAATACGCAACTCAAAAACTCAATAAACGAGCGCTTGGGATGCGATGGCTCTGTTTGCAAAATATTGGACTCAGAACTTTCATTTGGTGACTGTTTTACTTGTGCTTGATGTACAAGAAATTGCACAAAATCCAGAACTTCCTGTCGCTTTTCTGTGGGAAGCAGTTGCAGATTTTCTAATAAAGTTTTTTCGAGATTTCCGAGTCTCAAAAAATTCACTGGGTATGTAAAAGTTTGTGCTGGTTGGTTCATGGGAGTTTTACACTAACAGTAAAATTAATTTACTTATAAAATTATAGCTGACTCGATCGCTCTGCGGGCGATCGCCATTACCAATCAATGTCTTTGATTTCAACAGCGATTTTATGCCATTCTTTTTCGGCATTGAAAAACTTTTCTGCTCCTAAGTCGGCTTTCAAAAGAGTCTGCTCTAACACTAAGACTAAAGGATCATCCGTAATTGTCCATCCGTCTTTTTCGAGGGTGCGACGCAGGGAGAAATGTAAATTATCACGTCTAGACATTAGATATTCCAGAATTTAGGTTAGGAAAGATAAACACGAATCTCTTGAACTCCCATGTCTTGTGATGTCGCTGATGATGCAAATAAATAGTCTAGTCTGTAATAAAGATAACTTTTTCAAGTGCGACGAGTAAGATGTTTGAGTCGGATGGTGCGCCGAACTCGATTAAGAAAAGGAGATTCCGACGGGGGTAAAAAGGGGTTGACATACCTGAGTAATTTGCGGTATTCTTCCATTATATCAGGTATTGTACCGCAACTGCAAGAGAATTATAAGTTAAGTCGCTAAACCTGGGTTGAGATAGTAGCTTGAAGGTATCAGTTGAGCATTGAAGGTTCAACTGGGGAACACTGTGTATGACTGTGTTGAATTGTCACCATGAATCCTAGACAACTTGAGCAAGATCTGGAATTGCCGAACATTACAGCATCATTAGTTGCTTATCGTAATGCTGCACAGAAGAGTAAGTGGTACATTCGCTTTTTTGTTCCGGGTCCTGATGGAAGATATACACCTGGAGTGTCTGTTGTATCCAGTTCCAGGGTTCCTAAATTGGTAAGCGATCTTAAAAAAGCGCACCAGAAAATGGAATTTCTTCAACAACAGAAATATTCAGGAAGATTTTCAGAAGATTTTGTCCTGAGCGGTGAAGTTAGTGAGACTTTAGCCGTGACAGTCTCTAGTGAAACATCACACTTCCTATTTTGGAGCTATAAAAAGACAAGGTTGCACTTCTTGGTTTCAAGTAAGACCAACACATTTAGTACGTCTTTCGACTCAGATGATGTCAAAATGGTCATAAGCATACTATCTTTAGCAGAAGACTTGGCAGCTAAACTTATTAATCAGCTAGAGAGTTGAAGAGCAGTAGCCAGAAGCCTTTCGCTGCAGTTGATGATGGTTGTAACAGAATTTGTGGGATTATGATTTCTGTGCAATTAGCCTTCTTGCCTTCATGCCAACGAATGATTCTGACCTACAAATCCAAGCACGAAGAATTCTAGACGCGATTGCTTTTATTCCTTTTGAGCAATGTCAACCCTTGACCCGTGGGTTTGAGACCATTCCTGCGCGTCCTGGCATTTATGCAATCAGGCACAGAACTGATGGATTGCTCTACATCGGTAAAACCAAGAGCTTACGAGGTCGCTTCAGTGGTGGGCACAAAGCTTTTTTGTGGGCATGGCTCGATAAATATAGCGCTGAAGACATACGGATTGCAGTACAGACAATTTCTCACTGGCAGAACCCTGCGTTACTATTGGAGCTAGAAGCCATCATTCTAAGAGCTACTGAACCCCCTTACAACGTCCAAATTCCAACTGAGATGTAAAGCCATGCAAGCCAAACTTCAAGAGCAACTTTCCCTCGCTGATGCCGAAGTTATTTTAGGACGTTTTCCTGAACGAATTCGTGCTGCCCTAATTGCTCGTGCTGCTGAAATTGAATATCCAATCGAAGCAGTCATTGAGATGGCGATCGCTAGTTTCCTTGACACAGAGGCATTAGGTTTTGCAGATTGCAAACCAGGACGCGGACAATAACAGCGTCAACTGGCGATCGCCGCGGTCTAACAACCCGGTTGGAGCGGACTACCGAAAGATATTGGTGGTGATGCAAAAGTTATTTCTAGCCGCTCAACCGGAACCTTGCTTTTGGCTGCAACAATGCTTCTAAATTATCTGCCAGTGTTTAAGATTAAGCTATTCACCTCTAATTGCTGGAGTTCAGTCTATGAGAAAGCCACAAACTGTTAAAGCTTTGGAAGACCTAGGACGGGTTCAACTCTCTAAGAGTTTTTTCATGCGTGAGTTTCTTTATTCAGAAATCTCTCAAATTGAAGGTATCCCTAACATTCCTAGCGATCCTGACTTGGCGATCGCAGCAGGAAAGAATTTGTGTGAGAGGGTGCTTGAACCAATTCAAGATGCGCTTGGTCGGATTAGTATCCGTTCAGCCTATCGTTCTTGTGCGGTGAACGCCAAAGGAGCAGAGAATAAAAATCAGTACAACTGTGCCAGTAATGAGTCCAACTATGCACAACATATCTGGGACGTAAAAGATTCAGATGGGTATATGGGAGCAACAGTATGTATTGTTGTTACATCATTCATCCCTTACTATGAACGCACTCAAGATTGGACAGCATTGGCATGGTGGATACATGACCACATTGATGCTTATGCAGAAATGACATTTTTCCCAAACTATGCAGCGTTCAACATTAGGTGGAGCGAGAATCCTAATGTTTCAAAGAAAATTTCTAGCTATGTACAAAACCCGCATACTGGTAAGAATAGCGGGTATTTGACAAAGGAAGGGATGGATAATTTCTTAGGTTTGCACGAGCAGTTTTACCAAGAATTTATCGATCGCTGACTAACCATGTCCTTGAACTTCTATGCGATAGTTGTAGCCCTGTTCAGTCAGAAACAGTTGCCGGTGTCGGGCAAAATCCTCCTCGCAAGTTTGTAGCGATACTAATGTATAAAAGCTGGCATTGTGTCCGTCGGATTTCGGGCGGAGAATTCGTCCGAGGCGCTGCGCTTCTTCTTGGCGAGAACCATACTTTCCCGATACTTGAATTAACACATCGGCATCGGGTAAATCGACGGCAAAATTGCCCACGCGAGATAGAATTAATCCGGGAATCTCTTTGTGACGGAATGCTTCGTATAACCGATCGCGATCAGCCTGTTTTGTCTTCCCCGTAATCAGAGGCAATTCGGTCATTTTGGCGATCGCATCTAACTGTTCGAGATACTCACCGATAATTAAAATACGGTGTCCCGCCTCCTTTTGCAACAAACTTTGCACCACATCCAACTTCGCTGGATTTTCCGCAGCAATGCGAAACTGATTGCGGCGGGGCGCTAGGGCATATTCCATTTTTTCCGCCTCATTTTGGGCGACGCGGATTTCCGTACAATTGGCAGTGGCAATAAATCCCTGTCCTTCCAATTCGCGCCAAGGTACGTCATAGCGCTTCGGCCCAATCAACGTGAATACATCCCCTTCTTTCCCGTCTTCGCGAATCAATGTCGCAGTTAAACCTAACCTGCGTCGTGCTTGTAATTCAGCGGTGATCCGAAATATCGGTGCAGGTAATAGATGGACTTCATCATAAATAATCAATCCCCACGATTCCGCATTAAACAACTCGAAATGCGGGAATTCATCATCTTTATTCGATCGATAACTTAGCATTTGGTAAGTCGATAGGGTGACAGCAGCCGTCTGTTTGGTGACACTGCTGTACTCAGCGATCGCATCCTCAGTTAAACTCGTTTTGTCTAATATTTCCCTGCGCCACTGGTGCACTGAAGTCAAACTGCTGGTGAGGATGAGTGTCTTTTGCTTTACCAAACTCATTGCTAACATCCCGACTATGGTTTTACCAGCGCCGCACGGTAGGACGATCGTCCCGCTTCCACCTTTTACCTCCCCGTCCTGATAGAATGCCTCTGCTGCTTCTTGTTGATAAGCGCGCAACTTAAAGGGCAAGTCCGCTAAAGTACGATCGCGCAAAGAAATCCCTAATTCGGCACCCTCGACATATCCAGCCAAATCTTCTGCCGGATAGCCCACCGCTAGTAAAGCTTGCTTGAGTACGCCGCGATTCCCGGCATCGACTTGAAAGCAAAGATCCGAGATGCGCTTGCCCAACATTGGTTTGACGCGATCGTCCCGTACCAGCAATTCCGCTAGCGGCAAATCGGCAATTCGCAGTTGTAAATCGGGGCTAGCCGCATCGATTCTTTCAATTACAGTTAATCCATACCGCGCCCCCAACAGTTCAATTTCCTGCGCTACGGACTCAGGAATGGGATACTTGGCATAGTTTCGCAAAGCTGCGATCGCCTCTTCAACTGGCATTCCCGCCGCCCGCGCATTCCACACGCTGAGGGGCGTGATGCGATAGGTGTGGATGTGTTCGGGACTTTTGATTAATTCGGCAAAGGGGGCGATCGCTTCTCGCGCCTGTTGTGCTGTGGGTGCGTGAACTTCTAGTAAGATCGATCGGTCGCTTTGCACGATCAAAGCATTTTCGGGAACGTAATTCATAGGTTGTTGCGATCGCAAATAATATCAATTCCGGTTGCACCGGAATGATTGTTGACTGTTGACTGTTGACTGTTGACTCGATTTTATGATTCCGATGCAACCGGAAACGATATAAAAGGCAGATAAATACAGAGAATTTTAATTGGTTTTAGATAATTGTAGGGGTGAAGCAGTAGGGCGATTGTCCCTGCAATAAATTTCAGGATTTGTATCCGACTGCTTCACCTTGGCGCGAGTGCGATCGATACCACGGGACACTATCTTCTACCAATTTTAAACGAAATAACAGTATTCTTGTCCCCCCCCTTTGCAAGGGGGGGCTAGGGGGGGTCAAAGAGTGTTGCACGATTTTAGAGAAAAAGTATTACTATTTATCCCGCTGGGGCAAGACGTAGCCGATCTGCCGCAGGGCGTTGCGAAATTTAGTTTCCTGGAATAATGGAACTGCCAAAGTACGATCGCCCGCTAGCTGACAGAATTTTTTGGTACGGGAATCATTGGCAATCAACACTGCTAAATGGGCGTTAGCACATTCAATTAACTTAGCAGTTCCTAAGTCTTGCAAACTATTCGATCGTTCTGTAACATCCCTCAGAAATTGCTGTACGGTTTCCGGTAGCGGTTCGATACTTCTTGTCTCTAAAACTTCTTTAAATTCTGCTAGCGGGTATCCGGCTTCAATGGCGGTAAATAGCTTTTGTCGGTCGAGTTGCCAGACGACATCTGAAACTTTTTTAGCATAGAGATCGAGGACGATCGCATCTGATGTCGCGATGCCTTCTCCTGCTACAACAATATCTAAATTGGGCAGTACCCGGAGTGTTTGACGGAACTCAATTGCTGGCGGAGTGTAATTGTGAGTCAATCCCAAACAGTAAGCCCCCAAAGCTGTCAGGCGAAAAGAAATTAAGCCGTCGTAGCGGCTGAGAAATCTCAAATCGTCCGTTCCCCAAAGATCGTCAAAATCGCTGGGTACGAGGGACGGATCGGCATAGGCAACATCAATTATTCCCAGGGTAGCAACATACTCAAACAACAGGCAGCGCATATATCTTTCTTGCAGGATATGCCAATCGTGACTGCCGGAATATCCTAAGTTACCGTACCCAAATTCAGAAATATAAAGATTGTCGGGATCGCGCGTTACTTCAAACCGATTCCCCGTTGCCAACATATACCTGCTAAATTCGCTAAACAGAACCCATTTACCGACAGGACATTCTGCTAGCCTTGAGGCGATCGCCTCTCTCCGCCCCGCCGTCGCTGTCATGCCGCGCGCGCCCTTGCCGGTTTGTCCTTTAATCGCATCAATGCGGCGAAATTCATCAAAAGTGTTTGTTTTTAACCAGCGCTTCCATGCTGTCTGTAATCCTTTGGCAGGTGATTCTTGCAAAGCTTTCTGTCCCGCTTTGGTCAAAACTAGCTTTTTGCCTGATTGTTCGGCGAATTTGCTCGCTTGGGCGATCGCGGCCCAAGCAAAGGATTTGATGTTACCAACCTCGTAGAATATATCGCCCTTTTCCAAAGTAGCTTTGCGCTGTTCGTCGTTATAAAAATCACCCCCTTGCAATACAGCGGCGATCGCTTTCAGAGTTGCGGCACCAGGTAATGCGGTTTTCTCACTAACGGCAACTTTGCCCGACTGAATCAGACGCAAAACTGCTTCCAAATCCTTTGGGGCTGCCCGTTCCATTTCAAAAATAGTCAAGGGAAGTTCGTACTCGGATACCTCTCTTTTAGATGTACGAAAGTTATGTTTTTCTACACGAACTATAAAATTATCTGGCAGTACATCGCCAACTACATTTAAGGAATTTCCTTGAGGTTTTGGCACAAACTTCAGCAATTTTTCTTCCAGATCGTAGGGTATCGCAGTGCCGTAGAAGAACAAGCACAGTAGGGATGGTTCTCGGTTGTATCCATAGCGATCGCTTGTTCCCCAGTTTGGTTGTTGTCCGTATTTCGCCACAAATACATCGGCATCATAGCCACCACCTGACCCATGTATAACTTCCGCTACGGCTGCTTTTTGCAGGTCGTCTAATTGCGCCCAAACTTGCTTGAGTTTTTCTCCCTGCATTTGCTCTTTAATCCCAGCAACCAGGTCAGCTTTGCGGGTTAATTTACGATGGCCCGACAACAGTGCATACAGCTTTTTTAAATCTTCAACAATTATTCCTTCGAGTGCCTCTTGGAGGGTAGGAACATCATCTATGGTTTGGTAACGCGGCATAATTTTTGGCAATTCGCCTGCTGCAAAATTGTTTGTGCTACCAACTATAACAACTTTTCCCGATTTGTAATTTGAATTTTTGTTACAAATTCCAGAAGTCTGGTTTAATATTTATTGTTAAACAGACGCTATTTTTATCTGATAACTTACAAAATTAGACGCTTTAAAAAACTCGGAATTACACCACTACTCTAGAACGTAGAGTGCGTCGCTACCAACAATCTCCAAGCAGCTTCAATATCTCGTGGCGACGCACCATACAATTAGTTGAGAGAAAATGACAGAGTGTAACTAGCACTTCCTCGTTCTGTACCTACATCTATTTGATATTTTCCAGTTTTGGAAACCACTCCCGACCATATTTTTGAATTTGTAATAATCGTCTTTTTGTTCGAGTCTATGACTTTAAACACAGCATTATTTTCAAGTGATTTGACATTGACTTTGATGTTTTGCCCTTTTTTAACTGCGACAAAATAACTATTGAAAGTGCCAGGCACTACTCTTTCTTTTTTTACTTCCGCTGAACGAACACCTTCTAGAAACTCAGTTTGCTCTTTTTGTACAGCAGCTAAAACAGTAGATATTTCTGAGATAGTTGGGGTGGTAATTAGGTTAGATAAGGCTTTGACTGAAGCCGGAAAAATCAGCGATGCACTTAAGCCGATCGTCAAAATATTGATCGGTAAATTGAAAAATTTTGCTAGTGTTTTCATGGAGTTTAACACTTTTGTGAAATTGATTTACTTGTACGATTATAGCTGAAGGGATCTGTCTGCGTGCGATCGCCCTTGCCGAGCGACTAATTTTAGCTTTGGCAAACTGTCAAGCGATTTGAGATTGGAGATTTTAGCTTGAAGCCTAAGATGTGGGATAATTTTGTACGATCGGGACTTACGCATTACTGTAAAGTTGCCTGCGGGCGCCCAAAAGTAAGATCGCCCGTCAACCGTGTTACCAAAAAAATTGCCAGTCCAGGACGCACAAAAACCTTCAGAAACCGGGTTCCTTGACAAAAAACTACACTTTCAAACAGATTCCCTGACAAGAAACCCGGTTTCTGACCAACTGTGCGTAAGTTCTGTTTGCACAATTCCTAATTATCACAAACCAGACGATATGACTCAACACCCAACCATCAGCTACCGCACCGAAAGCGACTCGATGGGAGACAAACAAATCCCATCTAATGTTTATTACGGCATCCAAACCCTGCGGGCAGTTGAAAACTTTCCGATCAGCGGCATTAAGCCTTTATCAACATACGTTGATGCTTGTGTTTTAATTAAAAAAGCAACGGCGATCGCCAATGGCGAACTCGGCTGCATTCCCCAAGACATCAGTCAAGCAATTGTCCAAGCAGCAGATGAAATCCTAGCGGGCAAATTGCGCGACCAATTTGTAGTTGATGTCTACCAAGCCGGGGCCGGAACTTCTCACCACATGAATGTTAATGAAGTTCTTTCAAATCGCGCTTTGGAAATTATGGGCGATGAAAAAGGCAACTACAAGCGCGTCAGTCCTAACGATCATGTAAACTACGGTCAATCGACAAATGATGTGATTCCGACTGCGATTCGGATCGGCGGATTGTTGGCCTTAGAAAAAACTCTGTTTCCGGCTTTGTCGGAGGCCGTAGTCGCCCTAGAAAACAAAGCAGAAGAATTCAAAGATATTGTTAAATCCGGCCGCACTCACCTGCAAGATGCTGTGCCGGTTCGACTCGGCGATACCTTCGGCGCTTGGGCGCAAATTCTGAAAGAACATACCTTGAGAATTGACAGGGCATCCGA
Organism: Oscillatoria nigro-viridis PCC 7112; assembly: GCF_000317475.1. Classification (NCBI taxonomy): domain Bacteria; kingdom Bacillati; phylum Cyanobacteriota; class Cyanophyceae; order Oscillatoriales; family Oscillatoriaceae; genus Phormidium; species Phormidium nigroviride. The sequence continues at coordinate 2,564,139 of NC_019729.1, forward strand.
TGATTTGACATCCCTGGGATTGGGGGGAAGTGCGGCAGGAACAGGCTTAAATACTCATCCTGAATACTGTCAAAAAGTTGCTGAAATTCTCTCAGAATTAATCGACCAACCCCTGAAACCAGCAAGGCATTTAATGGCAGCTATGCAGAGTATGGCGCCGTTTGTAAATGTCTCCGGTGCACTGCGAAATCTCGCTCAGGATTGCGTTAAAATCTCCCACGACTTGCGTTTGATGGACTCCGGGCCGAAAACGGGTTTGAAAGAAATTCAACTGCCTCCCGTGCAACCGGGTTCGTCAATTATGCCGGGAAAATACAATCCTGTGATGGCAGAAATGACATCGATGGTGTGTTTTCAAGTTATGGGTTACGATAGCGCGATCGCCCTGGCAGCCCAAGCGGGACAATTAGAATTGAACGTGATGATGCCCCTGATTGCCTACAATCTCATTCACAGCATCGAAATTTTAGGCAATACCATCAGCGCGCTGACTGCACAATGCCTCGAAAAAATTGAAGCTAAGGGCGATCGGTGTCTTGCTTATGCTGAAGGTAGTCTCGCCCTCGTTACCGCCCTCAACACTCACATCGGCTATCTCAACGCTGCCGCCGTCGCCAAAGAATCTCTAGAAACCGGCAAATCTTTGCGGCAAATTGTGCTAGAACGGGGTTTAATGAGTGCAGAAGACTTGGCAAAAGTTCTAGATTTAGAAAAAATGAGTGCGATGCCAACATCTTCTGCTAACGTATAGGCGATCGCAGGAATCAGCTAGAAACTAGAAGGCTGAACTCGATTTAATTCTGCCTTCTGTCTTCTAAGTGCTGCCCGATCGCTGTCACAGGTTAAAGTTAAACAATTCAGAATTCATTTTTTTTAGATTTAATTCTGAATTTTTTTTATAGTCTAAAGTTGGGGAGCAAGATTTATGCGCGCAGGTTCTTTTGCCAAATTAAGTCAAGATAAAGAGAACACAACTCAAGTGACATTTCATTATGTGGAAGGTCAGGCTGAAACTTTCACTATTCCGATGCCTGCACAAGAATTCCAAGAGGAAGTGCTGACTTTGTTAAATCAACCTTGGTTGACTTTCCATTTAGCAGATCAAACGGTTTTTATCTGCACGTCCAGGGTGGTAAAAGTCGAAGTAAAACCTGCTATCCCTGAACTGCAAGGTCAAGGAATATTCTCTAACTCGCTGCGAGTTAGTACCATGCAGCGGGCTGCTGTTGGTAGATTGCCGATGAATAGTTAGGCTTCATTTGTATTGAGATGATTGTTGGTAACGCAGGCGCAGAGCACCCTGCTTAGGGTGTTCCGTGCCTGCGTTACATTGAGATTATTCCCGATCGATAACCAAGTACAAATTAATTCATAATTATGTCTGCTGTTAGTTTAATTCAGGCCAATTCATACGATCGCCAAATTTTGCAAACATCTTTAGAAAGTTTGCTCGCGCCCTTGGGCGGAATCTCGGCTTTTGTCAAATCGGGCGATCGGGTTTTACTCAAACCCAATCTCCTCACCGGTTCTCGCCCTACAAAAGAATGTGTCACCCGCCCAGAATTGGTTTACTGCGTCGCTAAAATGGTCGTGGAAGCGGGAGGAAAACCGTTTTTAGGTGATAGTCCGGCTTTTGGCAGCGCGATGGGTGTAGCCAAAGCCAACGGTTATTTGCCGCTGTTGGAAGAACTGAATTTGCCAGTAGTTGAGTTTCAAGGAAAACGCTACGAAACTGTCAGCGAAGATTTCAATCATCTGCGAATTAGCAAAGAAGCAATGGAAGCAGATGTAGTGATTAATTTGCCCAAACTCAAATCTCACGTTCAATTAACGGTGACAATGGGCGTGAAAAATTTGTTCGGCTGCGTCCCCGGCAAAATGAAGGCTTGGTGGCACATGGAAGCTGGCAAAGATAGCGCCCGATTCGGTGAAATGCTGGTAGAAACTGCCCGGGCAATTAACCCAAATCTGACGATTCTGGATGGTATTATCGGTCACGAAGGTAACGGGCCAAGCGGCGGCGAACCTAAGTTTTTAGGAATTTTGGCTGCCTCTGATGATGTGTTTGCTTTGGACAGAACTTTAGTTGAAATCATTAATGCCGATCCGGCGGCGGTTCCCACTGTAGCTGCGGCGATGAGATTGGGGCTGTGCTCGAATTTAGAGGCGGTTGATTTTCCGCTTTTGCAGCCGGAAAATCTCAAGGTTTTGGATTGGAAGTTGCCCGAAAGCATGATGCCGATCGACTTTGGTATGCCCCGCGTGGTGAAGTCGGCTTTCAAGCACCTTTATATCCGGTTTATTAAAGAAAAGTTCAGCATCAAGGCTTCGCATTAGCCAAGAGAGAAGGGGTAAAATTTCTTTTTTTATTCCTTCTCCTTCGCCTTGAATTGTAAAGAAATATTATTATGTTACAACATATCTATTATTATGTTACAACATATCTATTTATGTAAACTTTTAATAAATTTGTTATAACTCTATGGTTTAAGTAGGTAGGCCGGATTAAACCGCATAATGCAACACTATGTAAACAGGTTTAAGTCAGCCAGTAGAGAGCATTTGGAGACTTGGCCATCGTTTATATAGGGGCGTTTTTTCGCGCCGACTTACTTAAAGCATGGGTCTCGCCGTATTCGGCACTCGCGCTCATTCTTGCCAGGTAGAAGCTGTTAGCGGATTTTACTTAAGTAGAAATACTTATAACGACTCTTATTTTAACCAAATTAACCCTAAAATTGCGCTTTTCTTTATAATTAACCCCTAAATTATAAAGATTGAGTAAAGCTGAGAAAAGGTTATTGACACTTATACGTAGATCGCAGATGATTGCGACATATCAAACAGGCATCACTTTAAATAATAAAGGTCTAATTCAGTTGCTGACTCTATATAAAGTATTAGATATCTCCGAAACAGAGTCTGAAATGCTTCTCGTATCAGGCGGCGACATTTAAATTCGACCGATGTCTGTTATATCGATCGACAGCCCTTGTCAAGTACCACAAAGATTCACTACCGCATCAACAGTAAAAATTTAGTTAGAATCAGGAAGTACCTAACTTATGCTTACTAATCACAATCTGACCATCCTACAGCCCCTCAAAGCAAAGCTTTTGCCAAACGGTGAAGTTTTACTCACCCGCAAATTGATTGAAGCAGTTGTTGAGTTAGCCAAGTATTGGTCGGGTTCCATTACGGTGATGATGGAAGGAACCCAAGAAGACAACGAACAGATGGATTCAAGAATATTTAAACTTGATGAATTGCCATTCAAACTGGAAGTAGTTTCTTTTGATCGAATCACCCCTGCTTTACTACATCAGCATCAGAGTTCGCTGGTATTGGCAGCCCCGGAACACAGACAGAACCATATCAGTCAAGTGTGTAAAATAGCGGGAGTACCGTGTATTTACGTTTCCGAATACAGTCTGAAAACCCGCAAACAGATCGTGAATGTGAGTACGAGCAATCCCTTTATCCGCTTGCGAAGACTTCTTTGGACTTACAGTCAGGAAAAGAAGCAGCGCAAGGCGATCGCAATGGCAGATGGATTGCAGTCCAACGGCACCCCTACCTACCAAGAATACAAGCATATTAATCGCAATCCACTGTTTTTCTTTGACACGCGGATTAGCGAGGATATGTTAGCAACTGAAGCTGACATTGAACGGCGCACTGAAAACCGCTCTCAAGATATGCCTCTGCGGCTGGTATTCTCAGGTCGCCTAATTAAGATGAAAGGAGCCGATCATTTACTTGAGGTAGCTAAAGAACTCAAACAACTGAAGGTGCAATTTGAAATGTTCATCAGTGGTACTGGTGAATTAGAAGAGATGATGCACCAGCAAATAGCTGCCAATCAACTTAATGATTGCGTGAAAATGCTCGGAGTGCCTGACTTTAAAACAGAGTTTTTCCCCTTTGTGAAGAACAATATTGATTTGTTTGTTTGCTGTCACCGGCAGGGCGATCCTTCTTGTACTTACATAGAAACTATGTCCTGTGGCGTGCCGATTGTTGGATATGCTAACGAAGCATTCCAGGGAATTGCAGAAATGTCGGAGACAGGATGGGTTGTGCCAATGAATCAGCCTAAACAGATCGCGAAGAAAATTGCAGAACTCAGCCACAACCGGGAAGAAATTAAATCGATGTCGTTCAAGTCGGTGAAGTTTGCTCGACAGCACACATTTGAGAAGACTTTTCAAGCTCGCGTAAAACATATGCAGGCTATTGCCTACTCAACGCGGCCTCATCAAGTCACCGAAAGTCAAGTATGTGATGCTCCAGATATGGTTTTGGCGTAAAGTCAACTGCCTTAAGAATCCTTCTGCCTGTGATTGAGACAGGTTTCATTAAGGTAGCCGCGGAAATCGCAGGTTTTGTAAAGGCAAAGGTTGAGGTGAGCGATCGCCATTAGATTTAGATGTTTTTTTCAAACTTAATAGCATCAAACTCGAAGGGGCGATCGCACTTCTTCCATAGGTTCTCAAGTCTCCTTTAACCGGTTACATTTTCTTGGCAACTACCAGAGCCCACAGCAACTCTAAACCATCGAGGGACCAACTCATTGTCGTTTTCACCTGAACTGGCAAAAGTAACAGGGGTTCTAGTTTAAATCTTGTTAAATCAACGGCTTCATGATTTAGGTACAAATGCACAAATGCTTTTATTAGTATCATAGCCTAGAAGCTTACCCTGTTTATAACTTAATGTATACTTGAATTATTGCTGAATTATTGACTAGAGAAAAACTTACTCATATCATGTCCGATCGAGTGACCGCGATTAAAAGGGCGGGTTTTTGAGATTGTCAGTTATTGGCAGATATTTTTCGTGAGGGGAGCCCCTACCGTATTAGGGGTAATCGACCGGACATCATATAGCCTTTCTCAGATAGATGAGGTACAAGTTTAGATTTTAGATTTTAGATTTTAGATTTTAGATTGGAGGATTGAGGAATTGTTAATTAATTAGTAAATACCTCATCTTTATGAGAATCGCTATATCACCGCCCGCTCCCGGAAGGTGTAGTTTTTGAACTTGGTCTAAATCTTGGGTGCGATCGCTCTTTATAGGTAAACTAAAGTTAAAATAACAGAGAAAGACTTGACAGTGGAAGCATCTAGGAAGTAAGGCAGGGTGCATCACGTCACCAGCACTCCCAGATATAAATGTTTCTAAATTGCCCGTTGACCAACAGACTAAGGAATTACGGCTCTTCCGTACTTATTGTGATAATTTTTTAGGAAAATACCAAAAAAGTAATGCCCGTATTTCAAAATTTATCAAATTTCTAAATCCAACACCGCACCTTTTTAATAGCTTGAATTTAGTATTAATTCGCTCTACTATCCCATTAGTTGTTCTTTATGCAAAATACCCCCCAATCTCTCCCAACCATTTTTTGATTGTTTCTACACTCTTTTTATAAAATAGTTGTGCATTTTTTAACCAATAATATTTGTTTAGAGTTTGAGTTGCCGAGCGACATTGACACAAAGCCAGCGCCAAAATTTATCTAAACTAGCAAAAACCGCTGCGTCGGCTTGCTGAAAGTCTACAGTTACTGTGCGGTATCCACGATCGACTGCCGCGTGAATTATCTGCAGCATCAGCGAACTTTTGCCCATTTTTTGGGCAGCTTTAATGCGAACAAGACCTCCGGGTTTGCTAAGTTCTGCACAGGCTAGGGCTTCGGCCCCCGAGCGCTCAATATAAAATCGAGAGTCAAGCGGTATGGGGCCGCCGGGAAATTCTAGGTCGGCAACTGTTTGGATCGAGTTTGGTGATTTTTGGAGTCCTGCCATAGTCCTTGCACAAGGCGATACCCTGACTGTATCTTACCTTTGTCAGCTTAGGGGGTAGACCAGCGGTGTCCGAGATCGATCGACAATCCTACAAAATCTAAGTTTTTAGGGACTTCCCGGAACTGACTTTGCTATAGTAGTGTCACTTTAACCAATCTCAAAACCCTGCTTCAACACGGCTCTGCAGACCGACAAAAATTCGACGGTAGCCCAGACGCGATCGTTCTTGGCTTTTACCTGAAAAATAACTCGTCGGTCGTCGAGGTCGCGCAGGAAGAGCCCCTATCTAAGGAGAAATAATCATTGTCACGCCGCTACCTGTTTACCTCTGAATCGGTCACTGAAGGCCATCCCGATAAAATCTGCGATCAAATTTCAGATACGATTTTAGATGCCTTACTGACTGAAGACCCCAAAAGCCGCGTCGCAGCCGAAGTAGTCGTCAACACCGGCTTAATGCTGCTGACGGGCGAAATTACCACTAAAGCTCAGGTAAATTACATAGAATTAGCCCGGAAAAAAATAGCCGATATTGGCTACATCCACGCTGACAACGGGTTTTCTGCCAATAGTTGCTCAGTGTTGGTAGCTCTTGATTCTCAGTCTCCCGATATTGCTCAAGGGGTGAATACAGCCCACGAAAGCCGGGAACAATCGAGTGAAGAGGAATTAGACGCCATTGGTGCCGGCGACCAAGGCTTGATGTTCGGCTTTGCTTGCAACGAAACGCCGGAATTGATGCCTCTGCCGATCAGTTTAGCGCACCGGATTTGCCGTCAACTGGCCGCAGTCCGCAAAACCGGTCAGTTATCTTACCTGCGTCCCGACGGCAAAAGCCAAGTTACGGTGATTTACGAGGACGGCAAACCTGTTGGCATAGATACGATTTTAATTTCTACCCAGCACACCGAAACGATCGGCGACATCACAGAAACAGCCGCAGTTCAAGCCAAAATCAAAGAAGACCTTTGGACTGCAGTCGTCCAACCCGTGTTTGCCGATATTAGCGTGCAGCCGGATGCAGAAACTCGCTTCCTTGTCAACCCTACCGGCAAATTTGTGGTCGGCGGGCCTCAAGGAGATTCGGGTTTGACGGGCCGCAAAATTATTGTGGATACCTACGGCGGCTATTCCCGCCACGGCGGCGGCGCTTTTTCAGGGAAAGACCCCACCAAGGTAGACCGCAGCGCGGCTTATGCTTGTCGCTACGTTGCTAAAAATATCGTGGCCGCTGGTTTGGCCCAAAAGTGCGAAGTGCAGTTGAGTTATGCGATCGGCGTTGCGCGGCCTGTTAGCATGATGATCGAAACTTTTGGCACTGGAAAAGTTGATGACGATCGCCTTTTGGAAGTTGTGAAGCAGCATTTTGAACTGCGTCCTGCGGGAATCATTCAGGCATTTAACTTGCAGAATTTGCCTGCTGAAAGAGGCGGCCGTTTCTATCAAGATGTGGCGGCTTACGGTCACTTCGGACGCACTGATTTAGATTTGCCTTGGGAGGAAACTGATAAGGCGGAACTTTTGAAAGAAGCTTTGAGCCAGAAGTTGTCTGGAGTAGCTGGATAGTATAATTTTGGGGTGCGCGCAGCGCACCTTATCCATAAATAATATCGGGTGCTACCAATCAATATAGGGTGCGTACTCCGCACCTTATTCATAAATAATATTGGGTGTTATTCTGCCAATTTTATCCATAAATAATACCGGGTGCTACCAATTAATAATAACGTAGCGGGCGCAGTGCCCACCTTCAAACAAAAAAAGAATAAATGAATAAATGCGATTTTTCACACCTTTCCAATCAGCAATTCGCAGTTTTGCCTCTTCCCTCCAACAGCGGTTGGCGGCGACTGGATTTTCTGCACCAAATCCAGCAACGCTGCCAAGTTCATTTCCGGCTGACAAGGCTGCTGGAATTCACGGCGTTTGGATACCCACAACTGACTGCAAAGTTCTCACATCAAAAGAGCGAATTGCTGAGGCAATGGACTTTCTCGCCGATACGGGATTTAATACCGTTTTTCCTGTGGTTTGGAACGGGGGTTTTACGGCTTATCCTTCTCAAATTATGTGCGAACAATTTGGGGCGGAAATTGACGCGCGGTATCGAGGTCGCGACCCCTTGGCAGAATTAATTGTTGAGGCAAATAGAGCCGGACTCAAAGTTATTCCTTGGTTTGAATACGGATTTGTGAGTTCTTACAATCGCAATGGCGGTCATTTGCTGGCGAAAAAACCTGAGTGGATTGCCCGCGATGCCAGCGGTAATTTACTTAAGAAAAATAACTTTGACTGGATGAATTCTCTCGATCCGGAAGTGCAAGACTTTGTGCTGGGGTTGATGCTGGAAGTTGCTAAGAATTATCCGGTAAACGGCGTTCAAGGAGACGATCGCATTGCGTTTCCGGTAGAAGGCGGTTATGACGAAAAAACGGTTAAACGCTATCGAGAAGAGTGCGGTAGAGCACCACCATCGGATTGTAAAGAGCAACATTGGCTGCAGTGGCGTGCTGATATTATTACTGAGTTTGTGGCTCGTTTATACCGAGAAGTGAAAGCAATTAATCCTGATTTGTTGCTATCGATGTCGCCGAGTCCTTATGAGTGGGGACTGGTGGAATATTTGCAAGATTCTCAAGCTTGGGTTGATAAAAATTTGGTGGATCTGCTTCACCCGCAGTTTTATCGCCGCGATTTTAATGCTTACAAACAATTGGTCGATAAAATGATTGGGGGACAGCTTAGCGGGCAGCAATTAAAGTGCGTGTCGCCCGGTATTTTGTTGACGAATCGAGGCAGCAAATATAGCATAACTCCCGAACTGTTGTTGCAAGTAATTGCTTACAACCGCTCTTGCGGGATTCAAGGAGAAGTGATGTTTTTTTACGAAGGTTTGCGAGATAACGATAACGCTTTGGCTAAGGTTTTGAAAAAAGGGCCCTATGCTGGTTGAGAGATTGTCCCGCAATCAAGCTGTTTCCGGTTCGCGGCAGTCAATCGATTGCGCGATTTTAGATTTGAGATTTTAGATTAAAGAATTGAAGTATTGACTTGCGCGAGATAAATTCGGGGGCTTGTATCCTGGATGCTTGATTGTCAGTCGCCGATCGCTATTTCAAACCAAGTTGGTATAAAATAAGATGTTGCCCCATTCTCAATAAGCTGTGATTAACAGGCAAGATGCCTGTGAAGCGAAGAGTGAATTTTCTTGTGAAACCGGCTTTTTGCCTGTTGCTGACAATGGTGCAAGATGTGAGTATAAAATGATATAGCAGAGCTAGGCCAGTTAAAAACCCAACGATGCCAAGCAGCAAGCGCTACTAATTGTCAAGCCGATCGCCCAAACAAACCCGATAATTAATAATTGGGGAGTTGCAAAAATAGTGGAATAAGACATATTTTAGAAGTGGTGCAAGCTTTTTTTTAGAAGTAGCGTTTTGTAGACGCCATATTTTTTAAAGACAGTTTAAAAGAGCAATATCAACCGCTCGCCAAAATATTAGGATAAATCAGTGACATCAGCAGCAAGCCTCATCCAACAGCTACCCGAGCTCAGCGATGCTCAATTCCATCAAAAATATTTGAAACAAAAACAAGGGATGCGAACCTTGGCGACTATATTGCCGCAAGTAGAACAGCAAAGTCTGGCTTTGCGGGCAGTAAAATTAGCTCTAAAAGTAAATTTAAAACTAGGCTCGAAGCTAGCAGGAACGGTAAAGCCAGAATTTCAAACAGCCACAATAAAATTAATCGAAAAAATCCCCACTTCGCCGCTGCTCAAAATTCAACTGTTGGCCCTAACAAGTTCCGATATGGCAATTCCAATGCTGGTGGCCGCATTGAACCACAAAGAAAGTGCAGTGCGCCTTGATGGGATTCGAGCGATCGGGAAAATCGGCTCCGAAGCAGCAGTAATTGAATTAGCCCGATCGCTCGAATCCAAAGATTCCCAAATCCAAGCTTGGGCCGCTTGGGCTTTAGGAGAAATTGACTCGAAACCAGCCGCCGCAGCACTGCTCAAAGCCATCAAACACCCAGAGTCCAGGGTGCGCGCCTGGGCTGTTTGGGCCTTGGGCAAAATTAACCCGAAAACAGCCGTCCCCGCGCTGCTGAAAGCCCTCAAACACCAAGACTCCGAGGTGCGCTGGCGGGCCGCCGTCAACTGCGGGAAAATCGGCGTCTCTGAGCTAGTTCCCGGGCTGCTGAATGCCCTCAGAGACGAAAATCACATCGTCCGCGCTAGGGCGGCGGCAGCTTTGGGGAAAATCGGCGATTGTGAGGCAGTACCCAGCTTAGTAGAATTGCTTCACGACGATCCCGACTCCTATGCAGTTTCTTTGAGGGCCGCCGAGGCCTTGGGACAAATCGGCACGGAAACGGCTGTGGCCGGGCTGGTGCAAGCCCTCAACCACGACGACTCAGACGTGCGCGGCAGTGCAGTTTCTGCCTTGGGAGAAATCAGCAGCGAGGTGGCTGTGGTGGCCGTCATGCGATCGCTCTCGGATCGAGATATTTTCGTGCGCGGCAGGGCGGCGGTTGCCCTTGGGAACATCAATACAGAGGGAGATGCGAAATTGCCAAAAATGGTGGTCGCGGGACTGGCGAGCGCAATTGGCGACAGCGAATCTTATGTGCGGTGGAGAGTTGCTGCTGCTTTGGGGGAAATTGGGACAGAGGAAGCTGTGGCAGGTTTGGCGCGGCTGCTGGGGGACGAAACTTCTGGAGTGCGCCAAAAGGCTGTTAAATCCCTCGGTCAAATTGGCTCAACGGCTGCTATTTTGGCTCTGGAAACAGCTTTAAATCGGGAATTTGCTGACGTTCGCGCGCTGGCTGCCCAATACTTGGCGGATGTCAGCACTCAGGCAGAAACAGTTGATTTTGATCCCTCAGTCTCAGCAGATTTCTCGGATCGCAAACTGCCGGAAATCCTGATTGCTTCGCAAGTAGAAGCCAGCGAATACATTGTTGAGCGCCCTGCGCGACGCGAGATTAAATACCTGATCTCGATCGGCAGTCCGGGTGTTCCCGAACCCAAAACTTTTCATCAAATCCCGAACCGAATGTGCCTGGAGTTTAACGACCTCGACACCCCCGTTGACGACCCAGATCAAATCTTGCCTACCCTTGAGGATGTACTGAAAATTATTGACTTCGCCCTCAAAATGTCGTCGCAGGGAGGCAGTTTGCTCATCTGCTGCCAAAGTGGGATCGGCCGTTCAACGGCCACAGCTTTGACTGTGTGTGCTGCGCTGTTGGGTCGCGGCAAAGAACGGGAAGCTTGGGCTTTGGTACTCGCCGCCAGACCCCAAGCCAAGCCGAATCGCTGGATGGTACACTTGGCCGATGAAGCTTTGGGTAGAGACGGCAAGCTAGCACTGGCGATCGAATTGACCGCTGCCACTCCAGAACTCGCAATCGCCAACAGTTGAGTCGCAGAAACCGGGTTTCTTTTGGTAAGACCTACAGTTATACTCAACTAACGGCACTTCACCTCAGACTTGTCTTTGCGGGGCAACGATGCCAAAAGTCGATCGCCAGGGTGCAAAAGTTCGATCGGCTGCTGCATTTGTGACATTCTGTGCTAAAAAGTTGTCGGATGCTCAACAAAAACCGTCAAGCAATCGTCGCATTGCTGGCAGCCAAACTCCAAAGCTGAGGAATCGGGTGCATTGTCAACAGACAATATCAGCTTTGGGCTACTCACAGGCAAAACAGGTCAGAGAGAATTTTCTGCCTGTAAAACTCCACGCAGGGATAACTCACTGCGGGGATAAGTTTTTATTTTTTGCCTGCTGCAGACTTTTACGAGTCGAAAAAGTAATTTGGCAACAGCCCTCAACAGCCTAATTATCTATTAGACATCAACCGAATTTAAGTTTCTCCTCTGACTCGACAAGAGTTTCAGATGCTTTTTCGCAGATGTCTGCGGTCAAATAGACAAGCTTTTCCGTTTGGAGAAATTAAGAGCGTGGTAGATTTTAACAGAAAACAGGGGTTGCATATGTCAAAAATTAACTTGCTAAAAAAAACAGGACACGAAGCAAGTTTCTCGGTTGCCGTTTGGGAAGACCAGGGGGAATTGAATCCAGACTTAGAACCATTTAACCCGCAGAAAAAAAAGGTGAAAACGCGAAATGTTAACCCAAAAAATACCAATTTAGGTAAACAGATGCCAGTTTTAATTTCCGGAGAAGTGGCTTCTGGAGAAACCGTGAAGACAAAAAAAAACAGCCAGGATTTTGTCAAAAAAATATCCTTGAGAGTCAGCCAAAGTTTACCCTCTAAAATAGGGGGTTTGCCTATCCATAAAAAAATTGGCTACGGGTATTTGCTGGCAATAGGAATCGCATTTTTGGGTTCGCTGAGCGGACTGGTGATTGCCGATTACTACCAAGGACAAGGATTAAAACAACTCAATGATGCTCACCTACAAGCACAATTGCTCGGCAATTTTAAAGATGCAGCGCTGGCGGCCCAATTGCAGGGTTCACAGCTAGATTCTTTTGTAGATAATTCGATCGAGATCAAACAGCAAGAAGAGCAGTTGGTTAAGAGTATTGTTCAGGCAAAAAATCTGCGGTTGCGTATAGAAAAATTTGCCGACAGCCAACCCGCTTGGCTGGCAGCAAAACCGGAAGTTCTCAAGTTTTTACTCCAAGATTGCACGAAAAATTTAGAAGCCTACGCCGATACTCTCAAGTCAACTTTGCAGAAAATACAGCAATCGCAACTATCGCCTCGCGAGATAGAGTCGGCCAGAAAATTGCTCGCAATCGAAAGCGGAGAAGGTGTAAAACAGCTCAACAGCAGCCTTGAGGAATTGAGCAAAATCCTGGAGATTGCCCAGCAGCAAGAGGGCGAAGGCGGTGAAGTGATGGAAGACGCCCAAGGAATGGAAAAAACCATAATTATTATTAGTATGCTGCTGTCGGTAGTGGTGGCTGGAATGGTGGCTTACCGCACCAGTCGGGCGATCGCCAAACCTGTTATCAGCGTCACTCAGGTGGCCCAACAAGTAGCCGCTGAGTCTAATTTTGAGTTGCGAGCGCCCGTCACCGGACAAGGCGAAATCGGCTCTCTGGCTGCCTCTCTCAATCACCTAATCGAGCGGGTTTCGGGACATACAAAAGAATTAGAACAAGCTAAGGAAGTCGCCGTCGCAGCTAACACTGCTAAAAGCCAGTTTTTAGCAAATATGAGCCACGAATTGCGGACGCCTTTAAATGCGATTATCGGCTACAGTCAACTACTTTCAGAAGATGCCCAGGATGCGGGATTTGATGAGTTTGTAGCCGATTTGCAGAAGATTGAAAAAGCAGGGGCGCATCTGCTATCTTTGATTAACGATATCCTTGATTTGTCAAAAATTGAAGCGGGGAGTATGAAACTCGAAATCCAGGAGTTTGACATCGAATCCCTGGTTGATAATGTGGCGAGTGCCGCGAAACCGTTGGTAGAGAAAAATGGCAATGTTTTGGAGATTGAGTGCGATCGAACTGTGGGCATAATGCACGCAGATTTCAAAAAAGTGCGCCAGGTTTTGATACATCTGCTGAGTAATGCTGCGAAGTTCACCAAAAACGGTAGAGTGAAAGTGAGTGTGAGGCGCATTGCAGGAAGTGGAAAATTGAATGCAGCAGGGCGATCGGCGATTGACGATTCAATGGCTGCCGATGAAACTCATTCTGTGGCGATTGCTTGTCCCCTGCCGAATGTTCAAGACTCGGATTGGATTTGTTTATCGGTTAAAGATACCGGAATTGGAATGTCGGAAGAACAACAACACAAATTGTTTGAAGCTTTTGTGCAAGCTGACTCTTCAGCGGCGCGACAGTACGACGGCGCCGGGTTGGGGCTGACACTCAGCCGCTACTACTGTCAGATGATGGGCGGGGAAATTTTGCTAGAAAGCGAAGAGGGAAAAGGGTCTATTTTCACTGTGCGGATACCGGCAGGAAACGGGTGATGTGATTTTGGGGCTAGAGATGTAGGGTAGGCAGAGGGGCGAAAATTTATGTTTCAAACCTCTGGCTGTATGTCCAAATGCTTTAGTCGGGCTAGTGGGCACGTAAGAATTCAGGTCTAAATTTGAGGAATTAAAGATGGTTCTTGCAGATTTGGATTAACGATCGCTTTTATAGCTTGCTCAAAAAAATCGTAAGCGTTCAGGGGGTGCAAATAACGGGACTTAAAGAAATTTTAAGCCCAAACAAAGCCTAAACTGGCTTTATAAGCGGAGAATACGTCCCAATTTTGGTTCAACCATTTCACTTTCCCTAAAAGATATGGCCGTCCGAAATGCTTCGAGTGCATCACTAAAAGTGTTTAAAGGTTTGTTTGCCCATTTGCGCCTTAATCCTCCTGTTAAGGTATGCCAGAGAATGAAATTGTAGGCACAAAACACCATAATGAAATGTCTTTTCAGGCTGATTTCATCTCTGACTTGATATTCCTTTAACCCCAACCAGCCCTTAGCTTCCCGATAGAAAACTTCCACCCAATTTCTTTGTGAATAAGTTTTTACTATCCACTCCTCTGTCGCTTTTGATAAGTAAACATTACTCATCAAATAATCTATTTCACTGGCGGTCTCGAAAGTATCTGCATTCATGACGATGGCTATTACTTTCTTACCCGTGCATTGTGATAACTCGACTTGTTGAATTGCTACCCATACTGTTCTCGGTTGTTCTAAATTGAGTTGAATTTTTGTGAAAGCCTCTAAGCTGTTCACCATTTAAATTTTCGAGGCTATCTAAGCCTGTAAAGGGTTTCAGCCTTAATCACCCAGTTTAAATGCTAAACAGCTTACAGGCAATGCTTTTGTTAAATTGTCTACTCGAATTTCTTCTGTTTCATTTTCGGTTTTTTGAATTATTACTTTGCGATTCTTGGCGATTCCTCCGATATATTTTAATTGGCGGTTTTCTAATTCTTGTACAAAACTGGTGTTATTACCATACCCTGCATCCATCAATACTATTCCTGGTTGATAGCCTCTCGCTAAGGTTTTGTCGATTAAATTTATGGCGATTTCTGGCTTTTTCTTAAATTCAGGGTCCTCGTTTCCCTCTGGTAATGAGTAGGCTTTTTTATATAATTCAATATCTAATGGCAGGCTCTTTTTACCATCATATAGATGACTTGTAAATATTACTACCCCATTGTCAGTTTTTCCGATTTGTCCGATGTATTGTCTGCCTACACCGTCGGTAAAATTACCACTTTTTCTGTGACCTGAACCATCTATTATCAGGCTAAATCCTCGACTAATCTTGGTTTGGTTGCACTGATTTATTACGTCTAGGCGACGTTGATTGAGCTCATTGAATGACCAAGGCGCTGTGGTTAAAAAATGATGTAATTTGTGGTAAGTTACTCGCCAAGGCATTTTCTGCCATCTGCGACAGTTTTTTTCGTTCCCGAGCTCCCAATAATCCCCCTAAATAGTTCCTAAACTCTCGTTGTTGGGTCAAGATGACGAAAAATATCGTCAAATCTTTGACACCATCTATCGAAGCAGGGGGGCATCGCGGCAGGGCTTGTCTCTTTCATCGGTCATTTTTAACGTTATATGCTTGCTATATAACCCACATTCCGCACTTCTTAATATTATTCTGATGAATTATATCAAAAATTGCTGTAAGCTTTACTCAGTAAGACTTACAGCATTATTAAACTATATTGCTTTTTATAAAGAATCATTATCTATTTCCCGTACAATAATTGTTATTGAGAAATAATTGCAGATAAAAGCCCTGGAATAATGGTTTTCCGTAAAAGCACTTCTGACTATGTTAAGAAGTGCGGAATGTAGGATATAAGCATTATAACCTATTTTTATCGTATTTTATGTTTAAGTCCCGATAATGCCCAACGATGCCAGCGTCAAAGGCAGGGGATGGAAAAGCTTTCGAGTATCGGTGCGTCAGGTGGAGCGCGAGACGGGGCTGAACTTCTTGTCTGATGTGCCGCCCCAGATTCACCAAGTCATTGAGAGCAAAGCGGACAGTCAATAACGCCCAATACCGATACCCCAGGCTCAACATAACCTCAGCTTATTGCCCGCATCAGTTTAACTGTCGCCACACCCCTTTACAAACCTTAACGATAGGCGTAATAATATAAACATCATCCGAACATTGACAAATTCATACGCAATCATAAAACCATGACAACGACCTTACAGCAGCGCTCTAGCGCCAACGTCTGGGAACGCTTCTGCGAGTGGGTAACATCCACCGACAACCGCATCTATGTAGGTTGGTTCGGCGTCTTGATGATTCCCACCCTGCTCAGCGCCACCATCTGCTACGTCATCGCCTTCATCGCTGCCCCACCAGTGGACATCGACGGCATCCGCGAACCAGTAGCAGGTTCCTTAATGTACGGCAACAACATCATCACAGGTGCAGTTGTCCCCTCATCCAACGCCATCGGCTTGCACTTCTACCCCATCTGGGAAGCAGCTTCCCTCGATGAGTGGCTGTACAACGGCGGCCCTTACCAATTGGTAATCTTCCACTTCCTGATCGGTGTATTTTGCTACATGGGTCGCGAATGGGAACTGTCCTACCGCTTGGGAATGCGCCCTTGGATCTGCGTCGCTTACTCTGCACCAGTAGCAGCAGCCACCGCAGTATTCTTGATCTACCCCATCGGACAAGGCAGCTTCTCTGACGGTATGCCCTTGGGAATCTCCGGCACATTCAACTTCATGATCGTGTTCCAAGCCGAGCACAACATCCTGATGCACCCCTTCCACATGTTGGGAGTAGCTGGTGTCTTCGGTGGTAGCTTGTTCTCCGCCATGCACGGTTCTCTAGTTACCTCTAGCTTGGTTCGCGAAACCACCGAAACCGAATCGCAAAACTACGGTTACAAATTCGGTCAAGAAGAAGAAACCTACAACATCGTTGCAGCCCACGGCTACTTCGGTCGTTTGATTTTCCAATACGCTTCCTTCAACAACAGCCGTTCCTTGCACTTCTTGTTAGGTGCATGGCCGGTAGTCGGCATCTGGTTTACCGCTTTGGGTATCTCCACGATGGCGTTCAACTTGAACGGTTTCAACTTCAACCAATCGATTATCGACTCTCAAGGTCGCGTCATCAATACTTGGGCTGATGTCATCAACCGCGCTAACTTGGGTATGGAAGTAATGCACGAGCGCAACGCTCACAACTTCCCTCTCGACTTGGCTGCTAGTGAAGTCACTCCAGTAGCTTTGGTTGCTCCTTCTATCAACGGCTAAGTTTTAGCTTTTGATTAGCAAAAAGCGCTCCTAGAAATAGGGGCGCTTTTTGTTTGGGGAAAATCTAATTTAACACTACTAATGCTTGGCAAAAGTTGGCTTACAGTTTACCTCAATAAATTTTTATCTGACCCTTTATGGACAACGACAAAAATTATTGAGATAGTTATAGAGTTCGCGAAATAAGGGACATTTTTTCTGGACTTCATTTGGATCGATTTCCCTCAATAGCAAAGGAGTATGATCTCCTTTAGAAAAGCGTGCTTTATCGCGATCGACCTCATCTTGAACACTTGACTCAATTAAAGCTTCTGATATAGTCATTTCAAATAAATGTGAGACAAATGCAAGATGATGTAAAATCAAGAAAAATTGTTAACTCGGAGCCGAAAAATGGCATACAGTCTAGATTTAAGAAAAAGAGTAGTGGATTATGTGGAAAATGGAGGGGGTATAACCAAAGCCGCCGCCCTGTTTAAAGTAGGAAGAGCAACAATATACAGATGGCTAGGGAGGGAAGACCTTCGAGCCACTAAGGTAGAACACCGTGAGCGAAAGATAGACTGGGAAATGCTCAGAAAAGATGTAGAAGAAAATCCCGAAGCAAGATTAATAGAAAGAGCAAGGAAATTCGGGGTGAGAGCGAGTGCCATATGCTATGCCTTAAAGAAAATGAAAATTACGATAAAAAAAAAGAATTTCGTTATAGAGAAAGGAATAGAGAAGAAAGAATACAATACTACCAAACACTGAGAACTTTAATTAAAGTTCATGGGAGTAAAAGCCTTGTATTTATTGATGAGTCAGGGTTTGAAGAGTTTCATGCTTGTGTTTATGCGTGGTCAAAAAAAGGGAGAAAAGTATATGGGGAGAGACAAGGAAAACGCGGAAAAAGAGAAAATTTAGTAGCAGGAAGAAGAAAAGGCAACAAGGACTTGATTGCACCTATGGTCTTTACAGGGAGCTTGAATGCAGAAAGTTTTGAAGGGTGGTTAGCTTTATATTTATTGCCATCTTTAACAATACCATCAATATTAATCATGGATAATGCACCGATTCATCGTAAGACAGCAATTAGGCTCCTGGTGGAGGAAGCAGGCCATCAGATACTTTTTTTACCAAAATACTCTCCTGACTTAAATGATATTGAGCATGATTTTAGTGCATTAAAGAGAGCTAAAATGTATGCGTCTCCTGGCACATCTCTTGATGAAGTTATTCGTGCTTATTGTGCAGAAAGAGTGTCTCATACTTATTTGAAATGACTATAGTTTTTCTCGACAGCAATCTCTTTGAGGATCGTATTCACTAAATGATTCGGGATTCTCAAAAGAAACTTTTTTTTCTGTACTCAGCCACCAACACATACGTTTATGTCTGCTTCTCAAATCTGAATGTTTAGCTATTGAATTATTCCAATCAGCAATAATCCAAGCTTCGATTTCCGGCGCGGCAAACCCAACAAATTTTTCGATGTCAGCACATTCTGGTATTTTTGATAACTCTGCCAATATTTTTGATTTTTGTGTCTGAGAATCGCGGCAATCCAAATCGTCAAAAACTAAAATCAGGTCGCATTTATTTGCTTCCGCTTTTAAGGCGATCGGTAATTCTTGCTTTATTTGCTCGATTAAGCTTTGACCTGTTCTTCCATAACTACCTGCTTTATTAGCTTTAGGGCCGGGTTTTTGACGAACTGGTGTTTTTCGTTCAAATCTACAGCCCGGAAAAGTTTTTTCTAAAAAAGGAAAGAATCCTCTAACCTCAGCCTCACCGCCTCCAGAGAAAACCCACACTACCACGGCCATCCTCCAATACTTGGATCGCCAACACGGTATAAGTCGCCCAATTGCCATCCCTCTTCAAGTTTTGGCTTCAGCAGTTCTTTTGAAAGAGATTTGACTGAGAAATACGTTCTGTTTTCGGGATAAAAACAAAGAACATTCTCTAAACGATCGGTAAAGTGATCTAAAAGGTCGGGACTATGTGTGGTAATAATTATCTGAGTTCTGGTGGCAGCTTTTTTAATCCACTCAGCTAAAATTGGCATCCACGATACGTGCAATCCTAATTCCGGTTCATCCATAACTATCAAAGAAGGAAGAAGTGGAGAATGTAATATAGTTGCCCAACAAAGCATCCTCACAGTTCCATCTGACATTTCATTAAGGTAAAATACTTCTTTGATATCTTCAAAATACCATTCTACAGTGAGAGATAGGCGACCAGAACGTACAGGTCTAATGCGACGAGTTTTTGGTAATATCGATTTCATCGCCTCGTTCAGGCTATCTTCAAAGTCGATATTTTTTTGGCTTAAATTATCCAAAACTAAGGCCAGATTATCTCCAGATGCAGATAGGTAAATATCACTTCCACCTATTTTAGGCTCTTCGGTTCTAATTAAATTCAAATTCATGTTATTGGCATTATAAAATTGCCATTTTGAAATAAATTCAATTAATTCTCTTCTAATTTTGTAAACAGGTGTATTTTCTGGTGCTAATTTACTATTTTCAAGCAGTGTCGGAATTGTCAACAAACCAAAAGAATTTGTAGGAATGTTATCTAAAGGTTCAAACTGAGTTGACACTTGACCGGGAGACTTGTAAACAGATAAAACTCCTTGCCCTAATTCTCTGTTATGCAATTTATAGTAATAGAAAGGTTGCCTGCTGTAATTTTCCTGCAAATCTTCTCCGTCATACAGATATTCTTCAGAGATACTCGCCCTTACGTTTTGTCGATCGGTATAAAGTTTGAAATCAAGAATTGCGCTGTCTTTTTGAGGATTACCAGTTTGGTTAATTTGCGAAAAACAGCAAGCTATACTGACCTTTGCTGGACTTTCAATATTGACATCTAAAATTCTACCACCACCAATTTTAGCAACAGCATCCTCAAAACTACTCATGTCCCGATTTGCGTCGGGAATAGCTATTAGGCAATCTTTTAAAAAATTCAAACAACTGATGAAATTGCTTTTGCCTGAACCGTTTGAGCCGATAAATATATTAAGGTTGTTTAAATTTACAGATGGATCTAAGTGCAGATTTTTATAATTCTTGGTTGTCAAAAATCGAATAATGGGTTGATTCATACGATCGCTCCGGTGATACTTTAGAAAGTTAGGGTAGGCAAGATGCCTACCCTACAAAGGTAAAAAAATATTTTTTTACCTTTTAACTCTCGATTTTGGATTAGCTGTTACTGAACAAACTTCTTGAATGCCAGAGTCACGTTGTGGCCCCCAAATCCAAAGGAATTCGACAGCGCCACATCAACTTTTAGATCGCGGCTTGTATGAGGAACATAATCCAAATCGCACTCGGGATCTGGATTTTCCAGATTGATTGTCGGCGGAATTTTGTCGTTGGCGATCGCCATTACCGTCGCCACCGCCTCAATTCCCCCAGAACCGCCCAAAAGATGGCCGGTCATCGACTTGGTAGAACTAATTGCTACTTTGTAAGCGTGGTCTCCCAAGGTCTTTTTAATCGCTTTCGTTTCCGTAGAATCGTTGGGAAGCGTGCTCGTGCCGTGAGCGTTGATATAGCTCACTCGATCCGGCGTCAAACCCGCATCCTTGAGCGCTAAAGCCATCGCCCGCGACGCACCGTTCCCCCCCGGTACCGGAGAAGTCATGTGATACGCATCGCAAGTTAAACCGTAGCCGACGATTTCTGCGTAAATCTTTGCGCCGCGCGCCAGAGCGTGTTCCATTTCTTCTAGAATCAGAATGCCAGCACCTTCGCCGACGACAAAACCATCACGATCGCGATCGAACGGACGGCAAGCATGAGTCGGGTCATCGTTGCGAGTTGAAAGCGCCCTCGCCGCAGCAAAACCAGCCACGCACAAAGGTGTCACCGCAGCTTCGGTACCGCCGCAAATCATGGCTTGCGCGTAACCCCCCTGAACTAGGCGAAACGCATCGCCCACGGCATTTGACCCGGCAGCGCATGCCGTCACCGTGCAAGAGTTTGGCCCCTTAGCGCCCGTTTGAATCGCCGTCAGGCCCGCGGCCATATTTGCAATCATCATGGGAATCATAAACGGGCTGCATCTATCGGGACCGCGATTCAGATAAATCTCTTGCTGGTCTTCCAAAACCTTCAGGCCACCAATGCCAGTGCCAAGAATGACACCCACCTGTTCTGCGTTCAGGTCGTTAATCTCAAACTTCGCATCAGCAACAGCTTGTTTGCTCGCTGATACCCCAAATTGAGCAAAGCGATCCATCCGCTTTGCTTCCTTGCGCTCTAAATAGTCGTGTGGGTCGAAACCCTTCACCTCTGCGGCAAAGCGGCAGTCGTGCCGCGACGGGTCGAATAAGGTGATCGGGCCTATACCATTCTTCCCGGCAAGCAACCCGTCCCAATACTCGGACAAGGTATTGCCGATCGGTGTAATCGCGCCGAGACCCGTGATAACAACGCGCTTACGCTCTAAATTTGTCATGATTTCAGTTTCAAAAAATTAAACACCCAGAACGCAGAACAAAAGAGGAGTTTCCAGTTTTCTAACTTCTCTCCTCTTAGGGGAAAAGACAGGTATTTTATGCTTTTGGAGCTGCAAGTTCCTTGTTGATGTAATCTACACAAGCTTGAACCGTAGTAATTCCTTCGGCTGCTTCGTCGGGAATTTCAATATCAAACTCTTCTTCCAACGCCATTACCAGCTCTACTGTATCTAAGGAATCTGCTCCTAAATCGTTAGCAAAGTTGGATTCGGGCTTGACATCGCTCAGATTCTCGACTTCCAGTTGCTCTTTCACAATTTTCTGGACTCTAGCAAAAATGTCGTCTTGGCTCATAACATCGTGTCCTCATTGGTTGCTGCGTATCTAATCTTATCCGAAAGGGGGATCTGCAGGAGAAAGGCTGGCCGCTTTTCTAAGTGACACGGGCCAGCGACAATTGGGACACGGACGATCGCAGCAACTCTAGGGCTAAGGCAAAAAAACCCCAATAGCCCAAAATCAATCATCTCGTTTAGCCACCCGATCAAGTTGAGGAACCGGAATTTTGGGTTCATGGTGCGTCTGTCATCAACTCAAAATCCTTGAGAAAAGGTGACAGTGGGCTCCTAGGTAGGCGGTGATACGTTAATTATAAAGAGGGAAAACTAAGCAGGAAGCCTCCCGACTTCGATCGCTCAAGTTTCTTTTCCCGAACCTTGTGTCCCCAGCAGAAACGACTATGCCATCCCAAACTCTCAGATATGCTTACTTTCCCGGTTGCGTTGCCCAAGGGGCGGCCCGCGAACTTTACTTGTCTACAATGGCGCTAACTCAAGCGTTGGGGATTGAACTGGTGGAACTCAAAAAAGCTTCCTGCTGCGGTTCTGGCACTTTCAAAGAAGATTCGCAGTTACTCGAAGATACTGTCAACGCTCGCAATATTGCTTTGGCTGAGGAACTGAATCTGCCTTTGCTGACACATTGCAGCACTTGTCAAGGGGTAATCGGTCATGTGGACGATCGCCTCAAGGAATCTCAGAAAACCGATCCCAACTACATAGAAAAAGTCAACGGTTTACTCAAAAAACAAGGCTGTTCGCCTTATCAAGGCAGTACCGAGGTGAAACATCTGCTGTGGGCGATCGTTGCAGATTACGGACTCGACGAAGTGCAGAAGCGAGTCACCCGCAAGCTTTCCGGTTTGAAGTGCGCGTCTTTTTACGGGTGCTACCTGCTGCGAGCTCAGGATAAGCTGCTTTACGATGACCCGCACCAACCGGAATCGATGGAAAATGTATTTCGGGCGATCGGGGCAACTCCGGTTTACTATCGAGGTCGGACGCAGTGCTGCGGCTGGCCGTTGGCGAGTTATGCCACTAACCAATCTTTTGGGATGGCAGGCAAACATATTCAAGATGCTCTTGACAATGGCGCTGATTGTATGGTAACGCCTTGTCCGCTTTGTCACTTGAATTTGGATTCGCGCCAGCCGGAGGTGGAAAAAGTAATCGGGCGCAAGTTGGGTTTGCCTGTGCTGCATTTACCGCAGTTGGTGGCTTTGGCTTTGGGTGTGGAACCGAAAAAACTAGGACTCGATCGGCATATTGTGTCAACTAAGCCCGTGTTAGAAAAATTAGGCTTTTAGTCGATCGATTGGCGCGGGTGTGTAGTAAGCCCTAATTATCAAAAAGTTTGCAACAGTGGGTATAGGGGCTAGTTCACCCAAATCCTTGCTAAAAGCCAAAATATCAAACAACAAGTCCTTACAACAGTTGCACAACTTTGGGAAATTGGCATAAAGACTTGAGTTTTTTCTCAAATCAAATCCGGTTAGATCGGAATTATACAGAGCCCGCGAGCCGAAAGCTCGATCGGGCTCATACATTTTTGAGTCAATAGAAGATACAGACCCAAAAAACAGTATACTATTATACAAAATAGTTTTTAAGACTTCCTAACTGCCTAGTTAGGGACAAGGAATAAGCAATGAAACGAAACCCAGTAAATCTCACACGTTCGGTATTCCTATGGGCAATGCTAGGAATCATTTGTGGTTTGTTTGGTGCAAGTTATTGGATATTTTTGTCTTACATGATGGTGGGATTTGAATATTTTAGTGGACTTTCTCTACTAATCATCATGCCGCTTGCGGGTTTGCTCATCGGTTTGCTCATTCATTGGCTGGGAAATCCTGGCGAAATAGGGTTGATTATTGACAATATTCATCTCAATGGTGGGCGGTTACCAATGAACGAGAATCCTTCGATGATTCTGTCGTCGCTAATCAGTATTGCAAGTGGAGGCAGTGCTGGCCCAGAAGCACCAATGGTGCAAGTCACAGGTTCAATTGGTACGTGGTTAGCCGATCGCTTTCAATTGCGCGGAGAGGCACTGCGAAGTTTGAGTATTGCTGGCATGGCATCTGGTTTTACAGTTTTGTTCGGCGCTCCCTTGGGTGGTACTTTTTTTGCTTTAGAAATTCTGCATCATCAGAATGTTGTGGAGTATTTTGAAGCAATATTGCCTGCAGTCGTGGCAAGTTGTGCAAGTTACACCATCTTTGTAGCAATTACCAAGCTAGGAATTGGTCCTACCTGGCATTTTCCTCAATACAATGTGGACAGCCTTTATGACTTTGGCGCAGCGATTGCTTATGGAATCGTAGGTGCGATCGTGGGGTGGCTTTTTATCGCTGTATTTCGCAGTGTAGGTCGCTTGTTTGATTCGATACCCAGTCCCATTTATGTACGCACTACTTTAGCTGGGCTAGGACTTGGTGTTTTATCAGCTTTTTTTCCGCTCACTCGTTTCTTTGGCGAACATCAAATTGAAAAAATTGTTGAGGGAAACTTTTCTTTGGGATTGATCTTAACTTTAGTTATTGCTAAAGTGTTTGCCATTAGTACGACCGTAAATGGAGGCTGGCGGGGGGGAATTATCATCCCGCTGTTTTTTATAGGAGCCTGTTTAGGAAAGGCAATTGCTATCATTAATCCCGCATCCAACGAGACTTTGGCAATGATTTGTGTAATGGCTGCTCTGAATTCAACAGTTACTCGAACTCCAATTAGTACAACTCTGCTACTCGCTAAGTTGACAGGATTCAGCACTTTTACACCGATTCTCTTCGCTAGTCTGGTGGGCTTCTTCTTGGCTCCCCGATCTCCCTTCATTAGCTCACAGCGTAAAATTGATTGACAAACGGCTAGAAATCCTCTAATACCTCCGTGTAGCGGCGAAAAATACGTGCATTTTGCGAGTGTCGAGTCTCAAGGCTTCTGCCATTACAAATGCACCAATGGCATCAAACAACATCTAGCCGTTGACACCAGTCAGACTGCCGTTTTCGATCGATCTCACATCTTGCACCATTCTTAAGAACAGGCTTTCGGGCCTGTTCCACAACAAGTGCATTTTCTTGTGGGGTGGGCAGGAGAGCCCGCCCAGAGAAGGGTTATCGATAATGGTGCAATATCTCAGATCCATTGCACAAAAGCCAGTGTGTCCGATGACTGTGGCTTGATTGAAATGTTGAGTCACAACCTCGATTATTTTCACACTCGGGCCCGTCAATATTCCTAAGACGATCATTCTCCAAGGGCAAGGGGTATCACCCGGAGCGGCTCATCGCAGAGAAAGTAAAAACTCGATCCCCAGATTATGACCCAGATCCGGTTTAAAGTGGCACGGAAACTAACGAAAGCCGAAAAAATGGCACTACAGGGGAAAACAGGATTTGTCGTGGTGGCAACTCGCGATCGTGATTGAACGGTCAATCGATTTTAGATTTGAGATTTTAGATTTTCGATTGAAGCATTGACTTGCGCGAGATAAATACGTTCGGCAAGTTTCATCGGATACACGTTTTTTATTTCTGGACGGATGAATCCGGGGGCTTGTATCCTGGATGCTTGATTGTCAAACGCTTCGATGTAATGCTCTAAGAGTTTCGCCTGTGAACTTTGAGCCCACTCTCACCAATCCTACTGCTAAACTCAATTTGTATTTCATCAGGCTGATGCTCAAACGGTTGGCGAATGAATAGATCCCAAAAGGGTTCTATAAGACTCTCAGGGTGAATAACTGTGAAGTTTTGTCGCTTTTTCGCGAAGTGCTTCCAGGCACTGCGGTAGACTAACCTTTAATTCTCTGTGCAGGCTATAGCGGTGTCACCTCGCCGTCAAATCTGTTCACTCGCAGAGGCAGCAAATTTTTAGTGACTCGTTGGGAGCCTATATTCAATGTCTCATTCAGTCAAAATTTACGATACTTGCATCGGCTGCACTCAATGCGTCCGCGCTTGTCCGACTGACGTTTTGGAGATGGTGCCCTGGGATGGCTGCAAAGCAGCTCAGATTGCCTCATCTCCCCGCACCGAAGACTGTGTAGGCTGCAAGCGGTGCGAAACTGCTTGCCCGACCGATTTTCTGAGCATCCGGGTTTACCTGGGAGCAGAAACCACTCGCAGTATGGGTCTAGCCTACTAAATACCGATCGGCACGCCGATCGAATTACGGGCAAAAAAGAGGGGGCGATTTAATCGCCCCCTCTTTTTTTGTCGCGGAATCTGCATTCTGGGGCCGGAAGAAGGTAAAAATGATAAAACTTGAGTTTTATTGCGATCGCTAAGCAGGAGTAGTACGTTAGATGTGCGGAATCGTTGGCTATATCGGCACGCAAGCAGCAAGCGAGATTTTGCTAGCAGGATTGGAGAAACTAGAATACCGGGGCTACGATTCAGCGGGCCTCGCTACCATCTCGGAAGGAGAAATTACCTGCATCCGAGCCAAGGGCAAATTGCACAACCTCCGGGAAAAGCTAGCAGAGATAGACTCTCCGGCTCCCATCGGCATCGGACACACCCGCTGGGCAACTCACGGCAAGCCTGAAGAATATAACGCTCACCCTCACATGGATAATAGCGGGCGAATTGCGGTAGTTCAAAATGGAATTGTCGAAAATTATCGCGAGTTGCGGAAAGAATTGAAAGCGAAGGGACATAAATTTGTCTCGGATACCGATACAGAAGTTATTCCTCATTTAATAGCTGAATTTTTGAAAGAAGCAAGAAGGGAGAAGGAAGAAGAAAAAGATAAAAAAGCCGAGAAAGTTGCTGATTTATCGTTTTTGGAAACTGTTTTAAAGGCGGTAAATAAATTAGAGGGAGCTTTTGCGATCGCCGTTATTTGCGCTGATTTTCCCGACGAAATAATTGTCGCCAGACAGCAAGCTCCTTTGGTGATTGGGTTTGGTGCTGGTGAATTTTTCTGCGCTTCCGACACGCCGGCCTTAGTATCTCACACCCGCACTGTTTTGTCCTTAGAAAATGGCGAATTGGCAAGGCTAACTCCGATGGGAGTCGAAGTTTACAGCTTTGCAGGGGAAAGGCTGAAAAAAATCCCGCGCATCCTTGGTTGGAGTCCGGTTTTAGTCGAAAAACAAGGCTTCAAACACTTCATGCACAAGGAGATTTACGAACAGCCAGCGGTAGTCCGAGCTTGTTTGGAGGCTTATTTAGACAGCGATTGGCAGCCGGAAAATCCGCGCTCTCCCATCAATCTCAACTTGCCCAAGGAGCTTTGCGCCGATGTCGAACAAATTTCGATTCTCGCCTGCGGAACGAGCTGGCACGCCTCGCTAATTGGCAAATATTTGTTGGAACAATTAGCTAATATTCCCACTGCGGTGCAGTACGCTTCTGAGTACCGCTACGCACCGGCACCGCTGACAGCAAATACTTTAACTATTGGGGTAACACAGTCGGGAGAAACGGCGGACACGCTGGCTGCTTTGGGAATGGAACAGCAGCGCCGCGCGGGTTTTACTGATAAATTCCGGGCGAGAATGTTAGGCATTACTAACAGGACTGAAAGTTCGATCGCCCACATGATGCCGCAGGTAATCAACACCCACGCTGGTATAGAAGTCGGCGTTGCTGCAACTAAAACTTTTGTCACTCAGTTGATGGCATTCTATTTCTTAGCTTTGGATTTGGCGCACCAGCGGCAAACAATCAGCACGGAGAGATTGGCAGAAATTATTACTGGTTTGCGCCAGTTGCCGGCAGAAATTGAGAAGTTTTTGGAGATTCAAGAACAGTATGTGGAGGAATTGTCCCACCAGTTTACAGACACCCAAGATTTTATCTTTTTGGGGCGGGGAATTAACTTTCCGATTGCTTTGGAAGGGGCGCTGAAACTGAAGGAAATTAGCTACATTCACGCCGAAGGATATCCGGCGGGAGAGATGAAACACGGCCCGATCGCCCTTTTGGACGCGAAAGTGCCTGTAGTGGCGATCGCGATGCCCGGAAGCGTCTACGAAAAAGTGCTTTCCAACGCTCAGGAAGCCAAGGCCCGCGACGCCCGTTTAATTGGTGTCACGCCGAAGCAAGGTGTGGCGGAAGCCGATATTTTTGACTGCGTTTTGCCCGTGCCTTTGGTGGATGAATTGTTGTCGCCGATTGTGACAGTGATTCCGCTGCAATTGTTGGCTTATCACATTGCGGCGCGTCGGGGTTTGGATGTGGATCAGCCTCGCAATTTGGCGAAGTCGGTGACGGTGGAATAAAGGAAGTCATTAGTCCGTAGCCATTAGTCATTAGTCATTAGTGGGTTGTTGGTTGTTGGTTGTTCGTTCTAATAACCAATAACCAATAACCGATGCCCGATGCCCTCTTTGGCCGATGCCCGATCGCCTATTCCCTCTGGCTGACTCCGCAAATTGCGGCCAACAGCAACCAGCTTGTAGTATTAACTCGGAAATCAAACAGCGTCACATCTACAGTGTTAAAAAGCGTACAGGCGGCGAAGGCTAATAAATAACTGAAAAAAATTAGGCGATCTGCCGCTCTTAACTCTTGACAAAATACCTGATTTGTGATATCAAAATTTGAGTTGCGATCGATCGCTAAAGCATTTTCCCCTACCTCCTGTGTTGCTATTTGCTCGTGTTTGATATCAGCAGAAAACAGCGGCCAATTCGCCAGCAGCAAAACACCCCTAGCCAAAACCCAACCAACTAAGCCAAACAAAAAAAGCGTTGCGGGTATTCCCGTTTCCGCAGTCAACATCAATATCAAACTGTGAGGATGACCAAGCCATTCTTGCATCTGAGCTTGATAGAGAGGCGTAAAATTTCGCAATCCCCAACCAGTCCAAGGACGCTGCTGAGTCATCGACCAAGCAAATTCCCACTGAGTTTTTCTCAAAGTAGCAGTCGGCCGATTTGGGAACATCTCGTCGGTGAGTCTAGCCCAAAAGAAAGCCGGAACAATTCTTCGTAAAGATTGCCGCAGTGGTTCCGGGCCAAAGGCAGACAAAAAAATTGTGCTAGCCACACTCAAAACCGCAGCTAATAATTTTTTATAACCCGCATAAAATGCAAAAGCCAAAACTGCCAAAACTGCCATTCCCCAAGCATTGCGAGAATTAGTAAAAATCAAAGCAAGAGCCTGGACGATCGCTGCACAACTTAAAAATAGGAATCGGTAATTGGGCCTTGGGAATTGGGCATTGGGCATTGGTAAGTGGTGACGACTGACAACGGCCAACTGACAACTGCCAACTGACAACTGACAACTGACTTCTTCCATCCACAGTCCCATTGCTAAAATAAAAGCAATTGTCAGATAGCAAGCTAAAATATTAGCGTACATAAATACAGAAGCCATGCGGCCCGGGGGATTGCCTTGGGGTGCGAGTACCCAGCCAAAAATGGGCTGCAATTGATCGATGCCGCTCCAGCCTAAAAATTGCTGTCCCAAACCTAAAATTATCACTGGAATTGAACTAATTACGATCGTCCAAGACAATTGCCGCAATTGAGCCGGAGTTTTAATTAAACTGCTGAAAGTGGCAAACAATATAAAGAACGGCAAGAAATTGCACAACCCTAAAAAAGCCTCGATGCGGTTGTGGGCAAAAACGGCTGTGATGACGAGCAGCACGCTCAGAATTGCGAATCCTCGATTCAGCGGGCTGCGGCTAATTTGAAGGAACTTTTGCTTGCAAGTGCCAGCCAATCCCAGGAATAAACCTAAAGCTCCCAAAATCGGAATTAAGGGAAAAATCAGCATCCCCACTTGGGCGAAATTCCAAGGGATTTGCAGGCGGGGATCTGGATGTTTTTGGATGCGAGACTTGAGATTTTCGGCTGTCAGTTTAGCAGCTAATTTCAACCGATTTTTGATATTCACCCACACTCCCCATCTCAAATCTAAAATCTACAATCTACCATCGTTAAGCTAATTCCCAAACGCATTCCGATCGCGTTAATCGAATTTGAGCTAAGGCAAAAATGGTCGGGATAATGCGGCCGTAGTTCGTGGAAATCGCTCGCCAACCCAAATCCGCGAAAAACCAAGTCCACATCACCGGGCCGAGCAAGGAAAATACGCTCCGCGTCGCACCGTAACGAGCCGCACTCACCGCCATACCGCGCCTCGCCGTCTGAATGGCCACATAATTTTGAAACTGGGTTGCTGCGGTTGCAGTGCCTGCAAGCACTCCTTGTTTTGCCATTTGATAGGTGGCAAAATGCAGCGCAAATTGATTTGCCATTAGTTTGAGCAGCATTGGTTTTAAGATGGAACTAACAGCTAAAGCGCTGCCGCCTTTGAACAATAAACCCAGCGGGTCTTTTTCAGCAGAAATTGGCAGGGGTTCTGAGAGTTTAGAATCAACGATCGCTCGCTGTACGCGCACTGTCAGCGCTTGCCGTTCGTCGGCCGGTAAACGCTTCCACGCGCGGCCCATTAAGTGCAGAAATACTTCTGCCTCTAAGTCGGTGGTTGACAACTGTCTGGGATAAGGGATTTTGAGATAGCGACAAACTTGAATTAGTGCTTGTCTGTAAGTTACTTGTTGGGTTCGCCCTCTGAGTACCGTCAACCCGTCGGCTGCAAGATAGCGAAACCGCTGTTCTACGGCGTCGAGCCACGCTTCGCGATCGCGACTTTGTACATCTATCGGTGCGGGGGTTTGCACGTAATCTAAAGGGTTAAACTTGCGGCTGAACAGAAGTTCTGTTAGTTGCTGCAATTCTTCTTCTGTTGTCAATTCGAGTGCTGCTCTGAGTTCGTCCAAAATTTTGCCCTCCCCTATGCGATTTTAGATTTTAGATTTTAGATTTTAGATTGCGGCTGGTTGACAAGCATTAGGATTTAGGATTTACCTACGGTGGCTTTTTTTGATCTGGTCTTAATCGTGGATTCGTGCTGTCCTTTATTCTACTACTTGGTGCAGGGCGATGGCGGGACGCCCTCGCCCGTGCTACGGCTCTTTTGAGTCATCGGTAAAGTACAAATTCAGCCTGCAGCCTTTAAGCTGATGTTTAGATTCACAAGGCTGACTGATTGATTATGTTCGATGTTGCGGTGATTGGTGCGGGTATGGCGGGGCTGAGTTGCGCTCAACGGTTGCGTCAAGCTGGTTATTCTGTGGCGGTTGTTGAGAAATCTCGCGGCGCGGGGGGACGTGTAGCAACCCGCCGCGTACAGGGTACTAGGGCCGATCACGGGGCGCGGTATCTGGAACCCCAGGGGGACGCGGTGCAGGGGTTAATTAAGGCTTTGGTCGATCGGCACATCCTCAAACTCTGGACTGATACTGTCTGGGAATTCAGACAGGGGGAACTTTCTGCTATTGCTAGTTCTTGTTATGTCGCACCTGCGGGTATGAATGCTATCGGTAAGTATCTGGCGGAGGGTGTAGAAATTTGGTTTGGCCGCCGCGTACAAGCTATTTCTACTACAGATAACCAAATGTGGCATCTTTCCCTAGAAGTTACTGATGACAATTTACAGATACCTCAAGAATTGATTGCTAAGGCTGTGGTTGTGGCAATTCCTGCTCCTCAAGCTTTAATGTTTTTGAATTCGGAAATTGGTTTTAAATCTGATTTTCTTGACAAATTGCGTTCTGTGGAGTACGACCCTTGCATTACGGTTATGGCTGGCTATCCTGCGACAAAACAGCAAGATTTGAGCAATCTAAATCCGCAGTGGAAATCTGTTTCTTTTCCCGATAATTCTGATTTAGCTTGGGTTGGTTTGGACAGCAGCAAACGGCTCGATATGCAGCAGGCGGTGTTTGTGGTTCACAGCAGCGCAAATTTTGCCGAACGCTATTTAGAAGCTGGTGATTTGGAAACTGTCGGTCAGGAATTGCTCGATCGCACTTCTGAATATTTAATTCCTTGGCTGAAACAGCCGGAATGGTTGCAGGTTCACCGCTGGCGCTATGCTTTTTGTCGAAATCCTTTGCCTGTTTCTTGTTTGCCTGCTGGAGGGAATTTGCCGCTGGTTTGCGCGGGGGATTTGTGCGGGGAAGGCAAAATAGAAGCTGCTTTGCGATCGGGTTTGGCCGCAGCTAATTGGGTGAATTCTCAGTTGCAAAATTTGCCCTTAGATTCCAGCCTAAATTGGTAATATGGCTACAATTAAGGTATCAATTTTGCCTCTAACGCTATGATTGCCATCCCGTCTGGGTTTAGCCCCGAAGATTACCTTGCCCTCGAACGTGATAATACCGTCCGGCATGAATATCGGCGCGGTTTGGTGTACGCAATGGCGGGAGGTAGCGATGACCACAGCCGTCTCTGTATTAATTTTATAACTGCGATTAACCTTCACCTGCGCGATGGTGACTGTCAGTTTTTTTCGGCTGATGTCAAGGTGAATTATGCGGATGCCTTCTTCTACTATCCAGATGCGTTTGTCACCTGCGATCCGCGCGATCGCGAAGATCGTTATGTGAAGCGTTATCCCAAGTTGATTGCTGAGGTGCTATCCTCTTCGACAGAAAACTTCGATCGCGGTGAGAAGTTTGAGGATTATCAACAGCTTGAATCGTTGGAAGAGTATGTTTTAATCGCGCAGAACCAGATGCGGGTGGAGTGTCGCCGTCGGGTGCAGGATGCGAGTTCCCTGCGGTGGGAAACGGCGGTTTATGAAGCAGGCGATGCGGTGAGGTTGCGGAGTATTGGGCTGGAGATGCCGATCGAGGAGTTATATCGGGGTGTCAGCATACTCTGAACTCCTGAGATTCGATCGATTGAATTGCACTAACGGTTTCCTTTGGAGTAGCCTCCCTTTATCCCAAACCCTGCACCTCTTCCACCGACAGAGAAAGCGCCTGGGCAACTTGTTCGACGGTTAAACCCATTGCCAGTAGTTGGGGGATGGCATCTCGTTGTGTTTGCTCCACGCGATCGGCCCGTTGACGCTCAGCTTCAGCCCGTTGACGCTCAGCCTCAGCCCGTTGGCGTTCCTGTTCCGTGTGCAGGCGTTCGAGTCGAGCTTGCTCGCTCCCCGTCAGCAACAAATTCCCCTGATTATCCCACCAGCGCAACCAACGCTGTGTCTGATTTTGATAGCTGCCTTCCCATACACCTAACTCTACTCCCATGCGGTCGATCGGGTAATGTCCGCGATCGTTCGGTTCCAATCGACAATAACGGGCGTTTACACAGTTGTAGACTTCCAGTTGGCTGGTTTTGATTGTATAGATGGCGTAGTAGGGAATGCGGATAATCTGTTCGTATACCCAAAACTTTCCTGGTTTCTGATTAGTACCTTCTGGCAAACGAGATAAAGGCGTGTTGTCTCGTTCTTCGGAACCATCCCCACTCGCCAATTCGATCGCAATTATCGGCACCATATACTCGCGCCAAATCACGTAAGAGCGGCGAATTTCGCCGTCCAACAGGGGCGGAACGTTGGGGACGTAGAACCAGTCAGGGGCTTCGGCTCCGCGTTCGGGTGGGTCGGTTTCGCGCCAGTAGATACCACAATCTTGCCCGATCGCATATTGTCCGTCGGGGTGAAGCGTTTGCAGCGCGGTTTCGAGAGAATCGGTGAGCAGAATACTCTGGGGATGTTCTTGGAAGTTCTTCACGAACGTGCCGTCGGATTCGGGGAGTTGGGTGTGATCCGGGAAGGCGGGGGGCAACCCTGTCGCACTGAGACTTTGGGTCATGGCTGGTACGCGATCGACTGGCGATCGGACTGATGCTCTGTTACAGCATAGCGATTGTCGATCGATTTGTGTAGTTGAACAAGGAAGAAGGAAGAAGGAAGAGGGAAGAAGGGAAATGCAATTAAAGCAATGGTTTCAGCAGTTAAGAACCTCGCTGGACATCGGGCGCAGTTGCTACTTCTTCCTTCTTCGTTCGGCTAGAGTTCTGAAAAACTTATCGAACGACTTACAAAAAAATGGAAAAATGGTGGAAAGTCCCACTTTTACCTATTGTTATTTTTTTGCTGTTTCCTGGCCTTTTAACTCTTGGTCTTGCATCTGCAATAACTCGGGAACTGTTACGAAAATGTAGCCTTCCTTTCTCAATCTAGCAATAATCTCAGGCAAAGCTTTTACAGTTCTCGATCGATTGCCGCCGCCGTCGTGCATCAACACAATGCCGCCGGAATTTGCCTGCCTCATCACGTTGTCCATCAAAGATTCCGTAAGACTGCGCCAATCAAAAGAATCAGCAGACCACATCACAACTGCATAATTTTTCTTTTGAGCGTAAGCTGCCAATCCATTGTTTAAAATGCCTCCTGGGGGGCGGAACATCGATGTTTGGATGCCGGTCAAGTCCTCAATTAAGGATGAAGTGCGATCGATCTCGCGAGCGGCACCGTCTTCGTTATACTGAAGGTATTCATGGCTCCAAGTGTGATTGCCGATCGCGTGACCGGCAGCAGCGACTTTTTTGCCAAGCTCTGGAGAATTTTTCAGGTATCTTCCTACCCAGAAGAATGTAGCTTTAATATTGTTTTCCTTGAGAATATCTAGGATTTGTGTAGTTGTTTTCGGCCAGGGGCCGTCGTCAAATGTCAGGGCGATCGCCTTGTGCTGGGAGTCGAGTTTCGCGTGACTAATGGTTGTACCTTGAAACCGATCCGGTACGGCTGAGTGAAATCGGATTGCCTGCAATTGGGCTAGAGCATTTTGGGAAAATTCAACTCGACGGGCGATCGCCTGTTGGAGCCGATCGATATTGGAGATCGGCTGTTCTTCTTGCGAGTGGGATACGGCCAATACTTGCGCCTGAATCGGTGCCAAGGGCTGATTTACCCGCAAGTTAATCGGCAAAGTCACACCCACCAAAAAACTTCCTATGGCGGCCATAAAAGCAACAATTAAAGTTTTTCGCCGCCTCAAGATCCGTTTCAATTTTGTCACGTCATTCTCTCCTTCACACCTTGCACAGTTAATTTTATATTTTATGTTGATATCAACTTAATCCTCTTAAGAGGATAATTTTAAATCCGATTGCCCCTAAAAATACTACTGGAAATAACTGAGCGCGGAAAAGTCCGTCAGGATAAAAAACATTAAGACTTGTAGGCAAGAAATTCCCTCACCCATAAAAAATGGGATGGTTCAAATTTTCCCCCACCAAGCGGACGGCGCTCAAATCCGGTTAAGGGCACTTTATATTCTTAGGGACTCAGGCTGGGGCCCGCGTCCCTACCTAACGCTGCAAGATGTCAGGTTAAACTCACATCTTGCACCATTTTCCTGAACAGGCTGGACTGCCTGTTCCACTCATAGTTCAATTTTCTTGTCGAACACGCATCTTGTCCGCCCCTAAAATGCTTATTGACAATGGTGCGAGATGTGAGTTTAACCGGATTTGATATGAGTGGCGATCGATGCCCGCCAGTCCTAAAATTAACTTTTAGGGCCGATTCTCTCTTTGTACAAGCCGACAATCCGATCGATAACTTCGGCAACCGTCAGATTGTCTGTTTGAATTTCCACAGCATCGGCCGCTTTACGCAAAGGTGCAACCTCGCGGGTGCTGTCCTTTTCGTCCCGCAGGGCGATGTCTTGTTCCAATTGGGCCAAGCTAATATTAGCCCGATCGGTGTCTTTAAGTTCTAACAGCCGCCTGCGCGCTCGCTCTTGTACCGAAGCCGTCAAAAAAATCTTCAGTTCCGCATCGGGAAACACGTTAGTGCCGATATCGCGGCCTTCTGCTATAATTCCGCCTTTTGTGCCGCAGCGCCGCTGTTCCTCCACCAGAAACTGTCGCACGGCGGGAATTGCCGCCATTTCCGAGACGCGGGATGTCACTTCCAAACTGCGAATTGCCTCGGTTACGTCTTCCCCGTTAATCTTCAACATCGGGGACGCGGGATCGAGGTTGTATGCCAAATAACTGGAACTGATTAATTCGGCGATCGCGCATTCGTCGGAAATCGGCGTGTCTGTTTTCAATGCCAGCCAAGTCAGCGCCCGATACATCGCACCGGTATCGAGATAAAACAAGTTCAAAGCAGTTGCTGCAAGGCGAGTTACGGTAGATTTGCCTGCTCCCGCCGGGCCGTCGATCGCCACAATGGGGCGGCGATTCCTGAGAATTATATTGTCAATCAAGCGAGTAGAGCCAACTCTGGCGGCCACGGCTAAAAGTCCCGCTGTTTCCACAACCTGCAACGGCGTCAGAGTGTCGGGATCGACGAGTTCGGCGTATTCGAGCTTGACTGCGGGTTCTTCTGCGACTGCTGCGCGGGCGGCAGCGAGTGCGGCTGCTGCGGTGCGGTCCCCTGAAGAAAAAGTTTTCGAGGCTTGTTGCAGGGCGCGGTAGAGTACGGAGGCTTGCTGTTTTTGCTCTGCTGTTAAATACTGATTGCGAGAACTCATTGCCAGTCCCGACTCTTCGCGGACGATCGGACAAGCGACAATCTCTACAGGCAAGTTAAAATCAAAGACCAGCTTCCGAATAATTGCTAGCTGCTGGGCGTCTTTTTGACCGAAATAAGCTTTTGTCGGCTGCACCAAACTCAAAAGTTTAGTAACAATTGCCGCGACGCCTTGAAAATGACCGGGCCTTGCTTTGCCGCACAAAACCGATGTCATCGCCGGTGGCGGCACTACTTGAGTTAAGGATGAAAGGTGAATCTCTATCTGTTTTTGGGCGGTTTGCTCTGTTTCTGTACGCGCGGCGAAGCTATCGGGTAGGGAATCGACCGTTTGGTTGCCGAACATTTCAGTTGCTGAGGGAGCAAATACGGCATCAACCCCAACTTGTTCGCACAACAGCCGGTCTTGCTCGAAATTCCGAGGATAATCTTGAAAATCTTCTGTCGGCCCAAATTGCAGCGGGTTGACAAAAATGCCGATCAGGGCGATCGCATTTTCTTGCCTTGCCCGCTGGATCAAGCTCAGATGCCCTGCGTGCAAAGCTCCCATCGTCGGCACCAAACCGACTGTCAAATTAGGTGCAGCAGACTTTTGTAAATTTAAGTAGCAGCGAAGTGCTGCAATGGTAGTAAACAGGCGCACCGGTATAATCTCCTGAAGGCATTCGGCAGAATGCAGAGTTTATGTGTCAGAATTTGTTCGACTTGACATCTTGCACCATCCTCAAGAACAGATAAGATGCCTCTTCCACAAATAATGGTGCAAGATGTCAGTTTTATTCTACTTTCTGCCTTCTACACTTTGGATAACTTTTGTATTCTGCCTGAGAGCAGCCTTTAGCGCCCACCAGTTGTTTGCTGCGGCGGTTCGATCACTTCGATTTCCACTCTGGCAACGCCACTGCCGATCATTCCCAGCACGTTGGCTGCGCCGGCGGACAAGTCAATGAGCCGATCGCCCACATAGGGGCCGCGGTCATTAATGCGGACGACTACGCTGCGGCCGTTGTCGAGATTTCTCACCATGACTCTAGTTCCAAAGGGCAAGTGGCGGTGGGCTGCGGTCAAATCATTTTGGTTGAAACGCTCGCCGCTGGCGCTGAGGTTGCCGTCAAATCCCGGGCCGTACCAGGAAGCCCAGCCGCTGAGGCGCACTTGAACTGGGCCCAGAGACAGCACGGGGGATTCTGGTTGGGGTTTGCCTGCGACTTCTTCCAGGGGTGGGGCGTTGCCCAGAAGTCGGCGGAGGCGATTGGTTGCTTGCAGGGCGTCTCGGCTAAAGTCGCTGGTAGTGTCGGGGAGGATGGTTTCGGCGTTGATGTTTACCAAGTCCTCGCCGTTTGCCTGGATAATGTAGCGATCGCCTTTTTCCCACTTAACGGTAATGCTGTTGGGATCGATGTTGTTGCGGGCTAGCTGGTTGAGTCTTGCTGCTAAGCTTGATGCCCGCCACACTGGATCGGGTTCTGGGTTGCTCGAGTTGCTGGCAATGTTTCCAACTTTGGGATTTTCTCTCGCGCCCGCTACTTTCGACGGACTGCTAGCACCGGCTTGGCTGTTGCCAGTTTCTCCCAAAGGCGTGTTTGTTTCCGGATTCGCGTTCAGAAAGGTGATGACTGGAATGTTTCGCACGTAGACTGTCGCTGCTTGTCGCCCGCCTAAGTCGTGGGGCTGAATTTTGGCGATCGAGTCTCGGGCAATTTCAGCTCTGGCTTGATACTGATACTGTCCGACTTTTTGTGCTTCGACCCGAGTAGCGTTTAACTGCGGGGACGGTTGGGTGGCAATTACTTGCTTGGAAACCTGAGAGTTTTGGTTGTCGGCACCTGTTGCTTGTGCGTGACAAGAGGATGCCGTTCCTACCACAGGAACTAACAGGACAGCGAGTAGACCACCAACAAATTTTTCCTTCATACGTCCATTTTTGTGAATAGCTATTGCCAACCGAGATTGGAGGATTGGCCGTTTGGCGGCAGGCGTCAAGGATTTCTCTCTTGCCCTTCGCCATTCCCCCGTGAGTCAAAGCAAAGTATCCGGGTGCGTTTTGGCTTTAATGCTTCCGCCCCAAACAAAAATGGCGGAAACTTCCCTGACACTTGACAACTCGTACTCGATCGGCAATTTGTGTTTTGTTCACGAACTGCAACAGACTACCACAAACTTTTGCGGTTGGGGATCGCTGCGATCGCGATTTTCACCAAATCTTCATCAAATATTCTCAAAACCCTCTATCATAAAATCCTTTAGTTCCAGGGGTTACAGCCGTTTCAGTCATTACGGAAAAATTTACAAAAATTTACAAAACTTTATTGTATTTTGTGGGCTACGCAATGGCTAGTCTTAAAAAAGCTGTTTGTCAACTGTTATGGGAATAAACTAAAAATTAGAAGAAATCGATTTGGCAGACTTATGGATTATCGAGAAGCAGGTGTGGATGTTGAGGCGGGCAGAGCTTTTGTCTCGCGCATCGGGAGTATGGTCAAGAGCACGCACCGATCGGGAGTTTTGGGCGGATTCGGCGGGTTTAGCGGTTTTTTCAGCGTCCCGGAGGGTTTAAAAGAGCCGGTGATGGTTTCGGGTACTGACGGCGTTGGGACTAAGTTGAAATTGGCCCACAATCTCGATCGGCACGACACGGTAGGTATCGACTTGGTGGCGATGTGCGTCAACGACGTGCTGACATCCGGGGCCGAACCCCTCTTTTTTCTCGATTATTTAGCCACGGGAAAGTTAAATCCCGAACAATTAGCTGCGGTGGTGGCCGGCATTGCTGACGGTTGCAAGCAAGCGGGCTGTGCTTTACTCGGAGGGGAAACGGCAGAAATGCCCGGTTTTTACTCTTCGGGTGAGTACGATTTGGCGGGGTTTTGTGTGGGAATTGTCGAAAAGAGCAAATTGTTGGACGGTTCGCGGGTGCAGGTGGGAGATGTGGCTGTGGGGCTGGCAAGTTCGGGCGTGCACAGCAACGGTTTTAGTTTGGTGAGAAAAATTGCTGGCGATCTGGGTTTTGACTGGCATTCCCAACCAGAAAAGTTAGGTGGCAAAACTTTAGGAGAAGTGCTGCTAACTCCGACTAAAATTTATGTTAAACCAGTCCTCGAAGCAATTAAGAGCGGTCTAGAAATTCACGGCATGGCTCACATTACGGGCGGCGGTTTGCCGGAAAATTTGCCCCGCTGTTTGGGAGTTAATCAATCTGTCAGAATTGACAGCAATAGCTGGCCAAATTTGCCAATTTTTCAGTGGATTGCTGAAGCAGGCCAAGTTGCCCCAGCAGATATGTTCAATACTTTTAATATGGGGATTGGATTTGTGCTGTTGCTCGATTACAGGGAAGTAGAACAGGCTGTTAAATGGTTTGAATCTCAGGGAATTGGTGCTTGGGCGATCGGGGAAGTGATTGAGGGGAAAGGAGAATTGATAATAGGTAACGGGTAAGCTGTTGCGGCATTTAAATTGTCTGTCAAAAAAATCAAAGTCTTGTGGGGTGGGCGTCCCGCCCGCCCTGAATATACAATTTAAATGCGCGACAGCTTAATAGGTAATTAGTAGGAAGCTATCGCAGGGGCTGAAGATTGCTTCGTTTTGCTTTGTGCAATAACAGACAATCTCAATCTGCTTTCATCTGTGTATATCTGCGGTTAAATTTATATTTTTGAAAGTAACCGCAGAGGACGCAGAGGACACAGAGGAAGAAAGAGAAAAAGGAATTCACAACAGATGACTCGTTGCTACAATTTTAAATGAAAGTGAAATAAGCTGTTGTGCCTTGAAATACGGTATAATTCAAAATGATTTCCGTGATTAGTGTAAATTTTTCCGCCGAACGTTTACATTAATTGAAGAGCTAAGCTGTTGCACATTTAAACTGTGATACAAGCACTGCCCTTATTTTTGATTTTGCGACCCCATTTAATTATTAATTGCCCTTCATTTAAGAGGCGGTGCAATAAATACTCTAGCTCTTCAATAGATGTAAAAAGTCGATTGGCAATATATTCTTTTGCCGAATACCATACTAATTCAATTAAGTGATAGTCGGGGCTGTATTCGGGGAGGAATTCTAAATGAAGATTAGGCATTTCTGTTTCAATTATTTTCAGGTACTCTTCTTTCTTATGAAAACTAGCATTGTCCAGAACAATCACTATTTTCGCTCCTTTTTTAGCAAATTCTGAGGCTTGATTACCTGCTGATACCCATTCATTGATTAGCTCTTCATAAAAAAGTTTTAGCACTTGATAAAAATTATATGAATTGCCTTTTTTGAGAAACTCTACCCACCTTTTTTTGTCCGAATTCCTCACTCCTCCCATTACATTAACTCTGCCTTTTATTCGGTCTCCTCGGACTTTTTTTCGGCTGCCTTTTTTACACCAGTTCTTTCTGCGGGTGACTCTTAAACTAAATCCACTCTCGTCCCAAAACCATACCTGTAAACGTTCTGGCGATTCTTTTTCTCTTTCTAAATATTCTGCTATCTTTATTTTAAACGCTGTTCGTTTTTCAGGGTTTCTCTTAGATTCTAGGCTATACTTGGCCCAGATGTAAACATACTTTTTTTGCTTTAATATCCTCCTAACTTGTCCTCCACTTAATTTTATTTCTGTGGGATTTTCTAAGTATGTTGCTAATCTCTGCGCTGTCCATCGTCCAAAATCATATCCTAATTCTTGAGGGTATTTTTCTCGAGTTTCTAATAATAAATCTATATATTTCTCTGTGGCTTTTTTTTGATTTTCCTTCATCCTTTCATCTATTAAATTTTCTAGATTGTCGGGTCTCCCTTCGTACACCAATAAGATACTTTGTTGATTGAACAGCCCAAAAAATCAGCGATTTTAGATTGTGTTTTGCCGTCATTGAGCAATAATAAAATCAGAATTCTTTCTCTAATATTTGCCTTTTCTTACTCTTTTAAAGCTTTCTGTAGTTTCTCTATTTGTTTGGGATTGAGATGGTTTGGGGCTGGCATTTTTGTAGGAATTGACTACTAAACTTTTATTATACCCTATTTAAAGGCACAACAGCTTAGATGTACCAAAAAACTACACTGGTATAACTCTTTCAACTACAAAAGCTAGTGGTGAAACAAATACTAAAACCATACTTTGTGAAAGCAATCAACCTTCAAAATATCCTCCAGGTTTACCAGTAGTTATCAACAACACAGATATAAATTGTCCTTCAGGTTATCGAGATTTAAGCAAATATTAAGCGCCAACAAGCCCTAGATACTCTGATACTTTTTCAAAAAATTTTTGAAGTGCGATCCGATCGCACCCACGTCATCTACCACATAAACAGTTCTTTATCCACATAAAGATATTTCCCCAAAACCGTCATCGGCATCATCTCCCCGCTGCCAAGCAAATCAATTGAAACCCATCTAGAATCAATATTTGAAACAATTCTTCATCATCTTTTATCAAACTAGCATCTAATTCAATAACTTGACTTTCTTCCCTCATTACCTGCAACAAATCAGAAGTAAATACCAGAAATATTTCTTCATTATTACACCGCGCAGTCAAGGAATTGCCGTAAACCCCCGTAGCTTCAATATCAGATATTTCCCATTAGTTTAAGAGATAATTTTTGTCTAAATACTCAACGATTTTTCCAACTCTCAATTCCCGTTTTTATTCTGCTTCGCAGCAAAGAGTCACAGCCCATTTTTGACCGATATTATAGGTGATAGCCGACTTTTTAGATTTCATAATGTTTCCGGGATTTTACTTGAATCTACTCGCTTAATTCGATCCTTATATCCTGTCCTGTCGATCTCTGGCTATATTTCGGCCGGGGCGGGTTTTTGAGATTGTCAATTATTGGCCGGTATTGTTGGTGAACCCGCCCCTACAAGAACTACGGTCAATTGGTCGGACATAATATTACTTAATCAAATTGTTCGAGGGCGATCGCTCTTCAGACTCAGATTCAAAATCCACGCGATCGTAAATATCACCCAACCGCATCTCAAACTCCACGCAACTCAATCTCAACACCGCATCAGCACCATCATACTCAGACAAAACCCACTTATTATCATCCGTCTTAGAAAACTGTTCGACGTGCATCTCGTATTGATCTATCAAAACATACTCTCGAAAACTAGGAATCGTCCGAAAAAGTTTAAACTTGCCACCCCTGTCATAATCCGCCGTCGATTCCGATAAAACCTCAGCGACCATCACCGCATTAGTAATCGTATCTTTCCTACCCTCCGCAAACTCCAACTTCCCCGCCACCAACATCACATCAGGATAAGTATAAACCCGCTTTGACGGTATCCACAAACGCAAATCGTTTATAAATACTCGGTACGGTTGTCCTTTGGTAGAAAAATTCAAAGTCCCGCTAAAATTAAGAGCTATTTGATTGTGATTCGGTGTTCCGCCTGTCATAGGAATTATCTTGCCATCGTGATATTCGCTTCTAAATTTTGCCCCCTCTTCCAGCATTAAATACTCTTCGGGAGAGTAATATATCTGTACTTTTTCCTCAACTTTGTCCTCAGCTAATTCTTCGCGGATTTCTGTTAATGCCGTCATAGTAAATCCTCATTTGCTCCTAGTCACAATTATAGCCGCATCATCCACAAATCGAAACTACTGCTCACAATCCCAAATCTGTCGTCTCAATTAGATTCCCCTCAAACTCAAAACCCCGGTTCAAACCATCAAAATACTTCTCAATATTAGGCTTAATCCAAAGCGCTGCTTCCCCGTGTCCCAACTCCACAGATCGATCGACTACCTCATACCAAATTGTCAGGCTAACTCCCGTCGCTTGCACCGCCTTCAAACAATCCCAAACAAACTTTGGCACCGATACCGGCGACACTGCATACCTCAACAATTCCTGTGCACCTTCTGGCAAAATAATCAGATTGCTGGCAACTACGATCGTACCTATATCTTCTTCTCTTTCCCCCTGCCAATTCACTTCGCCATTTAAAACATAACCCCAAGGTTCAAGAAAATTGTCGATAAGATACTGCAACCATTCGACATAATCATAAAACTTTTCCGCGCCGCTCCATTTAATCCCCCCACCGTCAGCAGTAGGAATCCACTTACACCACAATCCGGGCTGAGTCTTCGGCGGGCGGTTGTAATTAACAACAGAAACTTCGGAGTCTTCATCCCATTTTTCATTCACAAAATAGCAGCCTTCTTCGCCCACAGGCAAACCCACCGCTGTTCTCGCCGGATCGGGAATACTTTGCAAAATCGCCGCATTTCGCTTCATCCGTCGAGTTCGAGAAAACTCTAATAAATAAATAGCTTCGCTGTCTAATAACCGTTTATTTAAATGAAATATCCCGTCAAAAGTTGTAGTGTATCCCATGATTTATACCTATTATAAATGTATGGTTTCGTTTTTTTTTACAACAAAGTTTATTATCTGTGGAACGTGCTTCTAGACCGTTGCTAATCTTGGCACAAAATGTAAGTTTAACCTCGGATGTTCAACTATTATAAAGAACGGGCAAGATGCCCGTTCCACAAGAATATTGATTTTTTGGGTAACGGATTGCAGCCTTACTTAGTCTTGTCCAAACTACGCGACTCCAACCAAATAGGAATTGCAATCCAAGCAACTGCTAACAGCAAAGCCAATACCGCAAATTGAGCAGCCCAAGCTACCAATTTCTCTAAAGACACAACTTGTCCCAAGAAGTAGGATAAACTCACCATTACAGATGCCCAGCTTGCAGCACCCAGAATATTGAACAGCGAAAATTTCCAAAAAGGCATTTCTGCAATACCCGCTAGGGGGCTAGCAAAAATTCGCAGCAGTGCGATGAAACGGCCCAAAAATACGGCTTTAGCTGCATTTTTGCTAAACTGTTCTTTTAAGTCAAACAGTTGTTCTTCTCGAAAGCGGAAAAATTGTCCCAGCTTCAGCAGCAGCGGCCAGCCGCCGTACCTGCCGATCGCATAACCAAAATTTCCGCCCAATGTAGCACCAGCGATCGCACTGCCGAGCACAAACCAGTAATTCAGTTCACCGCTGCCAGCTAAAAACCCGCCAGCAATCGTAATTGTCTCGCCTGGAAGAGGAACTCCCAGATTTTCCAGCAAAATTCCCAGAAATACTGCCCAGTAGCCGTAATCGCGCGCAAACTGCTGAATAGTCTCTAACGATAAAAACTCAAAAGACATTCGATACTGCCTTCGTAAACTTTTGCAAAGCTCAATACATCTATATATTGGCTCGATTCAGGCAATAGTGCAATCTTTCGCTGTGATGAAGAACACACTGTTGTCGCGATCGCTGGTATAACTAAAAATTAGCCTTTCAGGCATACTAGACTAATAGAGAATTGTTGCGGTTGCGTTCCGCG
Organism: Oscillatoria nigro-viridis PCC 7112; assembly: GCF_000317475.1. NCBI lineage: Bacteria > Bacillati > Cyanobacteriota > Cyanophyceae > Oscillatoriales > Oscillatoriaceae > Phormidium > Phormidium nigroviride. Next base: position 2,608,674 of record NC_019729.1, read on the forward strand.
CGATCGCTAGCCACTTTCCTACTAAATTTATCACAACGGCTCTCTCCACTGATTCCCTAGCCCGATCGCGCATCCTAAAACATACGCTGAAATCCCCTGAGTCTTTCAAGAGAGTCAGCAACTAAACTAACTTATTCATACTTTACGATCGTAGGATAACTGCTATGGAATTTCGCAACTTCAACCAACCCATCGTCCTCCAACCTCACAACTGCCTCGACTCCCAAGCCGGCAGCCTCCTCCAGAAGCAGCTAGCCGAGATTGTGCCCGATCGCCACAAACTCTGGGTAATAGACATGGCCGCCGTAGATTTCATCGACAGTTCCGGGATCTGCGCCTTAGTCGGCGGACTCAACGCCGCCCGCCACCGGGGATGCCGCCTCGTCATCTGCAACCTCTCAGCAACAGTCAGGCTAATATTTGAAATTACTCAACTCGACCAACTCTTTGAAATCTTCGACAGTTTCGAGCAAGTTATCTCCACTGAAACTCCGGCTTTAGTTGCTTGATGAAAATTAGCTGCCCTGTTCAAATCTCAAGTTTCCCAAAGACTGGAAGCAAGCGCAGAGCTAATTTGAATATCATAAATAGGTGTATTTGTCAAGCAATACCAATGACAAACAAATAAATCCGGCACTTGAACGCCGACAGAAGCGATCGCAGGTGCAGCCGGAAAAGGCCAAAGTCGATCGAAACAAATCCTTTCCCCTACAAACCCAAACTGCATCAAATAAGTCGCCGGGGGCGCATTTAAAAGATTCAGCAAGCGGTAAGCCAACTCATACAACTGCTGTCGCCAAACATCCGACAAATGCACCGGTTGAGAGTAACTCAACTCGCCAGACTGCTTGTCAGGTTCCCCACCGATCGCCTCAGCATACAGTGGCCCCTTTGCCGTCAACACCACAGGCAGCCAAAAATTGCCACCGCCGACGGGAAAAAGCAACTCCTGGGACACTCGCTCCCGCGCCGCCGAAACATTCCTACAAAATCGAAACACCTCTCGAGCCGGAAAAACCAGATTTTCTGGCACATCCAGCGTCAAAGGACAAAATATCGCCTCACCCGGAGCGATCGCGCCCGCATTTAGTTCCGAAACCGCACAGATATCGACTTCAGTTAAAGGATGAGATTGAGCGATCGCCGCCTTGAGACTTGCGGCCGGATCTTTCTCAGCACCCGCCACAATCAAAACCTTAGACATTGCCAAAGCTCGGCATTTGAATGCCCCGATCGTCCGTTTCATCCACGCTCGGCAGATCCAGCCCCTTAGCCTTGCGGCTCCGCACAGCGAGACGGTAAGTTACGCTTTGCAACTCAGTGTGCAACTGGCGGTTTTCCTTTTGCAATTGCTCCAACTTTTCCTTAATCGGATCTAGCCGCTCGGCAAACTTCTGGCGGTAAACCCCCGGCAATTCCTGCACTACCTGTTCTAGCATCCGAGAGCGATCCGTCAATTCTTGCACCGACTGCCGCAGTTGGTAAACCTCAGCATCCCGCTCTGCGATTTGTTCTTGATAAAAACCCACCTGTTCTTCAACAGCTTGGAGTTGTTCCCGCATTGCCTGCATTTGAGCTTGGTGGCGATCGGAAACTTCCGGCGCCGGCACAAAACTAGAATTGCCCTTCACCAGCCGGAAAAGTTCTTGAGACAACTGCTGCACCAATTGGTCGCGCATTTGCAGCTCTTCGGTGAGACGAGATACCTCTGATTGCAATTCTTTTGAGCTTACAAGTTTAGTTTGATTCACGATGACTCTCAGCTTTTGTTATATAATGCGTTGCTCTTTAAAAATATCTTTCCCTTACCCCAGAGGCAAGAGGCACTTCAAAAGTTTTGAACCCATTAGGCTAAATCGAGCCAGCGGCCCGATGTCAAGGGTAAAGCTCAGTCTAACTCAAATCAGGCATCCACGTCATCACCTGAGTTTTTTGCCACAGACACAGGTAAAATCCCAGGTTTTTTGTAAATAAACCTGGTTTTTTAGATTTTTCGGAGAATAGTGCCAGAGTTTAGGTGTAACCAATTACAGCCGAAAGCACTTTGCCAGCTTCGTCCACGGTGCTGCCAAAACAGATAATGCCGTCCTCGTGACCGGCCATCGCCAGAATTTGGCGCTCTGCCAAGTTCTCTTCCTCAAAAAGTCTAAACATTTCTAAGGCCATCTGGGGAGTGCCGTAAGGTATTTCTTTTCTAGTAGTAGGAATCTTAAACAGCAGTTGCCGCCATAGATTAGGATTATGGACGTGAATTATCCCGCCCACATCCTGTCTTTGAAGGTACAGGGCCCCGTGAGTCAGGGACTCCGACGAAGCTTGTACGGGGCCCCGGCAGCCGAGGTAATTTTTTTCTAAGTTAAATTCGGTAACAGTACAGTAGAGTTCAGGCCCCAGAGTTCTTAAGTGTGCAGTCTGGGTTCCCGAAATCACGAATTGGCAAGAATTGCCTAGTCTGACGCTGACGTTGCCAAACCCTATGCCATTTTCGTAGACGCCAATTAATCCCCAAGCGTGGAGCCGATCGCGCCAGTCCATCAAATCTGCTATGTTCCCGGCAGCTACAGGGCCTGCCTCTTCCCAATCACAGCGGTACTTAACGACTCCTTCATCCATTGTTTTTTCCGAGCTGACACGGCAGACATGGCCCAAGCTGAGACTTAATCGAAGTTGTCAAGAAGTTCTCAAACAGATTTTTTTGCCTGCTGCCTTATGTCTCGGTGCATAAGTGCCTTAACTAATCTACATTCCAGTGTCGCCGTAATTAGCGACCGACATTAGCAAAAAGTAAGCTAGGAAAGTTGAACCAATTATTCCCAAAATCATGATTTAGCCTCTAGGTGATTACAAAATTTCAATATGAAAATGTACGATTTCAGTCGGGGAGTTTGATTCCAGGCTTTTGCCCGATCGAGTTTCTGATGTGAAACTACATAACTTCCTTGAATCGCTTATTGCTTTATATTACCGCATTTCTACTGATTTGAGTTAGACCTTAAGAAACATTTAAGGATAAACTACCCCCTGATTCAGTAAATTCTATAAAAAGCAACCGTACATTTACTTATTTTTTAGATTATACATATATTTAAGCAAAAAGCAAGCGGAACAAAAAAAATATTTTTTAGCCAGTCTGGGACGAACTGGCGGAATCTTCGGGTGATCTACGTTAGTCAACACCTCTGAGCGAGCAATTTATAGCTCCGGGGCATCCTACAAGCTAAGAAACCGGGTTGAGCGTTATCATGTCGGGTAAAATCACCGCAACGCCAGCTCGCGTCGGCGGGTTCACCAAAATCTGTAATAGTAGTATAAGTTATAGATCCCGTAAACCCGTGCCCACCGAGAGGGGGATAGTCGATCGACCGAACCTGATATAAGTCCTATTAAGAAACAAACAAGCCGATCGAGCTGTCAGGACCCGATCGGCTAAATTTTGCTGTGAAGCGCGATCGCCCCCAGCCGTTTAAATGTGGAAGTGATACAAGATGCTGCCGTCGTCTTTAATTTCGCAATTGGCATTAAAAACTTCAGCTTGTTGGTTCAAAAAACGCTGAGCCACATCCGGCGACAGCCGCGTTTCCATCGCAAACCGCACCAGAGTTATTTCGCCGCGGCCTTCTTTGATCAGTCGGTACAAAGCACTTTGGAGCCTTTCGCTCTCTTCTCGCTGAAAAGCTGCTTTGTACCTCCAATCCGCCACCGAAGGAATCAAACCGCGGCTGACCAAAATCGCCAACAGCAAGCCAATTCCCAAAATCAGAGGCACTGTCGGATCGCTCGTGGGCGTCGCCACAATTTGGGGCACTGTAGCGGCGGCCAAACTGCTAACCATTTCTTTTTCCGACGCTTGCGTATCCGCCATTGCAAGCTGAGTTTTGTTGTAAAAGTCTTGCTGAAGCTTCATTTGCTGCAACAGGCGAGCGCGTTCTCTTTCGTATTGGTCGAGTTTTTGCTGAGCTTGTTTCAGGTCTTGAGTGACTTGTGCCAAGCGTTGGTTGAGCGACTGATTGACTGATTGCCACCGATATCTGTTAATCAGGCGGCTTTTTTCAACCATGCCCTTCATCAACATATCCACCGTTTGGATTGCTTGCTCCCGATCGAGCGAGCGATACCCAACCACAATTTCTAGGGGTTGTTCCGGCTTAGAAATCTTGACACTAGCATTTTGTCGAACTTGCTGGGGCGACTGCTTAACTGCATCTGCCACTGCTTTGACAACATTGTCTGCTAGGAGAACCTCCGGGGTAAGTTGCTCTCCCTGCTTGAGAATTGTCGTACCCGTGGTCGAAAATTTGACTGGCGGATTATTAGAAGTGAGAGTGCCTTGAGCCATGAATCCGGGGGGCGGGGCGAGGCGGTAGGCCAGGGCGCCTGAAATACCCATAATTACAGCAAAACTGCCTAAGGCAATCCATCTGTATTGATGTGCTGAAGATCTAAAACGTAAATTTCCCATTTTGATAGTCAAGTCATAACATTCGCTTGCCGCAGCTACTGCCAAACCCAAGAGCGATCGTTTCTTTCTGGTCAGTCAAATTGACTCCTGAAAATTTTCTCAGTTTGTACCTAAAAGCTATTAGCTTTTGAGAGCTGTCAATATTCATGAACCCAAAAAACCGATCGCGCTTTTATTTGATCCGAGCTATAACTTCAGTTTCTGTCCTTAATAATTAATCTGTAACAAGGCTTCTGGAAGTCTACTGGCACTTCTACTAGCACTCAGGCTTGCGATCGCCTCGCCTCCCCGTGTTTGTTGACATTCAAAACAGTCTCCTTTTCACCCTTGGCAATTCTCCAATTATCTTACGTCTTGGCGTTTTGCGGACGCCGTTGAAGAATAAAAAAAACCTTAAATACTCTGCCTAAAAACTTAACAAGCAAAAATTATACCATGCAGTTAAGAGTTTGCTGCAAATTAAAAAAAATTGTGGATCGGGGGGGGAGACCAGATCCACATATTTACATAACAATTACGGTTCGATCGGTTGGTGGTTCGATCGAGCGTCAGAAGCGAATGTTCAGAAGCCGATCGGCAAAATAAGACCCTCGCGGGCCATGACAGCCTTGGGAAAAGCGATTTGCACATCTTCGGCGATGCGATCGAGAAAATCGTCAGTGTGAGCCGGATCGTGGTGAAAAATCACCACTCGTTTCACCCGCGCCTCCTTAGCCATTCTCACCGCCTCCTGCCAAGTCGAGTGTCCCCAACCCACCTTCGGAGACTTGGGGTTGTGATATTCCTCGTCTGTGTACATCGCGTCGTAAATCAGCACATCAGCGTCGAGGGCTAAATTGTAAACATTCTCATCTAGCCGATCGGGAAAATGTTCGGTATCCGAACAGTAAACAACAGATCGTCCCTGCCAACTCACCCGATATCCCATAGCAGTATTGGGGTGATTCAGAGAACCCGTCCTAATCTCAATATCGTCCAGCATCATCGTCTGGTTGTGATTGAGTTCGTAAAAATTCAAATCTGCCTGCAAACCCATCAGCGGCACCGGCGAATTCGAGTGGAGCACCCGTTCGACGAAGTGCCTTTTCATGCAATCTCCATCCGGCGGAGTCGCCCCGTAAATATCAAAGCTATTGCCGCGGATGAAAGCTGGGGCGAACAGCGGGAAACCTTGAATGTGATCCCAGTGATAGTGAGTAAAAAACATATAAGCTTGCACGGGCATTTCTTGCACCAACTGGTCTCCCAGCATCCGCAAGCCTGTTCCGCCGTCAAAAATCAAGCGTTTGCCAGCGACTCGCATTTCCAAACAAGAAGTATTGCCGCCGTAGCGAACAGTTTCCTGTCCGGGTGTCGGAACACTGCCCCGGACGCCCCAGAACTGTACTACAAAATCATCTATACCTTTTATTGATTCGGAGGGTTGAGGGCAATCAAGGGGAGTTGCCGCTACAGAGGACAAGCTGATTTCCATTTTAAAATTCAGGCTTTAAGGTTCCACATTGTCCGTGATGGCGCAGCAGATGATCGCACAACACTAAAGCTACCATCGCTTCCACCATTGGCACAGCTCTTGGCAACACGCAAGGGTCGTGCCGTCCCTTGGCAGCCAGCAGCGTTTCTTCGCCTTCTCGGGTAACGGTGCGCTGCTGCTGGCGAATTGTCGCAGTCGGCTTGAAGGCCGCCCGCAAAATGATATTTTCGCCGTTAGCAATCCCACCCTGAATTCCGCCAGAGCGATTCGTCACTGTACGAATTACACCCTTATCATCAGTATAGTATTCATCATTATGTTCGCTGCCCTTGAGCAGAGTCCCGGCAAAGCCCGAACCAATTTCAAAGCCTTTGCTGGCGGGCAAGGACATGATGGCTTTGGCCAAGTCGGCTTCGAGTTTGTCGAATACGGGCATTCCCAGCCCTTTGGGTACGTTGCGGGCGACGCATTCGACTACACCGCCGATCGAATCTCCGCTGTCGCGAACTTTTTCGATCAGTTCAATCATTCTTTCGGCGCATTCGGCATCTGGACAGCGGACGATGTTGCTTTCTATTTGTTCTAAGGTAACAGTGTCGGGGTCGGCGACACATTCTAAGTCTTTGATGCGTTTGACGTAGCCGACTATTTCGACTCCTGCTGCTTGAGAGAGAATTTTTTTAGCGATCGCCCCTGCTGCTACTCTACCTATTGTCTCCCTCGCCGAACTGCGACCTCCGCCTTGCCAGTTACGAATTCCGTACTTGGCATCGTAGGTAGCGTCAGCGTGAGAAGGGCGGTAAGTTGTCGCCATTTCGCCGTAATCTTGGGGGCGAGTGTCTTGATTGCGGACTAAAATTGCGATCGGCGTTCCCAAAGTTTTGCCTTCAAACACTCCCGACAGAATTTCGCAGGTATCTGCTTCTTTGCGGGGCGTGGTAATTTTGCTTTGGCCGGGGCGGCGGCGATCGAGTTCGGCTTGAATTTCCGATGCGTCGATCGACACTAGGGGCGGGCAACCGTCAATTACTACTCCCACACCGCCGCCGTGAGATTCCCCAAATGTCGATATCCGAAATAGATGCCCAAAGGTATTGCCCATTCTGCTTTTCCCTGAAACTTGATAATTTTTAGCTTAAATGGAATAGAGATTTACTGTATTTCTGAAAAATATACCATTGACCAGAAGGCGACAGGCGATCGCCCCACAGCATCACTCCCTTCCCGCCCTTAGAAGAATATCTACCAGGGAGAGAGGGAGAGACAGAGAATAGGAGATATCTGGAAACACACTTAAATTCATCCGTGTATCCGTGTCCGAATCCGTGTTGTGGCTTCCTTCTTCTTTAGTCTTCGTGTTCTTCAAAAGGATCTCTCAATTCCTTAGAAGGGGGACCGAAAGCGGTGTAGATCGAGAATCCGGTGATTGCCACCAGGCACACGCCCAGTGAAATGCCTAGAACTGCTGCAGGTTCCATATTTTTGATCGATTATGAGTGCACCACTCTATAATATTACAAAAAATAACAATCCGTCTGAGAAGTCTAGTGATTTTAGGCGCTGTACGGTATGGCAGTCAACCCCCACTCCCCGTTTTCCGAGTCCCCCTGCTGCATTTCTGAGAAATTGCGATCGCAATTAGCGGTAGAAATATGTCAAACTTTTCTGTAGAGATTCATTGCAGGTGACTTATGGCACAACGGACTTGGTTAGGAGATATACTCAAACCCCTTAACTCGGAATACGGCAAGGTAGCCCCCGGCTGGGGAACCACGCTGTTGATGAGCGTGTTCATTGGACTGTTTTTCGTGTTCTTGTTGATTATTTTGCAAATCTACAACTCTTCTCTGATTCTGGAGAGTGTGGATATGGATTGGTCGAGTCTCGGCCGCTAAAAAATGATCGCAAAACAGTAAGGCTAAAAGTAAAAGCTGAGGGTTGAGGAGAAAGGGTAAAAGCTAAGTTTTCCCGTTTTTCCTTACCCTTTACGATTACTTTTGCCATAAATAAACAAGAAGTAACTAAACAAATTGCAGGAGAAAAACCATGAATATTTTTGGCATTGGTTTGCCGGAAATGGCAGTTATTTTTACGATCGCCCTATTGGTATTTGGCCCGAAAAAATTACCTGAAATCGGTCGGAGTATGGGGAAAGCAATTCGGGGCTTTCAAGACGCTTCGCGGGATTTTGAATCGGAGTTCACGCGGGAAGCCAAGCAGTTAGAAGAAGCAGTAGCAACTAGCAGCAAACCGGAAACTGAAAAACTCGCGGCGGCTACTCCCAAGGAAGATAGCACAGGCAGTTAAATGAACAACACTCAGAAGTCGGAAACACCAGCGGAGTTAGTGATTCCCCAGCTAATAGTTGGGTTGGGAAATCCCGAACCTAAATACGATCGCACCCGACACAATATAGGCTTTAATGCTGTAGATGCCTTGGCTAAATCTTGGCAAATTTCCCTGTCGGAAAATCGCAAATTTCAAGGCATATTTGGCGAGGGAAACCGGCCGCGGGGACAGAAAATCCGCTTGCTGAAACCGCTTACTTACATGAATCTGTCGGGTCAAGCGATTCGGGCGGCGACGGATTGGTACAAAATACCTGCGGAGTCGGTGTTAATAGTATACGATGATATGGATTTGCCGATCGGGAAATTGAGAATGCGGCTTGCCGGTTCTGCCGGCGGACACAACGGCATGAAATCGACAATTTCTCATTTGGGCACAGACAAATTTCCCCGCTTGCGGATTGGCATCGGCAAACCTCAAAACGATGCTGCTAAAAATGAGAAAGATACAATTTCCTTCGTGTTAGGAAAGTTTTCCTCAGAGGAAAGTCAGTTAGTAGAGAAAGTGCTTAAACTGGTTGTAGAAGCTGTGGAACTAAGTCTGCACCAGGGAGTAGAAAAAGCCATGAGCCTTTACAATAGTCGCACAATTGCAGAAACAAACGCGGAAACAAAAAGGTGAGTTCGAGACGTTTGCCTGAAACAACTGCATATGTCCGGGTTACTGGCCAATCTTGGCAAAAAGGCACGATAGAGGGTGAAGTCACTGCCGGCAGTTTTGAGTGGCAGTTTCAGTGGCGTTTCACCGCAGAAAAAACACTGATACTTGAGCCTTCTCAGGGTAGGGCATTGATTCAGGAACCGCTGCACCGTTTCCTGGAAAAATGGGATTATCAATTAGAACCAGGTGGCGATTATTCGTTTACGGTTCGGGCTCAGTTTTAAAATCTTGGGAATGGGAAATGCGGAAAAGGGAATCGGGAATGCAAACTTTCTCTCGTAAGATATCCCGATTCCACTAATTCTTTAATTAATCAGGGGGAATCGCTGTAATGGGAAATTGGGAAAAGGTAATGGGGGAGGCCAAGTTTCTCTAGTAGTATCTCCCGATTCCAGTAATTCTTTAATTAAAGCAGGTGGCGTCGCTTCTCGGTAAGCCCCGCAATAATACATTGTCAAAACAGCTTTGTAAGCCCAGTGATCGGAAGGTACATCCGTAAAAGGATTGGGCAGGGTTTCGGCTTGACTCTGCACGCAAGCATTGAGAATTTGTTCTCGCGCTGGCTGCAATTGTGGAGTATTTTCTGCTTTTGCAGGAGCTGAAATACCTGTATAAATTAACAGGGTAGCAGTGGCAAAGATGGTGAGTTTCATACATTTATAAATTTCTGAATAAGTTGATTTGTAGTGAGGAGTTTAGTCCTAAAAATTTGGAAAAATAAGGACTCTTCGTTCCTAGTACAAACCTTTGGAATGTTCGGACATTTTTCGCATTCCCACAGCCAAGACACTCAAAAACAACAGCCCCACCGCCCCAGCTAGCGGATTGCCGTTAACTCCTGTCACCCAATCGGGAACCGATGCCGAATATCGCACTAACTGCCCGATGTTAATCATGTAATATCCCCAGACTAAACCTGCATGAAGCCCGATCGACAAACCGAGGCGATTGTGGCGGGATCTTTTTCCCCAAACCAGAATCAAACCCAGCAACAACAACCCCGGAAACTGAGGCCAACTCCGCAGCATGGCGGCAACGGGTTTGAGAAAATGAGATAGGGCAAACACCAGGCTATTCGCCCACAGAGATATTTTATAATTGTAATCCCGCTGCAACTCGTCCAGCAACCAACCCCGGAATACCAACTCCTCGGCAAAACCTACTCCCAGGGCGCTTAACAGCCCTTCGGCGATGATTCTCGGCAAATTATCAGAATTTTGCCACGCGACTAAGCCGAACAGCCCTTGCACCGCAAATAAGCTGAAAGTGAGCAAAAGCCCGATCGCCAATCCGATTAAAAGCTCAAAACCGTTTTTTCGCGTATTGATTAAACCGTAACTTTTGAGTAATTGGGTTTGTCCGTAAACCTGTTTTCCCCAGCGCGGCACGAGGAACAAAAACTCTGCAAACAACAATCCCATTGTCAGAATAGTTGCGAGGTTACTATCTTTAACTAAGAGATAAATTGGTGCGGCTAGCGGCAGCCAAATTGCTAGCAAGATTAATAGGAAAATTATTACACGTAAAGGAAATGGATAACTGGCTATTATTTGGAGGCGGTTAATCATTGTTGTAAATGAGTTGAAATTGGGTAAATCGGCTTATTGGTCTGTCGGACAGTCCGACAGGGGTTAAAAACCCCTGTCTCATAGCGAAAGTCCTCTCAAAGAGGACTGAAATTTGTCACAATCTAATTTAGGTTGGCAGTCGGTTTTAACCGACTTTTGCTATAAGACGGGGATTTAAATCCCCGGCTGGCTTGCGGGTGAATGCGAGAACTGTTGGCTGAGTCAGGCTTGAGTAAATCCGAGAGTCAGGCTTGAGTAAATCCGAGAGTCAGGCTTGAGTAAATCCGAGAGTTAGAGTTGGATAAATCCGAGAGAATGTACAAAGCAGACGGAAAAAGCTAGAATGGCATCATATCGGTTGAAACTTTAAGTGAAGCAAAGCTATAAGATAAGGTAACAATGACTGAAGCCTCCGATTTTTCCAATGTCGATCGCGAATTAGATGACACAATTTTAAGCTTCGCAGACATTCAGGCAGAACTCAACCTGCGCCACGCTAAAGATGCTCTGCGAGATATCGTAGAAAATCTCGACTTGACAGTTCAAGAGCGAACTGGACTGGAACCGGAAATTGGCGGGTTGGAGAAAATGCTCGACAAGCTAGAGCGCGCTTGCGTGCAAATAGCCGTGTTTGGCATGGTGGGAAGGGGAAAATCTTCGGTTTTGAACGCGCTTTTGGGTCAAAATGTGTTTGAAACTGGCCCGACTCACGGGGTGACTCGCACCACCACTATCGGGCAGTGGGATGTCGGAGAGGGAATGGATCGGAATTTGCCCGATAGATTTTCGCCAGTTATTTATCGTTTGTCCCAAGTTGAATTAGTCGATACTCCGGGAATAGATGAAGTTGACGGCGAAACTCGCGAACTTTTAGCCCGCCGCGTTGCTCAACAAGCAGATTTGATTTTGTTTGTGGTGGCTGGCGACATTACGAAGGTGGAATACGCAGCACTTTCGCAGTTGCGGGAAGCCGGAAAACCGATGTTATTAGTGTTTAATAAAATTGACCAGTATCCCGATGCAGACAGGCTGGCAATTTATCATAAAATTCGAGACGAGCGCGTCAGAGAATTGTTGTCTCCCGATGAAATTGTGATGGCGGCGGCTTCGCCTTTGACGGCGAGGGCGGTGCGCCGTCCCGACGGCAGTATGGGCGTGCAAATGACTCGCAGTTTGCCACAAGTGCAAGATTTAAAATTAAAGATTTTGGAGATTTTAGACCGAGAAGGCAAATCTTTGGTCGCGCTGAATACGATGCTGTGTGCGGGGGATATTAACGAGCAGTTGGTGCAGCGAAAAATGGAGATTCGAGATGAGGCGGCTAATCGAATTATCTGGAACGGGGTAATGACGAAATCGGTGGCGATCGCACTCAATCCAATTACTGTAGTTGATATTGTTAGCGGTGCGGTAATTGATGTGGTGATGATATTAACTTTATCTAAAGTTTACGGCATTGCGATGACGGAAGCGGGCGCGGTGGAATTGCTGCAAAAGATTGCGATTAGTATGGGGGGAATTACTGCGGGCGAATTGGTGGCTAATTTTGGTTTGAGCTCGTTGAAAGGATTGTTGGGTTTGGCGACGCCGGCGACGGGGGGTTTGGCTTTAGGGCCTTATTTGTCTGTGGCGGTGACGCAAGCTGCGATCGCGGGGGTTTCTTCCTACGGAATCGGTCAAGTTACTAAGGCTTATTTGGCTAATGGTGCTTCTTGGGGAGATGACGGGCCAAAGGCTGTGGTGAGCAAGATTTTGTCTTCTTTGGATGAGGATTCTATTTTAAATCGGATTAAGGAGGAGTTGCGCGCTAAGTTGGATTTGGGAAGTGTGGATAAACAGAAATCTTAGCGATAAGCAGCAAAAAGGAAGAAGGAGAAACTCTGAAATAAATAAAAAAAATAATCAACAACCAATTATTAATTACCAATTACCAATTACCAATTATTACTATCGCCCTTGATGACGCAAATCGATCCCTCGGACTTTGAGAAGGCTGGCACTGCTTACTTTATCTCCTACTTTGACGATCGCCGGATAACTCTCACATTAGGAAGATTGGGACTTAAATTCTTGAGCTAGCGCCTCACAATTGTTCAAAAGAAACCAAAACAGCCAGATATATCCAAGCCTAAGAGCAATAACCCAAATGTTACTCAAAATAATTCCTTCTTGTAGGTAGCGGAAAATAAGTGATAAGGAGCCGAAAATCATTATACCTACACGAATCCAGAGCACTGTGGTGACAAAGCGCAAGTTTCTTAAAAGAAGTCTCTTTAAGGAGATTCCCAATCCCAAAAAAGCAATAGAAAATAGAAAATTTATTCCGACATCAATATAATTTAAAAGCGACTGAAGGAAAACTTCTCTAAATTGTGGAATAAAAATTAAAGATATTGTATTTAAGAACAGAGCCAGACCAATGGAAAAAAAGGATATCCTCATTAGTCCGGGTGTGAATGTACTTAATGTACCCTTTTTAACCAGTACATTATTTCGTTGAACACTATATTCTACTACACCCGAAAACTTGGCTTTAAAAACCACTTCATAGCTTGACATTTTTCCATCTTCACTGACTTTAAAATAGTGTTTAGAGGTGGGAGTAAGAGAGCTGCCTTTTTCGGAAATTGTTTTGTTATCATGAACAATACTTTGTTTTCCCGACAGGCTTAGAATTAATTGTATCTTATGACCACTGACATTAAAACATACTTCAGACATAGCAAATTTTATCCTTATCTTATGCTTCAAATATGCTGATATCTAACTATTAATTAGACTGACTTTTTCAGTATAAAACCCCGAGGTGAGTGATGAGACTGAAACTTTTCAGGTTATTTACCGATTTTAATAATTATACACCGATTTTAATAATAATAAAACTAGAAATTTCCTGACGGGGTGATAGCGCCTCTTTTACCTCGATCGGTAAATCGTTGATGCGGATTGACCTAGAAAAAGATGATGGTTTCTTGACAAGCTTATTGATAACGATCCTGGGCAGCGATCGCCCTTGCACCTCATTCTCTACGATACGCACCCTCTTTCATTGACGATCGTCCGCGAGCATCTTTTTTGAGATCTATAAACTCAAAACCTTGCCTATCAAGTCTTTCAACTTGCTTGTCACCCCGTCAGCACCGTATATTGAGGCTGTGCGTAAGTCCTCTCGCGATTTTTTGTACACTATAGCAATCCTAAATGAGGCGTAAATTTTTTGACCCCACCCCAACCCTCCCCTTACGAAGGGGAGGGAGTAAGAAATTCACAAATGATTTAGGATAGCTATATATAAAGTCTGCCTGCGTAAGTCCTGTGTTATTAACTATTTCCACAACTCGCGTCCCTGCTACAGATTTAGGTTATTTGCTGCACAAACATCCCGATCGCCATCAATCCTTTCCGATGACTTTCGGGCAAGCCAGCGTGTTTTATCCAGAGGCAAATGCAGAAAGGTGCACGGCAGCTTTACTCTTAGATGTCGATCCGGTTGGTTTGGTGCGGGGCAAGTCGAAATCAGGCGATCGCCCTCTCGACCAATACGTGAACGATCGCCCCTACGTTGCGTCTTCGTTTCTGTCTGTCGCCCTCGCCAAGGTCTTTAGTACAGCTCTATCCGGTCGCTGCAAAGACCGCCCGGAACTCGCAGAAACCCCCATTCCTCTAACAGTTAATCTGTCGGTTTTGCCCTGTCGCGGTGGCGAGAAGTTCCTGCGGCAAATGTTTGAGCCGCTGGGGTATCAAGTCGCAGCAAAACCCCTGATTCTTGACGAGCAATTTCCCGAGTGGGGCGCGAGTCCTTACTTTTCTGTGGAACTGCAAAATACAGTTCGTTTGGCGGATTTGTTAAGCCATCTTTACGTGCTAATTCCCGTGTTGGATGACGACAAACATTACTGGGTGGGCGATGATGAAATCGAGAAGTTATTGCATCACGGCGAAGGTTGGTTGAACGCGCATCCCGCCCGCGAACAAATTGCCAACCGCTATCTGAAACGCCAGCGCCGTCTGACGCGAATTGCTGTAGCGCAGTTAGCAGAATCAGATAATATTGACCCGGAGGATCTCGAAGTTTCTCACCAGCAAGAAGAGGAAGTTTTAGAACAGCGAATTAGCTTGAATCAACAGCGTTTGGAAGCTGTGACGGAGGTTTTAAAAGCAAGAGGTGCTAAGCGAGTGGTAGATTTGGGCTGCGGTGAGGGAAAACTGCTGCAATTGCTTTTGAAAGAAAGCTCGATCGAACAAATTACAGGCGTCGATGTGTCCTTTCGGGCATTGGAAATTGCCAGAGAACGTTTGCAGATCGATCGATTGTCTCCGGCAAAACAATCTCGGATTCAACTAATCCAAAGTTCGCTGATTTATCGGGACAGCCGTTTGGCTGGTTTTGATGCGGCGGCGGTGATTGAAGTAATCGAACATCTCGATTTAGAACGGTTAGCTGCTTTTGAGCGGGTTTTGTTTGAATTTATCCGACCCAAAAGTGCGATCGTCACAACTCCAAATATTGAATATAATGTTCGGTTTGAAAACTTGCCTGCGGGCAAATTCCGCCACCGGGATCACCGCTTTGAGTGGACGAGGGCAGAGTTTCAAACTTGGGCGAATGGGGTTGCCGAACGGTTTGCCTGTGGGGTAGAGTTTCGTTGTGTGGGAACTGAAGATTTAGAAGTAGGTTCGCCTACGCAAATGGCTATTTTCGAGATGTAAAATCTATTAACTGGTTCCCAGGATATTCCTGGTAACGAGTAAACGAGTAAAAATCTATTAACTGGTTCCCAGGATATTCCTGGTAACGAGTAAAACGAGTAAACAAGTAAAAAATCTATATTATTAAATAATGAAAATTACGCTTCCAGAACTATCCCTAGTCGTTCTCATCGGTGCATCTGGTTCCGGCAAATCCACCTTTGCGCGGCAGCACTTCCTACCTACAGAAATCATTTCATCGGATTACTGCCGCGGCTTGGTTTCCGACGACGAAAACAATCAAGCCGCCACCGCTGATGCTTTTGAAGTATTGCATTTAATCGCTGCTAAACGTCTGGCTGCAGGTAAGCTAACTGTGATTGATGCCACAAACGTTCAGCCGGAAAGCCGCAAACCTTTGGTGGAATTAGCCCGAAAATACCATTGCTTTTTGGTTGCTATTGTGCTAGATTTACCAGAAAAATTGTGTGGCGATCGCAATCAACAACGTGCAAACCGCAATTTTGGAAATCATGTGATTCGCCGCCACGTTCAGAATTTAAAGCGATCGCTCAAATCTCTAGATAGGGAAGGATTTCGCTACGTTTACGTCCTCCGTTCCCCAGAGGAAATCGAGGCGGTGGAAGTCGAGAGACAACCGCTGTGGAACAACCGCAAACACGATCGCGGCCCTTTTGACATTATCGGCGACGTTCACGGCTGCTGCGACGAATTGGAACAATTGCTGCAACAGTTGGGCTATCAAATTGTTGAAAAAACCGCCGAATCTGCTTTTTGGAATTTTCCTACCTACGCGCACCCAGAAGGGCGCAAAGCGGTGTTTTTGGGCGATTTGGTCGATCGGGGCCCGCGCATTCTCGACACCCTCAAACTCGTGCGAAACATGGTACTCGCAGAAACAGCTTTGTGCGTAGCTGGAAATCACGACATCAAACTGCTGCGAAAACTCAACGGCAAAAATGTCAAAATCAACCACGGACTCGAACAAACCTTAGCAGAAATAGCAGCTTTGCCAGACGAATTTCGCGAATCTGCTGAAACAGAAATCCGCCAATTTCTAGACAGTTTAATCGGCCATTACGTCCTCGATGGCGGAAAATTAGTCGTCGCCCACGCCGGGATGAAAGCTGAATTTCAGGGACGCGCATCGCGCCGCATTCGAGATTTCGCCTTGTACGGAGAAACAACTGGCGAAATCGATGAATTCGGCTTGCCCGTCCGCTACAATTGGGCCGCCGAATATCGAGGTCAGGCAGCGGTTGTTTACGGACACACCCCCGTTCCAGAAACAGAATGGTTTAACAATACTGTTGATATTGACACCGGCTGCGTTTTCGGAGGCAAACTAACAGCTTTGCGGTATCCCGAAAGAGAATTTGTCAGCGTTCCTGCTGCTAGAATTTACTGCGAACCTGCCAAACCGATCCTCTTTCAAGACAGCCCAACTCCACTTAACAATAGAGACATTAATTCACCCGCGATCGATAGCGGTTTGGCGGAAGTAAGTCTCACCGCCCAACAGCAGTTTGATGACGTATTAGACATTGCCGACGTACTCGGAAAACGCATCATTTCAACTCGCCTGCAAAGGAACATTACGATTAAAGAAGAAAATGCGATCGCAGCCCTAGAAGTAATGAGTCGGTTTGCAGCAAATCCCAAATGGCTGATTTATTTGCCCCCCACAATGTCTCCCGCTGCTACCTCCAACGAACCAGGACTTTTAGAACATCCAGCCGAAGCATTTACCTACTACCAACAGCAGGGGATATCGACAGTTGTGTGCGAAGAAAAGCACATGGGTTCCCGTGCAGTTGTTATTGTTTGCCGCGATGAATCTGCTGCTAAACTGCGATTCGGAATTCTCAACAGTAGCATTGGCATTTGCTACACCCGCACTGGACGGCATTTCTTCAATAATTCTACTTTACAAACCGATTTTTTGGTCAGAATAAATACTGCTTTAACTGCTAGCAATTTTTGGGATAGATTTCAAACTGACTGGGTTTGTTTGGACTGCGAATTGATGCCTTGGTCTGCCAAAGCTCAAGAATTATTGCAAAAACAATACGCTGCTGTAGGAACAGCTTCTAATAGTGCATTTGCGGATGCGATTAAAAACTTAGAACAGGCAAGCCAGCGGGGAGTTGAAGTTAGTTCTTTGCTAACTCGCTACCAAGAGCGAGCCGAACTAGCCGATCGCTATGTTCATGCCTATCAGCGCTACTGCTGGCCAGTGAAATCGCTCTCCGACCTCAAATTAGCACCTTTTCACATCTTGGCAACTGAGGGAACAGTTCACACTGACAAAAATCACTGCTGGCACATGGAAGAGATTTCACAATTTTGTAAAGCTGACCCGGAATTGCTGTTAGCTACTGAATACAAAATCGTTGAAATTGCCGATTTTGACAGCAGATTCGCAGGGATTCAATGGTGGGAAAAACTGACGGCGGCGGGAGGCGAAGGAATGGTTGTTAAACCAATGGATTTTATTGTGAAAAATAGCAAAGGACTCGTACAGCCTGCGGTAAAATGTCGCGGTAAAGAGTATTTGCGAATTATTTACGGTCTGGAATATTCTTTGCCGGAACATTTAGAAAAACTGCGATCGCGCGGACTTTCCAGCAAGCGTTCTTTGGCGTTGCGAGAGTTTGCTCTCGGTGTAGAAGCATTGGAGAGATTTGTGGCGGGTGCTCCATTGAGACAAGTTCACGAGTGCGTTTTCGGAGTTTTAGCGATGGAGAGCGAACCTGTCGATCCGAGGCTGTAATCTGAAGGTAGAAAGCAGGCGAAAATCTCGGTTTGAAAGTAATCTGGCAGGGGTTTAAACCCCTGCCTCAAAGCTAAATTTGTCTGAAGACAGTTCAACAAATTATTAGGAAAACAACCAATTACCAATTACCAATTATTACTGTATCTTACTAACTCCTAACTTAGGTAATTGGCACAGGTTGGGCAATTGCGGCAAATAAGGTGCGCCATGTACACCCTACTTTAATTCCACGAATCGGCGGCTTAACATCAGGTTTTTAACCCTAATTTTCTCCTATTTGTCACCTCTATTTTTCTCCGACCAAATGCGGGTTGGTAGTCCCCAAACATAGACAAATCCTTCGGCAGCTTTGTGATCGAATTCGTCCTCTGCGCCGTAGGTTGCTAAGTCGAAACTGTACAGAGAATTGTCAGATTTGCGGCCGACAATTGTGGCATTTCCTTTGAACAGTTTGAGCCGCACGGTTCCAGTGACTCGCTTTTGCGTGTCCTGAATAAATGCGTCTAAAGCTGTTTTCAAAGGATTGTACCAAAGACCGTTATAAATCATTTGGCTGTAGGTTTCTTCGATGCCTCGCTTGTACCGCGTCACATCTGCTGTCAGCGTCAAACTTTCTAAGTCTCGGTGCGCGTGCATCAAAACTAAAATCGCTGGTGTTTCGTAAATTTCCCGCGATTTAATCCCGACGAGGCGGTTTTCAATCATGTCAATCCGGCCGACTCCGTGGTTTCCAACTATTTCGTTTAGCTGGGAAATTAAGGCGACTGGTGATAATTTTTTGCCGTTTAAACTGACAGGATTTCCGCAATCGAAACCGATTTCTATGTATTCGGGTGTGTCGGGAGTTTGCTCGATCGCCTTTGTCATCAAATAAACTTCCTCTGGCGGTTCCGCCCAAGGATCTTCGAGGATTCCGGCTTCAATTGCCATTCCCAATAAGTTGCGATCGATACTGTAAGGCGAAGACTTTTTCACTGGCGACGGAATACCGCATTTCTCGCCGTATGCGATCGTTTCCTCGCGGCTCATTTTCCACTCCCGCGCCGGTGCTAAGATTTTAATCTTGGGGTTGAGCGCGCCGATCGACACATCGAACCGTACCTGATCGTTTCCTTTGCCGGTGCAACCGTGGGCGATCGCATCTGCACCGTATTTTTCCGCAGCTTCTACTAACAATTTAGCAATCAGCGGGCGAGCCAGGGCAGTCGAAAGGGGATAACGGTTTTCGTAAAGTGCGTTAGCTTGAATCGCTGGAAACGCATAGTCTTTGACAAATTCTTCGGTAGCATCAATAACTAAAGATTCCGAAGCACCGGATGCTAAAGCTTTTTTGCGGATCGGTTCTAATTCATCTCCCTGTCCCAAATCCGCAGCCAGAGTAATTACCTCTTCCACACCCCACTCGTTTTTGAGGTAAGGAATGCAGACGGAGGTATCCACTCCGCCCGAATATGCTAGCACAACTTTTTTAGCGCGACTCATTGCTATTTACATCCTGAATTTAACTGACATCTTGCACCACTGTCACTAAGTTTTTCAGGGCGGGCTCTCCGGCCCAACCCCTACTCCCCACAAAAAAATATCATTTTTGTGGAACAGGCATCTTGCCTGTTCTTGAGAATGGTGCCTAATGTGAGGTTTAACCGACTTTTCATTATGCACCTAATTGAGGTCGATTCTTGTCAGAAATAGTACAGATTTATATATTCTTTTTTTGTTAAACTTTGCTATTTCCCTGGGGAGTTGCTGCGAAAAATCTGCTACCGTGGGATACGGTAACTGTGGCGATGGGGAAAAGCCGTGTTTTTTAGTGTTGTGATTCCGACGTACAATCGTAAACCGATTTTGGCCAAATGTCTACTGGCTTTGGAAAATCAGCAGTTCGGTGAGATTGTCAGAGAGTATGAAGTAATTGTCGTGGACGACGGATCGACGGACGGGACGCTGGAGTGGTTGGTGGCAAATGCTGACTTGTTGCCTCATGTGCGATCGATCTGTCAATCTCACCAGGGCCCGGCGGCGGCCCGGAATTTGGGCGTTGAAGATGCTAAGGGCGATACGATTATTTTTATTGACAGCGATTTGGTGGTAACAGAGCATTTTTTGCAAGCACACGCCGATGCTTTGCTACAGGGTTACAAAGATACTGATGCTGTTTTTACTTACGGCAGCGTGATTAATACTTGCAATTTCGACAATCCTACCTCAGAACCTTACAAAATCACCGATTTTTCGGCGGCTTATTTTGCTACGGGAAATGTGGCGATCGCCCGCCACTGGCTGCTGGCTGCTGGACTTTTTGACACTCGCTTTCAACTGTACGGATGGGAAGATTTAGAGTTGGGAGTTAGGTTGAAAAAATTAGGTTTGAAACTGATTAAATGTCCGGCTGCTGTGGGCTATCACTGGCATCCACCTTTTAGTTTAGAGCAAATTCCGGGCATGATTGACCGAGAAATTCAGCGCGGGAGAATGGGAGTTTTGTTTTATCAAAAACACCCAAGTTGGGAAGTAAGGATGATGATTCAAATGACTTTTTTGCACCAAATCCTGTGGGGAGTTTTATCATTAGGTGGGATGCTCAACGAGCGAACGATGACTCCTTTTTTGCAGTGGTTGATTGACCGAGGCAAGCCGCAGCTTGCTTTAGAAATTGCTCGGATTTTTCTTAATTGGTATAACGTGAAAGCCGTGTACGCCGCTTGCGATGAATTGCAGCCCGAGACAAAGATACCATAAATCAGCCCGACAGCGCCAATAAAATATAAGATATTGTAGGATTTTTTCAAGGCCCATTGGTGTCAACTTAAGCTGATAATTAGTAAAGGTATACTGTTTGACAATTATGCCGGCACTGCCCTAGCGCTGCTTAAGAAGGGGGATTTAGGGAAGGCAAGACTGGGAGCATCTCATATTTGTAAAAACACTGATTCTGGCTTCTGACTTCTGACTCTTTTCTCCTGGCTTCTGACTCCTAACTCCTAACTCCTATTTCTAGCGGAGGGCTGCTTTCATTGAGATGCTCCCGGCAAGACTTGGATACAAACCAGAAAAACAAATAATTTTAGTCTTAAGTTGACACCCTTCGGCCTGTTTTAATTAACCTTTCGAGTGTGGATATCTACTGACAAAACATAATACAGAACCCCCCGGTAAAGAAAGGCAAAACCTGGTTATAATAATTGTAAAAGTAAAAGCTTGACCTTCGATCAAAATTGCTTGCTTAGCCTGTGATTTGAGGAATATAGGCTGTTTTCTCACTCGGCTCCGATAATTTGAGCCACCAAATTTTTTAAACGAGCATTACTTTTGATATAATGACAAATAATTTAGGAGTGTGCTAGAGAGCCAATAGTTGTGCTGGTTTATCTGAGAGTGTTAGCTACAAGCGGTTAATGACTTAAAAAAAAATTCCACATATACAACTTGAATAGTTTGAGGGTCTGCTGTGAATACAACTGACAATAAAAATCCAAAATTAGAAACACTTAGACTTCAAAACACTGTCTTACAACAAAATATTTTAATGGTGGACGACCATCCAGAAAGCTTGCGGCTTTTATCCCAGCTTTTGTCTAAGCGGGGATATAAAGTGCGGCCGACACGAGATGGCAAATTGGCTCTTAACTTTGCTCTGTCGAGTCCACCAGATTTGATTTTGCTGGACATCATGATGCCCGGTATGGATGGATATCAAGTCTGCGAACAGCTAAAAGCTTGTCCGCAAACCAAACATATTCCTGTGATTTTTATTAGCTCTTTAAATGAAGTTTTTGATAAAGTCAAAGCTTTTTCGGTGGGCGGGGCAGACTACATTAGTAAACCATTTCAAACAGAAGAAGTGGTGAGCCGCGTCGAAAATCAACTGCTTCTGAGCCGTCTTTATAAACAAATTTTAGCACAAAATGCGCGGCTGCAAGCAGAAGTAGAAGAACGCAAGCGGATCGAAGCAGAACTCCGAGACAGCCAACGCTGGCTGTTGGCAGTAATTAAAACACATCCTAATCTTTTGTACGTTTCCGATTTGATTGAACAGCGAACTCTTTATATCAACCGCGAAATATATAGCGATATTGGCTACACCCTTGAAGAAATCCAGCAGATGGCAGGAGGATTTCTTCCTAACTTAATACACCCTGACGATTTGCCAGGATTCTCAGAACACCTGAGCAGGATTGACGCAGCAAAAGACGGTGAAAGCTTTGAGTTTGAGTACCGAATTCAGCACAAAAATGGTGAATATCGCTGGTTTGTTAGCGTGGATACAGTGTTTGCCCGAACAGCCGACGACAAACCTTGGAAAATTTTGGGAACGGCTACTGAAATTAGCGATCGCAAACAAGCAGAACTCGATCTTAAAACAGCTTTAGCTGCTTTGGAACGGCAAATCAAACAAAGATTTCTGCTAGAAACAATTACTCTAGAAATTCGATACAGCTTAAATCCCGATCGAGTTTTTCAAACAGCGAGTGCCCAAATAGGTAGAATTTTTCATGCCGATTGCTGCTTGATTCACACCTACACAGAAGACCCAATTCCCAGAATTTTTAATGTGGCTGAGTATAGAAAAAATGCCTCCAAATCGCTTTTAGATTTAGAAATTCCCATACATGACAATCCTCACGTTCAGTTTTTATTGTCCCAAGACCAAGCTGTAGTTTCTGACGATGTTTTGTCCGAAACACTGCTAGAAAACGTCCGAGATATTTGCTGTCAAATAGGTCTAAAATCGATGATATCCATCCGCACTTCCTACCAGGGAAAAGCCAATGGAATGATATGCTTGCATCAGTACGATCGCCCCCGCCACTGGACGCAGGATGAGATCAGATTATTGAGCGCTGTGGCGGCACAGATGGGAATTGCGATCGCTCAAGCCAATCTTCTCGAACAAGATAAACAACAGCGACTTAAACTTCAACAAAGCGAAGCTAGTCTGGCAGCAGCCCAGAAAATTGCTCATATCGGCAGTTGGGAATTTGATTTAGTCACCAATAAAATTACTTGGTCAGAAGAAGTATTCCGCATTTTTGGTCTGGACTCAACCGCAACTGAACCGACATCTGCCCAACTTGTAAAGATGTGTCATCCCGACGACAGAGAATTATTTCAACAAACAGTCAGCCTAACTATCTCACAAGGAATTGCCTACAAAAGAGAGTTTCGATTTTTGCATCCTAGCGGTCAAATAATATACGTCGAAGGAAGGGGAGAAGCTGTTTTTAGCGAAACTGGGGAAGTAATCAAACTGTTGGGAACAGTGATGGATATTAGCGATCGCAAACAAGCCGAAGCCGCTTTGCAAATTAGCGAAGAACGTTTTTATCTGGCATTTGAAGGCAGTGCCATGGGCTTGTGGGATTGGAATCTTGCCACGGGAGAAGTCTATTTTAACCCGCGGTGGAAAATGATGCTGGGATATGAAGTAGAGGAAATAGCAAATAGTTTCGCATCCTGGGAGCAACTGGTGCATCCAGAGGATTTGTCTCCGGCTAAAGCAGCGCTAAATGCTCACCTGGAAGGCCAAAATCCTACTTACGAGGTGGAATTTAGGATGCTGACAAAATCCGGCGAGTGGAAGTGGATTTTGGCTCAAGCGAAGGTGATGGAACGCGACGCTTCGGGAAATCCTTTGCGGATGACGGGCACGCATATTGATATTAGCGATCGCAAACAAGCCGAAGTAGATTTGCAATTTAGCGAACACCGAGAACGAGAAAAAGCGAAACAGTTAGAAAAAACTCTGGGAGACTTAAAAAATGCTCAATCTCAGCTTATTCAAGCAGAAAAAATGTCAAGTATTGGGCAAATGGTAGCGGGAGTGGCCCATGAAATTAATAACCCCATCAGTTTCATCTACGGCAATATTATTCCCGCCGCACAGTACGCTCGCGATTTGGTAAAATTGATCCATCTCTACCAGCAATACTATCCCGAACCTGTTCCAGAGATAGCCCAACAATTGGCAGAAGTCGAGGTGGATTTTATAGCTGGCGATTTTCCAAAAATCATGGCTTCAATGCAAGAAGGTGCTAACAGAATTAAGCAGATAGTGCTGTCTTTGAGAAACTTTTCGAGACTCGACGAAACCGAGCGCAAAGTAATAGATATTCATGAAGGGATAGAGAGCGCTTTGGTGATTTTGCAGCACCGATTGCAGTCACAGCCAAAAAGTCGGGAGATTCAAGTTATTAAAAATTACGGGAACCTGCCCAAAGTCGAGTGTTATCCGGCTCAATTAAACCAAGTATTTATGAATTTGCTGGTGAATGCGATCGACGCTATGGAAGAGTCATCAGCAAACTGTACTTGCAAAGTTAATCAGATTCGCATTGTTACTGAAGTCAGCAGCGAAAATCAAGTGTGCGTGCGGATTTTTGACAGCGGGCCCGGTATCCGTCCCGAAGTTCAGTCAAGGATGTTCGATCCATTTTTTACTACCAAACCGATCGGCAGTGGCACTGGTTTGGGCTTGTCGATTAGTTACCAAATTGTTAAAGATACCCACCGCGGTAAGCTGGAGTGTCATTCAGAAGTTGGCCGGGGAACAGAGTTTGCGATCGAACTGCCGATTTCGCAAAAAAAGTTGAAAGTTAAAAGTTAGGATAAGCTGTTAAATGATGGGCGGTAAATTAACCATAATTTTAGTAGGGGCCGGTTCACCAACCATCTATCATACAAGCCAGAGATGAACCCAAGCCCGCCCCGACTTTAAGAGTGGGGGCAATTGCAGCGGAGCTCATATTAATCGTCTATCAGAACCTATTTTAGAGTGCCTCATAACCTGACCGAAAACATCCAGGATACAAGCCCCCGGATTCATTCCGAAAGCAGACTCAGGACTCAGAAATAAAAAACCTGTATCCGATGAAACTTGCCGAACGTATTTATCCGTGGGGTCAATCCTAAAATCTAAAATCTAAAATCTAAAATCTAAAATCTAAAATCTCAAATCGATTGACATTTTCTCCCGTATTTCCTGCGAACGGTCTGTCATTTAGTTTAATCTTATCTTAAACATGATATAATAAAGAGTTACCCTTTTGAGGCTCCAGACGTTGGGCTGCTAAAATTAGTAGTGAATATTACAGTTGCTATTATACAAACTCTGTCAACATACGTCTGCTGTAGCGTCTACCACTTTTTAACTGAATTATGACTGACTCAATTCGCTTCCTCATGTGTGCTCCCGACCACTACGATGTGGATTACGTGATTAATCCGTGGATGGAGGGAAATGTCCACAAATCATCGCGCGATCGCGCCGTCGAACAGTGGGAAAAACTCTACCACGTCCTCAAAGAAAACGCCGTAGTAGACCTCGTACCGCCCGAAAAAGGCTGGCCGGATATGGTTTTCACCGCCAACGCAGGCTTGCTTTTAGGCAATACCTTCGTCCTCAGCCGTTTTTATCACAAAGAACGCCAAGGCGAAGAACCCTATTTCAAAGCATGGTTTGAAAGCAAAGGTTTCACCGTGCACGAACTCCCGAAAGACTTGCCGTTTGAGGGCGCTGGCGATGCTTTGCTCGATCGCGAAGGACGCTGGTTGTGGGCCGGATACGGCTTCCGTTCCGAACTCGACTCGCACCCGTTACTAGCAAAATGGCTCAACATAGAAGTGCTTTCGCTGCGTTTAGTTGACGAACGTTTCTATCACCTAGACACCTGTTTTTGCCCTCTGACAGGCGGCTATTTGCTCTACTATCCAGCCGCATTTGACTCCTACTCCAACCGCTTAATTGAAATGCGAGTTGCACCGGAAAAACGCATTGCCATTGAAGAAGCCGATGCCGCAAATTTTGCCTGCAATGCGGTCAATATTGACAAAATTGTGGTAATGAACAAGGTTAGCGAAGCCTTGAAAACGCGCATTACTCAGGCCGGTTTTCAAGTCATTGAAACGCCGATGAGCGAATTTCTGAAAGCGGGCGGCGCCTGTAAGTGTTTGACGCTGCGGGTAACGGAACCGGTGCAAGAAGATCGATCGGCAAATGTGATGGTAGAAAGCCGCACAATTCGCATGGAAGGTCACTTGCTCGATGCCGGTTTAATCAGCCGCGCTTTAGACTTAATTATCGAAAACGGCGGCAGTTTCCAAGTGCTCAATTTCAATTTAGGAGAGCAGCGGCAAAGCACATCATCTGCAGATGTTAAAGTTTCGGCTCCTTCCCACGATGTGATGGAAGAAATCATGGGAATGCTGATTGACTTGGGTGCAGTGCCCCCGCCTCAAGAGATTTGCGACGCTATTTTAGAACCGGTAGTGCAAGATGGTGTCGGCCCGGACGACTTTTATGTGAGTACAATTTATCCCACGGAAGTGCGGGTAAATGGTCAGTGGGTGAAAGCGCAAAATCAGCGGATGGATGGAGCAGTTGCTATTACTGAAACTGCTGATGGTCCAGTGGCTAAGTGCAAATTATTGCGCGACTTAAAAGTAGGAGAAAAAGTCGTTGTTGATGTGGTCGGCATCCGCACCATCCGCAAAACAGAATCGCGGGAACAGCGCAATTCTCAAGAATTCAGCTTTATGTCGGGCAGCGTTTCTAGCGAACGCCGCGTAGAATTGGTGGTGGAACAAGTAGCGTGGGAATTGCGCCAAATTCGCGATCGCGGTGGCAAAGTTGTAGTTACCGCAGGGCCTGTTGTCATCCACACTGGCGGTGGCGAACATTTAGCGCATTTGATTCGCGAAGGTTACGTGCAAGCGCTGTTGGGCGGAAATGCGATCGCAGTTCACGACATGGAACAATCGAATATGGGAACCTCTTTAGGGGTTGACATGAAACGCGGCATAGCTGTACGCGGCGGACACCGGCATCACTTGAAAATAATTAACGCTGTGCGGCGTTACGGGAGTATTGCAAAAGCTGTTGAAGCAGGGCTGGTTACTAACGGTGTGATGTACGAGTGCGTGAAGCATAATATACCGTTTTCTCTGGCCGGTTCGATCCGCGATGACGGGCCGCTTCCCGACACGCAAATGGATTTAGTTAAGGCTCAAGAAGAATATACCGAACTGCTGCGCGGTGCGGATATGGTGTTAATGCTGTCGTCTATGCTGCACTCAATTGGTGTGGGAAATATG
The DNA here is from genome assembly GCF_000317475.1 of Oscillatoria nigro-viridis PCC 7112. Classification (NCBI taxonomy): domain Bacteria; kingdom Bacillati; phylum Cyanobacteriota; class Cyanophyceae; order Oscillatoriales; family Oscillatoriaceae; genus Phormidium; species Phormidium nigroviride. The sequence goes on from NC_019729.1 coordinate 2,635,760, forward strand.
ACGCCGGCGGGTGTGAAGATGGTCTGTGTGGACATTAATCCGGCGGTGGTGACGAAATTGAGCGATCGGGGTTCGATCGAGTCTATTGGAGTTGTTACCGATGTGGGATTGTTCCTAAGTTTGTTGGTGAATCAATTGGATAAATTGACCAGCCGCCATCATGTAGCTCAATCTGTTTAGATTTAGCTAGTCTGCTCGTTACCAGGCTTTTCCTGGTAACGCAGATGCGGAGGCTCTGGAATTAAGAGATTTAACCGCAGAGGGCGCTCCAGAACGCAGAGCGAGATTCCAGAGAGATGAATAATTCCGATGAAGCGCGGATTTGATATTACTTAGGGCAATAAAAAACCTCAGACCTACAAGCCTGAGGACCGGAGTTCCTGAAAATCGTCACTTGTTATTATTGTCGCCAACTAACAGCACAAAATACAAGAGGGGTGTAACCCAGCACAGCAGCTTGTGGCAGACAGAAATTGCTTCGTGACTCGGAAGGCGAAAGCAATTTTTAATTCAACACTTCACGAAAGCAAAACAATTATTCTCGCCATTTACAGATCTGGGTTGATAATTTTGCTTTAGGATGGGAGTCTGTCCTCGATCGCAATATAAGGAGCACCGTGAGTCCCCGTATATATTTGAGTCGGGCGGTAAATGCGGTTGGCCTCTAGCTGTTCCTTCCAGTGGGCCAGCCAGCCGGCAACGCGGGCGATCGCAAATACGGGCGTAAACAAGTCTGTAGGAATTCCCATTTTGCGGTAAACCAAACCCGAATAGAAATCTACATTTGCATAAATTCCCTTGTGAGCTAGTTTTTCCTCAACCACTTCTTCTAACTTGACAGCAATGTCGTAATAATCATCGCGGCCGAAGTTGTCAAATAACTGTTCTGCTAACCCTTGGAGAATAGTTGCTCTCGGATCTTTCACCTTGTACACGCGGTGGCCGAACCCCATGATTTTGTCCTTGTTTTCAACGCACTTCTCGACAAAAGGCCGCACGTTTTCTACCGAACCAATTTGCTGCAACATATCAATCACTTCTTCATTAGCTCCCCCGTGCAGGGGCCCCGCCAAAGTGCCAACTGCCGAAGCAATTACCCCGTAAGGGTCTGTCAGCGTCGAAGCTGTTACCATTGCCGAAAATGTAGAGGCATTAATTGTATGTTCGGCGTGGAGAGTCAGACAAGTGTCAAAAATGCTAGCTAACAGCGGATCGGGTTCTTGCTCGTTGAGCATATACAGAAAGTTAGCCGAGTAGTTCAAGTCATCCCTAGGCCGCACCGGGTCATTTCCCCGCCGCATTTGCTGGAACGCCGCCACCATAGTCGGAATTTTCGCTAGCAGCCGCACGACAGCTTCTCGAATGTATCCCTGGTTGGGGAGAGCTCGGCGCGAGTAGAACAAGCCCAAGGCTGCCGCAGAAGCTTGCAGCGCGTCCATTGGATGTCCTCTTTCGGGAAAGCATTTCATCATGTCGCGGATGCGATATTTGATCCGGCGGTGATAGCGAATTTCATGCTCGAAAGCTGCTAGTTCTTCCTTTGTCGGAAGTACCCCCCAGATTAATAAATATGAAGTTTCAACAAAGGAACTTTTCAGTGCCAGTTCCTCGATGCTAATCCCGCGATATTCCAGCAACCCTTTTTGTCCATCGACGTAGCTAATGCTGGACAAGGTGGCGGGAACACCTTCTAAACCTGGTTTGAATTCGCCGACGACCATTGCGATACCGTTTTGTGTGAGTTCAATCTACATAAAAGTACATTACCAGAAACCAAGATAGTGTCACAGTCTTGACAATTGACACTCCCGGACCTAAAGGCGTGGGGATGCTTAATTCATCGACTGACCTTTAAGCGCTATGTCCTTTCGGCACTTCTTAAACCTTTCAACCGTACAACATACCAATTGACGAGTTCAACTCACAGCAACCCCAGAGGGTCTATCTCCAAAAGCGTACTAGGATATGAACCTAGAGTTCGGGTATGCCCTACCCTACTTAACAAATGAACCAAATTATTTTTGTCTGGTAAAAAGAATGCGTTGATTCTCTAGCTGTTTTAAGAGTATTCGCTGCTCTGTGTCCAACAATTTATGCCTAAAAGTGTGTCTTAACTGTTTCACGATGGCACAGGAGTTTAACCTTGACGATTGTAGTATACTACAAATACCAGCAATTCCCTAATTTTTAGGAATGGATTTAAGAAATTAAAGCCGGCCACTGAAGAAGGGGTTTTAAACCCAATTTCCAAATAATCATTTAATTGCGCTTCAGAAACCGTGTTTTTCAACAGAGATCCCGATCGCACCGCTGCGTATTGTCGCCCCTCAAACCCGGTTTCGCCGTCCCAGAATGCGGGTTTAAGAGGGCTGGCGCGTCGTTAATGTCGGGGCGGTTCGCTGTTTCTACGACAGCAAAAATTTGGGCGGAGTCAGCCAGAACATTTGGCTGCGGCCCACTGGGGAGCCTGTTTCAGGAAGGATTAAGCCGATGATGCCTGCTTTTTTGAGAATCAGGGCGTCTTGCGATCGAGCCCAAAGCAAAGTTTCTGCCCAGTGGCCTAAGTTTGGTTGGTGGCCCACCAGGGCCAAGCTGGGACTACCTATTTCCTGCCACTGTTTGTACCAATCCAACCACTTCCCGATGTCTCCTGAAGGTGCGAGGGTGGCGGATTCTTCTATTTGGGAACTCAAACCGACTGTTTGCAGGATTTGGGCGGTTTGCTGCGCCCGCAGAAGGGGACTGGTGAGAATCAGGTCAAACTGAATTTCGAGTTGGTATAGCCGCTGGGCGATTTTCCGGGTTTTGCTCGCACCCTCTTTAGTCAGCGGGCGTTCTGAGTCTGTATCGTATTCTTCGGGTGCGGCCGCGATACCGTGACGGATCAGATATAAATGCAATGTCCCTGTCCTTTTGATAGCTGTGCGATGGCTACGCCCCGGCTTACGCCTGCGAACTTATGGGTGAAGTTGGGCGCGATCTACATCTTTTGCCTATTCTACAACTCTATTAAAATCTGCCGCCGTCATCTGGTTGGCGCTCTTCGGCGTAGCGATCGCGCCCTTGTCGTTTCGCATCATACAATGCTCGATCGGCTTTGGCAACGAGTTCATCCGGTGATGTTCCCAAGGAGGGAATCACAGTTGCAATTCCCATGCTAACGGTCACGATCGCGCTCACATCAGATTGTTCGTGAGGGATTGCTAAATCTCGGATTGCCTGACGCATCGACTCAGCAACTGCGATCGCGCCAGCAGCATCCGTATTCGGTAGGATAGCAGCGAATTCTTCGCCCCCGTAACGCGCAAACACATCCGATGAACGTTTAACCGCTTGTGCAGCCGATGAAGCCACTTTTACTAAACAAATATCCCCAGCTTGATGTCCGTAGCAATCGTTATATCGCTTGAAATAATCTACATCCAACATAATCAACGAAAGCTGTTGTTTACCCTGCATCAGTAGATGCCATTCCGACTGCAATCGCTCATCAAAGCAGCGACGGTTTGCTACTTGTGTTAATCCATCTGTCGCCGCCATTAATCTGTCTTTCTGAGCCTGATTTGTCAGTATCTCCTCTGCCTGCTTGCGTTCTGTAATATCAGCAAAAGTCGTCACTACTGCATACGGGTGACACTCATTCATCTGGAACAGCGGTTGCGAATTAATCGAAATCCAAGTCAGTGTTCCATCGGCTTTGTGAATGCCCATTACCACATTTGATAGCGGTTTTTCCGTCTTTAGGGTGATCGTTGCCGGATGCTGTTCGCCGGGGAAGGGAGAGCCATCTTCCCGAACAGTTCGCCAGTCTAAATCTACTGATGTACGACCCATCATTTGTTCGGAGGTCAGCCCGATAATCCTTTCGGCACTGGCATTACAGGCAATAATTTCTCCGTCTGCTAGCTGAAGTACGACGCCTTCTGTCATAGTCGCAATCACAGAACGATACCGTTCCTCACTTTCCCGTAATTGACTCAGGAGAATGTTTTTGGCATCAAACTCTGAAGCCAGATGCACGCTACCAGCCAGAAACCCAGCCATCAGTTGTAAAGTCTGGATATCTGACTCTGTAAAGCTAGAGGGTGTAGCTGAAAGCACTTTTAAGACGCCAACCCGATCGTCCTGATAAAACAAGGGAACAACCACCATTGACCGGACACCAATGCGCTGACAGGCAGCCCGATCCACCCGTGCATCGGTTTCTGAATCGTGGCAAAGCAGGATGGAGCCGGTCGTAATACATTTTCCCGATAAACTTGCCGCTATTTTGACCCGCAATCCAACATAGGCGCTGGCGATACCGCTGGCAGCCCGATACATCAATTCATCCCCTTCAACCATTTCAATCACCGCTCCATCGGCGCGGGTCAAATCTTGAGTCCTCTCTGCAATCACCGCCATGACTGCATCGAGATTGGGATTGCGGATGGCGATTTCCTGTTGGGTAGCAATCACTTTACTCAAATGCTCGAAATCTTGTTTTAATGATGCTTCTGCTTGCTTGCGATCGGTGATATCCTTCATAAAGCAGTGATGTCCGGTCGATCGCTCCTGCGAGTCGTAGGCTGCCAACATCACCACCTGCTTGTAAAAGATCGAGCCATCTTTCCGGATACCCCGGGCCTCAACCTCGACTCGGCCCTCGGCTAGCATTTTTTGATAAGCGGCCATCATCCTGTCGCAGTCTTCGGGATGAACTGTTTTCTGCCAATTCATACCAACCATTTCTTCAGGCTGATAACCTGCTATATTCGCGTAGGCTTGATTAACGTTGATGTACCGTCCGAAAATATCCAGCCGCGAGATGCCCTCAACGGCATTAGCAAGAGCTGTACTCAATTCTCTGAGTTCTGTTTCTGCCTGGACAAGATCCGTAATGTCTTGGGATGTACCAAACAACCGAATGACTTTTCCCTCTGCATTGAGTTGCACCTGTCCTCTGGCTTCGGTATGGCGGATAGAACCATTCGGGCGCACGATTCTGAGGCGCAATAGATAAGGCTGCCCGTGAGTGAGTGCTCGTTGAACTACCAGGTGTAGCTGTTTGGCACTTTCGGGATGGTAAAGCCGCAGGTTTTCTTCATAAGTAGGTTCGCCTAGGGCCCTGTCGCGTCCCACAATCTCGAAGAGTTCGGGAGACCAGGTAATTTTACCCGTAATTGCGTCCCATTCCCAATTACCGATGTGGGCAACCCGCTGGGCTTCTGACAACCGGGTTTGACTCTTTTGCAGGGCTGTTTCTGTCTGCAGGCGGTCGGTAATGTCTTTTTCGTTCAGGATCAACATCGGGTTGCCTGTTACCGGGTCGTCGGTACACCGCACGTCCATCCCATGCCAGCGAATTCCCGCCAGAGTAATCACTTGAGCCTCCGTGCTAAATACCTCACCGGACTTAAGAACTGCCATTGCTCGCTCTGCTACCCGAGAGTCAACAAAGCGGCTCAGAAAAGCATTGCCTGTGGCAGAGGCAGGATGCAGCGCATCCCCGTAACAGCGCAATGCCGCCGGGTTTTGCAGCAACGGCACACCTTCGAGGGTGTACAGCGAAACCATCAGCGTGGTGTGTCGGATTGCCTCGATCGATCGCAGGGTTTCCGGTTCGATTTGAGGAGCGGTTTCGACCGTACCCTCGACCAGGATTGCCAAACGCCCCCTATCAATCCTGATGCCAGTGCACCGACAGCCGACAGAAACAGGCTCACCGCCCGGGTAAAACGTCCACTGCTCGGACAAGGTTTGGCCTTGCTCAAACTGCTGCAGATAGCTCTGCAAGCGAATCCGAGTACACTCTGACAACAGATCCCTAAAGTTGTGGCTCGCGAGTTGCTGCTGCGTCGAAGCATTCCACAGGTACAAGGAGGCTTGGTTGGCCCACCGGATTTGCCAATCCTCAAGATCAAACCCACATTCCGCACCCTCAACTGGCACACACGCAGTTGGGGTGCTCCGTCCGAGTCTCTCGTCCGAGATAATAATCAAAAATACCCGCGACCTGTTGGGTCACAATCGCATCGACCTGTTGGGGCAAGTTGAAAATTAACTGCTTTCGGGCAAATCCTAGATTCTCGATATCTAACAACACCTTCATCCGTCATAATTAACTATTAATCGACAGCAGATATTTCCAGCAGCCTGATAATTACACATCACTACTGAATCAAATATTTATGAAATTTCTGTCAGTTTTGCTCATCAAACAAACTGCTCGATCTCAGATTAATAAATAATAAGACTTACAGGAGAGCGGCAGCAAGTTCAATATAGCCATTCGCTCGGCTGTTAAATTAGAAATTTGTTGAATCCCTTGTAGGCTCACCAGATGAATTGATTGAAATATCTGGCAAATCCAACGGAGCGTCGGTCGATTAGTTTGTTTGCCCAACTGATTTTTCAATTGGGAATTAGTGCGTTGCAAACTGTGACGCAGTAACCTTTGACCTAAAGTATAGACTAACAAACACAAACCCATTACCAATGCCAAAGCTTCGATTCTTTCCGGCGACTTGAGAAATATACTGTCCGTAAAAAACAGCGGATCTTTCAAGAACCCAAACCCTCTTTCTGCTGACTGCTGTTCTTTGTATTTCACAATCATATCGTCAGGCTCTAATTGCTGAGTTTCCAGCACATTAGTGGCGAGAATAAACCTGCCACAGGCTTTGGTTTCTTTGGCGATCGCACCTGTATCTGGTTCCAGTTTTGCTTGAACTTTAAATCTCTGTTTCGAGCTGGATTTCTCGCGAGCATTTGGATCGTTAGTATTAGTCTTTACTGTAATTTCTTTGCTACTAACTTGGGTGATATTGTAAAATTTTAGTTGTTTGGATAAGCGATGAGCTGCGGCGGCAGCGTCGGCGGCACAAGCAAATTCAATTTTTGAGAGTTCTTGCAGTTTATTCTCAGCTTCAGCCTGGGCTTTTTTGAGTTTTTTTTCGAGTTTTTGTCGGTCTGAATCGCGTCGCAAACTGCTCTCTACTACTAGCCATCTTTGTTCAATTCCACCATAATTACTTTTGTGTTCTGACCAGCTATATCCACTCACAGAACTGGGGGTAAATTCTGCTTCATTTAACTGAGATACCAGTTGCTGCGCTTGCTTGATACTCAACGGTACGCGGGTTAACCATCTTAAATTGGTTAACATTTCTAAGTTAGGAGCTGAATATAATGCACTATCTGCAACCATTAAACTGTCAAGGTTTAACTGTTGTTTAAACTCCTGACAAATTGATGCGAATATGGCTCGATCTGATTCATTTCCCGAACCCACCCGTAAAAATAGCGGTACATCTCCATCGCTACTACAAATTAAATCTAAAATGAATTGTTTTAAGTCGGGTCTGCGATCGCGGGAGTAGCCGTAGGTAATCTTAATTGGCACGGCAGATGACACGGGTTTAGTTGACTCGCTATCTTCGCTATCTTCGCTATCTAGCGCCGTTTCTGGCTCGATAACAGATACAGATGGTAGCTCGGATTCGTATTTGCCATGCAGGTGAAAGGAAGTTGAATCTAAATGGGATGTCTCTGTATCGAGCTCAAATTTTTGAGCTGCTGAAGCGGCAATAGTTGTAAATATTTGGCTGCTGCCTGCTAAATATAGCTTGTCTAATACTCTACCTAAACGGTATTCATTCAGGTGTGATGCTTGAATACCTTCACCCATTAAATGTTCGAGCGCTTTGCCTTCAAAAAATTTAGGAAATAAGTATAATGGAGCGGAAACAAGCCCTAACCCATTGATAATCATTGCTTTGACTGCTAGACCTGGACTGACAATCTCACCCGGTTGTTCCCCTACTAACTCATTGATTTTTTGGACAATTTCTATTTCATCAACTAGACCTGCTATTAAACCAAGATGGTCGAGGTTAGAGACGGCGAGTTCAGTTGCTTGATGCACGGGTTTCATTCGATCGAGCGAATTGTTTGCTACTTGAGTTTAGACTATTTTTATCCTCCGCGTCGCACGGGGGATAATTGGTTTTTGTTGTTAATTTACACGCTCGTACATTTTCCAACTGAATCGATCGCTTGCTCGATCACCTGACACGGCAGGCGAGAGTATTTCTACTCATCTAGAGCCGACTGATCGACTCGGACGGGGCACCCCAACTGCGTGTGTGCCAGTTGAGGGTGCGGAATGTGGGATCAAATATCCAGATCGGATTTTGCAACAAGTCAAAGGCTTTGAGGTGGACAATATCGCCGCTCAGGGAACAGGCAAACTCTGGTTGCAGACAATTTTGACGATCGACTCTTGGCGCGCTTTCTGTATTGCTCGCAGTTTGATTCGGTTCTGTTTCGAGTTCCGGCGGTTGATTTGGCCCCAGCACCGGGCGGTGAGATTCCAAGTGCTGCATCCTCAACCCGATGTGCATTGCAACCTGTTGCAGGATCTCAAGGTCGAGAGGTTCCCACTGACGCGGACTTCGGCATTGATGAGCAATCAACAGTCCCCAAAGCTTGGGAGATTGCTGCTGTTGGCCATCTAGCAAGATTGGCGCCACTAAATTTGCCTGAACTTGGATGCGATCGAGCAATTCGACATCACAAGCTTGAAGATCGCCAGCGTGAATATCAGAAATGGCACTCGTTTGTCCCTGGCTGTAACGCTCTACCCAGTTTGCTTCAAAGCAAGGGTCATGAATCAGTTGTCCCTGGATTGGCAGCCACCGATCGCCAACAGATTCAGCAAATACTACGCCATTTCCCTTTGGTAGGAAGCGATAAATAATCACGCGATCTGTTTGCAGCAGCACTCTGGTTTCTTCTAGCGCACATTGCAAAATTGTCTCCAGCTCCACGAACTCGTTGATTTGAAGTGCAATTTCTGAAATTTTTTCTAGGATTTTCTCTAACGAGCAAGAGAAAGTCTGTTTTGTAGACATCTCCATGTTCCTTTTTTTGGTGAGCTATTTTCTACTATTCTAATCAGCCACAAAAAAATAAAATATTTTATTTTTGAGCGTGTCCAGCCCTGGCTTAGCTTAGGAATAAAACCCAATATTTAGTCCAAGTTACGACTTTTTTTAAGTGATATAATTACGGATTTTAGGTCGTTTAGCCAATAATTTAGGTATTTCTGCATCTCTTTTTCTTCTTTTTAAGCGTTTTTTTGGTGATTGTTACCGCCGGGAGCATCTCAATGAAAGCAGCCCTCAGCTAGAAATAGGAGTTAGGAGTCAGGAGTCAGAAGCCAGGAGAAAAGAGTCAGAAGTCAGAAGTCAGGAGCCAGAATCAGTGTTTTTACAAATATGAGATGCTCCCGTTATCGCCCACCTCCTGCACCAACTATAACAAATTATGATTGCTTTAACGAATTTATAAAGAAATACAACAAAAATACCCTGTAAAAGTATTATAATTCAACAATTATTTTGTAAACTTTAGTTAGCTCTAGTTAATGAAATTTTTCCCAATACCTTGCTTTTTTACGAATATACTGCATTGCATCCCTTGACAATAGTGAAAATACCCGGTTTCTGTGGTGTGTAGTTTTGAGCAAGGGGGAGAAAATTTATTACTGTTAGTCCTGGAGGAATAAACCTGATTTTTCAAACCCCTTACTTCGTTCAAACTGACATCTTGCACCATTTTCAATAAGCTTTTTATGCGCGGGTTCTCCTGCCCAACCCCTACTCTCCATAAGAAAATTTAATTCTCGCTTCACAGCCCGGAAAGCCTGTTCATGGGAGAGGTGGACTGGGCGGGAGTTCCAACCCTCAATAATATCAAATCCGTTAGCATCGGAATAGTAAATTCAAGTTCACGGTTGACGGTTGACGGTTGACGCCGCGAACAGTTAACCGTCAACTGTCAACTGTCAACTGTCAACATCATGTATGAGTGTAACCGGAAATAATATAAGAGTTAAAAAACCGGGTTGATGAGAGTTGAAGTGCGGGAAGGACTGGTTGCCAAGTTGAGAGTTAGCCCGGAATGAGAAAAAAACACGGCAAAACCTGGTAGCAACCCGAGGTCTAACCCAGCGGCATTCCCAGGCTGTTGCTGGAATCAAGGCCGCACGTAGAAAGTCCAAAGTTAATGATCGTAAACAGGATTGTCTTTAGGACTAATTAAATGCAGCAACTTTTGCTTGATATGCTCATCGAATACTTCCCATTTCAGCCTTGCATAATCGCTATTCTCATTCCCGCCAGAAAGAAATCCCACCGGAATTTCAAAACCTCCTGCTTGACTTCTGCCGCCACCAAAAAAGCGTCCTTGAGCATCTTGACCGAAGGCTTCTTTAATAAATTCGTCGGGGTCGAGAGTAAGTTTATTAGTTCGCAGCGAGCCAATTACTACTTCAATTTCTTCGTCCTTGTCGTGAACAATTGCGTAGACAACTGCTGTATGTACGTTCTCCTCTGTTACTAAAAAGTCCGCCGCTTGGGGAATAGAATCCCGATCGTCATAGCGGAGGTAGCCGATGCCGGCGATCGAAAAATTGTTCTGGACGGTGCGGTGTTTGAGCGATCGCTCGATCGCGTCCATCACCCACTTAGAACGAGACGACTGCAACACGGCATTCAGCAACTGCGGGTCGTAAAACCTGCTCAAATAAGCCGCAGCTAAAAAGTCCTCCTCCTGAGCTTGTCTGAGGGCGTTCGTATCCGATCGCAAACCGTGCATCAAAGCTGTAGCACACTTGACGTGCAGGCTGACGCTGGCGTCGAGAGTTAGGAGTCCGGCCTGTAAATACTCGGCAAAAATCGTGGCTGTAGCGCGGATTTGGGGGCGCAAATCGGTAAATTCTGCCTTGATTTCCCCCTGTAAATTGTGGTGGTCGATGACGGCGGCGATCGGAACTCCGGCCGCTAAAATATACTCGGTTAAGTTACAAGTCGTCCCTTGGTTGTCGATGAAAGCGCAGCCCTGAAACACCGACAAATCCTTAGTTTTTACTGTTTCCAGCGTCCACCGCTGCAACGGCAACCCTGTCAATTTAACTAAGGCAATGTTTTCTTGGTGGCTGAGGGCGCCGGCGTAGATAATCTCGCAGAGGATATCGTATTGTTCGGCGATTAATTTGTAAGTCCAAGCGCTGGAAAGTGCGTCGGGATCTGGAAAATCTTGCAGCAATATTAATTGGCGAGTGCCTTTGTGCCGATCGAACATTTGGCGCAATTGCTCGACTTTGCGATCGTGCAATTCCTCGCGGAGACGGCCGCGATTCTCTTCGGAAGCAACTTCAGCTTTGCTGCGCCGTTTCCCCGGCGCACTCACTGCGGGTACAACCTCGCTGCCGGGCTCAAGTTCACCTTCGCGGTTGTCGGATGTTTCATCGGAATTGTTAGGGGGATGGTCTTTCATCGTTGAAAATTAACAATTTAACTATTTCAGGATTTGCACGGCATTCGATCTTAAACCCGGTTTCTTTGTAGATGCCTTTTTGTCAAAGCCCGTACTTTTTACAAGAAACCTGATTTAAGATCGTAAATTCTCTCTTTACTTTTTTAATTCATGCAGAGAGTGCGTGTTGCCAGGGACGAAGCAATCTCAGGACTCACAACTCCCGCAAAAAACCCCCGCGCTTGCGCTGACAGGGGTTTTAAAGGCCGATTACATATTTTTGCCATTCTTTGTGCATACCGCTCTTAACGTGTTTAGTGACTTCAAAATAAAGACCGCTGTGAGGTTTCCGAGGCGGATAGCGCAGCGGCATTCCCGCTTCTTTCGGCGTGCGGCTGCCTTTATTGACATTGCAGCGCACGCAGGCGGTGACGAGGTTTTCCCAACAGTCGCCTCCTCCGCGCGATCGGGGAATGACATGATCGAGGGTTAAATCGTCCCCCGTATAACTACAGTATTGACAAGAGTGTGCATCCCGGTGCAAGATGTTCCGGCGGGTTAGCGGAATATCCTTATAGGGAACTCGGACGTAATGCCGCAGTCGGATCACAGTTGGTAGCGGGAAGTTTGGCGCAATAAATTTCCCGTTGTGTTCTACCTGTTCTGCTTTTCCTTTCAGCAACAAAACTACCGCCCTTCGCCAATTGGTGATGTTAAGGGGTTCGTAGGAGGCGTTCAGCACCAGAACATTGGCCATTGTTGATTATTAAAGAGAATATTTTTTTCGATGTTAACACAGGTTCCACTTTAGGTGGGACGGCATCAGGGACAGCGAGGCTCAGCAAAAAACGGTGAAAAACCACTCCTTTACCCTATACCTTCGCGCCTGGGCCTCCTGGGGCTGCATCTATTTTCTGCCTTTCGTGTTTGTCAGCGAGCTTTTTTCCCGGAGTTTTGGCCCAGATGAGGCCAGTGTGTGCGATCGCAAAAATTTGCCGAATAAATTTTATTTTTTTCTCTAAATGCCTAATCTTCCCGGCAACAAACACTTTAACTTTTTAGACTATTAGTAACCTTAAATGAAAAAGCTTATTACTGCTCATGAAATTTCGGATCTTAAAGTCTGCTTTTAGCGCGTCAATTATTGCTCTTGCGGCTCCGATTTTAGCAAACAGTCCAGCCTTGGCCCAAACACCTTCTTTCTTCTGCGGCGCTGCTGGCGGCCGCCCAGCTACAATTGCAGTCCAACAAGGCAAAAATATTCCCGTTATTTTGTGGCTAGCTGATAACTATTTCAATGAATCAGGAGAAGATGCGATTACTCGGTGCACCAGAGTCTCAGGAATTCTCAATAACTCGCAACCGCAAGGAAGCTGGGAGAATATTGTCACAGCAGGTGCATCTACCAGCGGTCAACTAATTATTTGTGCAGCTAATCCTCAAGACGGTTCCTGTAGATTATTATATCAAGTACCCAAAGGCCAAAATCCCGAACAAGCCCGACAAGAACTCTTAAAAAGAGTTACAAATCCTAATGTAAGTGTTTCGCCTGTTAAAGTAAATTGATAGTCATTAGTAGAGACATGGCATTGCCCATAGGTGTCAACTTAAGGTACAACCAATAGTCCGGCAGGGGTTTCAACCCCTGCCTCAAAGCTAAAGTCCTCGATCGAGAGGACTAATGAGTGGAGATTCTTCTCTTCAGTCCTCTTTGAGAGGACTTTCGCTATTAGACAGGGGTTTCAACCCCTGGCGGACTTGATGGATGGCTAACGGACTTGGCGGGCTGACAGCTTAAGTTGACACGCTTTGGGCAAAAGCCTTTGTCCCTACTTGCAGATATTTGAAACTCTGGTAAAATACTTGGGTTGAGTGGTGAAAAAATTGCAGCTTTGCTTCAGCAATTCTTCTAAACCTTCAACCTGCCTCAACCAGACAGTGCCGTTGCTTCCAGCGATAGCAATTTGCTTTCCGTCTCGACTCCAACTGACACTAACAACATTCTCATCGAACTCAAATTGAGCAACCTGCCGACCCGCTAAATTCCACAGCCGCACTGTCTTGTCAATTCCCACTGTAGCAAGCCGTTCTCCGTCGGGACTAAAACTAATTGATTTCGCATCTAAATGCAATGTTTGAAATTCCTTAACTAATTCTTTTTCTGACAGATTCCACAGCCCAACTTTGCCATTCAATGTTACTGTAGCAAAGCGATACTGGTGTTGAGCCGGAGTGAAACTGAGCCCAATTGCCTGAACAGGCAGTGTTTTTTCCAGCTTGCCCGACAAATCCCAAATTCGCACTCTAGAGTTGCCATCTAACGTTGTTATAAAATCGCCGTTTGGGCTAAAATTTACGCTTCTCACTAAGCCGTTGTGACCGGGGAGTTTCACGCTAGATGATATTGATTTGGGCAGTTTTGCCAATTTCCAAATTGCAGCATTGCTGTCTATTCCTGCGGCCGCCAACAACTGTCCTTCGGGACTAAAACTGATGCTGGTAACTGAGCCTTGAATTCCTTTCAAAGTAGAAATATTTTTACCTGATAAATTCCATATTTTAACTGTGCTGTCCCTTCCGGCCGTCGCTAAAAATTTACCGTTCGGGCTAAAGTTTACCATATTAACTGACTGCTGCAAAGCTTTCCATTCAGCAATTTTTTGCCCGGACAAGTTCCAAATCCGAACTCGATCGTCTATTCCTGCGGTTGCTAAAATCTGCCTAGTTGGGCTAAAATTGATGCTGGTAACTGCACCTTTATGACCTTGCCAATTTATCTTTATCTGCGGAATGAGGGACGCTTTTATCTCATGTGTTTCGCTAATTTTATCAAGGATTATTTGTAAAGCTAACAGCGGTCTAGTTGCGGGATATTGTTCTAGGTTATGTTGGTTTCGTACCAAGGTTTTTAATTTTTTTCCGGAGGCGATCGCCCTCAGCAAAGCTTCTGATAAAGCTTCGCTGTTTTCAGTCTTTTGAGATACCGCCAACAGTAAAGCATCGCTGCCATTTTGTTCGATTTCAATACTTGCTTGTGCCAGTTTAAACCGCTGGTAAGCGAGAGTTGAAAAGCCGATCGCCGCCAGTAACGATGCTGCCAGTACGGCAGAACCGATGCCGATCCACTGTTTGGCTTTTTGTTTCGCAGAGTCAGCTTCACTCAAAGCTTTTTCGGCATCGCAGACAGCTTTTTTGGTTTCGAGTGTAGCTGAACGCAGCAGTTGATTTTGGTCGCTCAAAATAACTTTCTGGCTAGCCGTCAAAAACTGAAAATCTTCGTTTCTCAAACTTTTTCCTGCCGCCCAAACTAATGCTGACTGCAAATCATCCCCTCGCAACAGTTGGGAATCATCTTCACAGCTAGAATTTAGCCATAGTTTGATAGCTTCCGAGTAAGGCGAGAGTTTTTCTAACTTTTCTGCAATTAATTCTTGGTTAAATACAGCTTCATAAATAGGATTAGAAATTGTTAATTTTTCCGCGCGCTTAACGATTAATCCGCTCAATCGCAATTCCATTTGTTCCGCACTGCCATCGGGGACACTTTCAGTTTGTGCTAAAATTTGCTGATACAATCCCAGTCTCCTGACAATGCGCTGGTTTTCTTTGAAAAGCCGATCGCGAATTGTGGACAAATGTTCGGGCACATCTTGAGTTTCCCAATTCTCCACGATTTTCAAGCGCACTACCTTCTCAACCCACTCTTTAGAAGAGTTAATTTTATCTTTCTCCCCCCCTTGCCAAGGGGGGGCTGGGGGGGGTAAATTCGGGATTAATTCGGCATTTTCCAACAATAGTTTGCACAGCTTTTGAGTCAAAAAAGGCTGCCCGCCCGTCCAATACAATACTTCTCTCAAAACTTGATTAGGGCTGTCTGTAAGCTCTGCCAACCCCGCTGCTAGCGGTTGAGCTTCGGTTTCGTCAAAACCAGTTAATTCGATCGCCTTGCCAATATTAAAAGGGGTATTGCTGCTGGCATTTTGCTCGCGGCACAAATCCGTCGGCGATGCTACGCCTAAAAGGGCCCAAGTTAGGCGATCGAACTCTGAATTGTTGGCGCGCTTGTTGTAGCACGATCGAATTAGCGCTAAAAAATCGTCGGCGGGAAAATCTAGGGCGAGAATGCTGTCGATTTCGTCAATAAAAATGACAATATTGCTGGGAATGTTGGGTAGCAGTACGGTTTCGATGAATTCGCTCAATCTTTGAACCGGGGTTAAAAAATTGCGATCGCGCCACCAAGTCCGCACGTTGACAAGATCCGACAGGTTAAAGTTATTTTCGAGAATGCGTAGCAAACCAGCATACCACTGTTCGGGAGTGACGCCGCGGTTGCCAATTTCCGAAATGTCGATCGCAGCACAAGCAATTCCTTCATTTCTCAGCCGCTGAATTGTCCGCACCTGCAAGCTAGATTTGCCCATTTGCCGGGAATTCAAAACATAGCAAAATTCCCCGGCTTTCAATCCGTTATATAAATCGTCGTCGGCTTGCCGCTTCACATAATTGGGAGCGTTATTTGTCAAACTCCCACCGACTTGATAGTAACTGGGTTTTGTGGTAAAATTCATAGGATAAAGTAAAATATCAAAAATATATTGCGGTCATTCGGCGGTTGAAACCGCTACTACACAAACAAAGTCCGCCTTCGCGGACTGAAGAAATGAGGCTTATTAAAGGAAACTTTTGTATGATACATTGTACCACAATACAACATGAAAACTGATTGGATTGGATATCACCGCGAAAAAGATAAGTTAAGAACCGAAATTTGGTCTTTGCTGAAGCAGCAAGCCGCATCTATTGGCGATCCGTTTGGCCATATTCCAAACTTTGTCGGTGCCCAGTTGGCTGCCGAAAGATTGGCAACTTTACCAATATGGCAACAAGCAAAAACGATTAAGTGCAATCCAGATTCGGCGCAAAATCCGGTGCGTATGCAAGCTTTGCAAGATGGAAAACGCCTGTATATGGCAGTTCCGCGATTGACAGACGATCGCTGTTTTGTTGAGTTAACTGCTGAGGATTTGCAGAGGCAAAATGTATCTATTGCTGAAAGTGCGTTAGCGAAGCCCTCGAAGAGGATCGCCCGCAAAGCACTCGATTGCGGAAAATTGGTAAGTTTTGCAGAAATGGAGCCGATTGATTTAGCAATAGTCGGCTGCGTAGCCGTGACTCCCAACGGTGGAAGAACCGGGAAAGGTGCAGGATTTGCAGATTTGGAATTGGCTATGCTCAAAGAATTCGGGTTAGTAGAAATCGATACGCCAATTGTAACAACAGTGCATCCTTTGCAAATAGTCGCAGATTTGCGTTTACCAATGCAAGCTCACGATTGGGCGCTGAATTGGATTGTTACTGCCCAGGAGGTAATTGAAACTAATACAACTTATCCGCGTCCAATTGGGTTAAACTGGGATAGTATACGGCCGGAACAGTTGGAACAAATTCCGATTTTGCGAAAGTTAAACGAACCGCGTAAGCGCTAGGAAGCGAAGAAAGAAAGAAAGAAAGAAAGAAGAAGAAGGTAATTTCAGATAAGCTGTTGCGGTATTTAAATTGTCTGTAAAAAAATCAAAGTTGTGTGGGGTGGGCGTCCCGGCCGCCCTGAGTATACAATTTAAATGCGCGACAGTTTAACAATATTATTATTATTATTTATCTCAAGGTAAAAGAGAATTCACAGCGATCGCCCCAATTTCTCTCCCTTCAATAATAATCGGTATAACAGCCGATCGCCCAAAATCCAACCTTTGACTGTAATCTGACGGCTCAACTTCAACAAGAGGTTGAGAGTACACCTCAACCTGTTCTTCCACAAGATTCACAATCCAATAAATCGCAATTCCAGCGCGGGCATAAATCTGTTTTTTGACAGTGCGATCGCGCTGAAGCGTCGTATCGGATACTTCAACAATCAGGGCAATATCTTCAGCACCAGGATGGCGATCGAGATACTGCCGCGTATCCCCTCGGACAACCACTAGATCGGGTTCGGGTTCGCTGTTAGATAGCGTTATCGGTTCTTGGGAATCAACATACCACCCCGCAGGTAAAATATGCTCTAAAGCTGTTCTGACAAGACGAGTTGTTGCTCGATGCGGTGGATTTTTTGGGATTTTGAAAACCAGCCAACCTTCCAGCAATTCTACAGAGTCATCATCGGTGAGAATGCCGGCTTGAATTATCGCATGATACTGCTCGATGCTCAAGCGCCAAATCAGATCGTTCGGAATTGCTGCGACACTTTCAACAGGCAACATAACAGTATGCAGGAGTTAATTTAGTTATGATTTTACCGACGAATTTTAACATATATCTACTTTGTGGTGAACACGCGCCATGCAATGAAAGCTGTAAAAGCTAGATAACCAAACACGGTTATCCAATCTAGCCAATTATCGGAAGTTATCAAGAAAATATCGTTCATGGGCTGTTTTAATCTAAAAAGAGGTAGATTGTGATTTGTCGTTTGGTAGGGGCGGGTTTATGAGATTGTTCATTTTAGGCAATTATTGGCAGGTTTACCCGCCCCTACCATATCTGGAATTATAGGATAGCAGAGCGATCGGACTTAGACGATCGCGCTTAAGTGCGATCGAAAATATTGTCGGTACAACTCGCACCTCGGCACGCACTCGTTCCCCTGCAACTTCACCAACCCCAAACTGTCTAATTTAAACGCCTGCATCGCCTTTAACGGCACCGGAGAATCCGCCGCTGCAATCTCTCTCATTCCCTGCGCCAACTCTGGATATTCTTCCAAATTCCACAACTGCCGCCGCAAATGGTCGCTGTAAATTCCAGCATCTGCGATCGCAGTTTCTTTTAATTCATCGAGTGTCAAACCCGATCGCGAAATGTGATACAATGCAACTCGCACTAAATACGGATGTCCGCCGACAATTGCCATCAATTCCTCAACTTGGGCTTCCGACCAATTCAAGTTGTGGCGCGCTGCTAAATCTTGTATTTGCTGAGAGTTAAATTCGGGCAAATCAACGGGCAGCCCGACGTTAAAAGGCGATTGATTGATATTCATCGGGATGTAAACTTCGGTGGAGTGAACTACAATTAATCGCAGTTTTTTCCAGATGTCCCGCCGCTTCGATTCTTCGTGCCACGCCCGCAGCAGTCCTAAAAAGTCTTCGGCAATGTCGGGATATTGAAAAACGCGATCGATCTCGTCTAATCCTAAAATTAAAGGACTGTCGATTTGCGGTAAAATGTATTTTTCAAAGTAATCTTTGCAGTTGACTTTGCTGCCAAAAATGTCGTCCCAATAATCGTCTAATTGATTGGGTAAGTGCAACTCGCGGCCGACGTAAGCGCAAAACCACTTTAAGAATTTATCTAAGTTGGCAAATACGGCTTTATCTACTAACTGAAAAGTTAGCGGCACGGTGCAATAGCCTTGACGGGCTCCGTGATGCAAAATTCTTGCCATCAACGAAGTTTTGCCCATTTGTCGCGGTGCTTTGATTCTAATTAACGCGCTGGGCTGCACAATAGTTTGATAGCAGCGTTCTTCGATGGGCGGGCGTTCTACATAAAATTGAGAAGCGACATCGACTTGTCCTCCCGGCAATTCGGGTTCGGCGGCGGGTAGAGGTATTTCGTCGCTGCTAATTTCTAATAGCTGTTTTTGTGCTAAATCTTCCGTTTCTTCTATGACTGGTGCGGGAGTTTCTGCTAGCAAATTCAGAACTTCTTCGATAATAATTGGAGTGTCGGCGCTGGTTTTCCATTCCCTCTGTTTGATGCGGTACAGATAGCCCCGCAAGTCGTGGTTTAGAGGCGCGTTCAGGGGAAAACCGACGCGAATCGGGAGAATTATTGGTTTTCTGTCAGGCCGGGAGTCTTGCAGTTCTTTTGCTTGCTGAACTTGATATGTTAGTAGTTCGCTTTGATTTCCCGTTGGCGGCAAAAGTATCAGCAAATAATCGCATTCTTGGAGGAAGAAATTAATGCGATCGAACCAATTATCTCCCAATCTAATGTTATTTTCGGCTGTGAAAACTGTATGACCGATCGCGCTTAAAGCCGTTTCTAACTGTTTTCCCAACTCGCGATCCGGTTCGGCGCTGCGATAACTGACAAATACTTTAACAATTCTGCTGCTGCTGGCTGTTTCCCCGGCTGGCGGCAAATTGTCCAGCTCGTTTAAATTTTCCGCTTCCTCAAGTTTAGCCGATCGGTGGTCGCTAGCAGCCAGAGTCATTTCAAAAGCCGCGAACAACTGTCGAATTTTACTCAAATCCGCACCTTCTCTACCCTGCTTAATTTTGCTGACTGTATCGGCACCGACGCCAGACTCAGCCTCGATTTCAGTCAGAGTACCTCTAATGTTATTTCGGTCAGACCATTCTTGGAGCGCCTCGTTAAGTTTCTTTAAGCCAGAGGCAGTGAGAATGCGACCGCGATCGCGTTTTGACTTGAGCACTTCGCTTGCAGTGAAAGGGGAACGAATCTAAAAATTTTAACGCCTTAAGTTCCTATTTTGGGCAATTTTAAGGAAGATCGTCAGCCAGCCGGAATTTAAGGAATTTTACTTGGGGAGGTTTTTTGGGCGATCGACTCCTCAAACTCTGTCCTGATAACGGCTTCAACAGTTGAATATATTTTAGAATAAAAAGTTTTTCTTAACTCCCCAATCTCCGCCGCTAATCACCACTTAACTTTTTAGAGTAGATACACCAAGCAAAAAAGGAGCAGCCAAATGAGCAAAATCTTACACAGACTGGCAATGGCCGCTTTGGGAACCGCCGCCATTTTCACAATTAATACACTTAACAATTTAACAGAAGCATCAGCCGCTGGTAAATTTGACCAACCAGAAATTTATCAAAACACAGTTTTTCCACTTGGCGTACCGGGTCAGATCCATAAATAGGCAAATTCATTGATTGATTGATTGATTTAATTTAATTAAGGAGAAATTATGAAGTCTACATTGTGTTCGTCGCAACCTATAGCTACAAAATCTGACTCGGTTGATGCTGAGGCGATCGATGCCTGCACTGCACTTGCGTGGGTGGAATTGGTAGCATTAGATGCCAGCGCTCTCACGGGGGATGATTGGCTGGCTTTGTGCGATGATATAGATAGCGGGGAAATCTACCGCTGCTGGTTTTTGTGGCGCGACCGCGAAGTTAGCGGTAATTGGGAAGCTTACGATCCTTTGAGCGATCGCCGATTTGTTGCTAAAGGAAAAGTTTTTCTCAAAGCCGCGATCGACTCGCTCGAAGATGCTAGAAATCGGGAAGTCGCCTAACTTGAATTCATCTCAGGTGAAGAAAATTTGTGCATACAAAACAAGAATTCTGCCAACAAAATCCACGGCTGTACAAACTTTCGTCCGCCTGCGCGAGACAGGAAGAAAAAGGGGATTTGATATGAGTCCCGGCAACGTAATACTCTCAAAGCAAATAAAAAAAATACGGCTGCGGGCAAGAGTTGACTGTATGATGCTAGGTGCTTCGTCTCGAAAGCGGTTGATAACGTTTTTCCAGCCGCTTTCTCGTTGCAGCCGTTAAACTCTTTCTCTTCAAACATGACTCTAAAACTGCGATGGCTGTTGCCGGCCGCCCTTAGTCTGTTCTCGATCGCCCTGCCCGCAAAAGCTGATACACTAACATCTTGGCACTTCGATGCCCGCGAAAACCAACTCAATTTAACAACAGATTCAGGAGTTCAGCCGGAAGTCAAACTAATCGCAAACCCCACCCGCTTAGTAATTGATTTGCCGGGAATAGTCTTGGAATATCCCGAAACTCCTCAAAGCTACAACTCAGCTATTCAACAAATTAGAGTCGGGCAATTTGACACCGAAACTACCAGGTTAGTGATACAATTAACTCCCGGCTATAAGTTAGACCCGCAAAAAGTCCGAGTCATTAGAGAATCTGCCACTCGCTGGTCGTTTCAGTTGCCAAATCCCGAGCAAATAGCCGGCAGCGAGTCTTTTATACCCACAGCTATTACCCGCATAGAACAAGCAGCAGGTCAAATTACGCCCACTGTTTCGCCGGGAAATCAGAGAAACTATTCGACTGATTTGGGGATGTCAACAGGCTTGGAAATGACCGCCATCAAGCCTCAAATCGAAAGTGCGATCGAACAGTATAGATCCCTCAGCGCCGGAATGTTTTTTTTGGATTTAGATACAGGAAACTATTTGGATATCAAGGGCGATCGAGTATTTCCGGCCGCGAGTACCATCAAGTTACCAATTCTGATTGCTTTTTATCAAGATGTAGACGCAGGCAAAGTTAGCCTAGACGAAACATTAGTTATGAAGTCAGACTTGGTTGCCAGCGGTTCTGGAACTATGCAAGACAGCCCAAATGGCACTCGGTTTAGCATCAGAGAAACCGTAGATAAAATGATTACCATCAGCGACAATACAGCCACCAACATGATTATTGAACGTTTGGGGGGAATTGCTAAACTCAACGAGCGTTTTCGCAGTTGGGGATTAACTGATACCAGAATTCGCAATTGGCTCGGCGATTTTCAAGGAACAAATACAACCAGTTCTGTGGATATGGTAAAGTTGCTGGCGATGCTGTCTCGCGATAAATTAGTCTCTGAATCGAGTCGGGAACAAGCTTTAGAATTACTGCGGCACACAACAACTAGAACGCTTTTGCCTTCCGGTTTAGG
Organism: Oscillatoria nigro-viridis PCC 7112; assembly: GCF_000317475.1. Classification (NCBI taxonomy): domain Bacteria; kingdom Bacillati; phylum Cyanobacteriota; class Cyanophyceae; order Oscillatoriales; family Oscillatoriaceae; genus Phormidium; species Phormidium nigroviride. The sequence goes on from NC_019729.1 coordinate 2,657,726, forward strand.
CCCCGGCGCAGTTATTGCTGACAAAACCGGAGATATCGGCTTTGTAGTTGGCGATGCGGGAATTATTGATATGCCCAACGGCAAGCGTTATTTAGCGGCAATCTTTGTCAAGCGTCCTTACAATGACCCGATTGTAAGAGAGTTTGTGCGTCGAATTTCGCGGATTGTTTACAATTATTTAGACCAACCTGCGGCGAAAGCATCTGACAATTTGCGTTGAGATAGTGCCCAGTTAATTACCAATAAGAAAAGCAGAATCGGCGATTGAAATCACTACTACGCAAAGAAAGTCCGCTTTCGCGGACTAGCAGAAAAGATGTCGGATAGACATCCCCAACAATTCTTGTGGGGTAGGCATATCGCCGAATGATAAAGGGGATAACTAACCCGGATTTAGTATAAAAGCCGAGTTAGAAGACTGAAGTGTGAAATTGCCTGAAAGGGAAGCTATAATACAGTTTCGGCGAAATGAATTGCGTTTCTGTTTAAGTCGAGTATCACAAATTCTTTCAACCCCCAAGGTTTGACGACGAGCTTACCATTTGGGTGAATCACATTAGCTCGCCAATACTCTTCATAAAGTTCTTCGATATTCTTCACATTGATGCGACAACTGGTATTTTCCGGAATCTGAGGGTCATTGCACAGCCATAAATGAACTTCAACACTGCCGCGTGAAATGCCGACATAATCGTCGTACACAAATTTTTTAATAAATCCCAGTTGCTGTTCATAAAAAGCGATTGCTTTTGAAAGATCTAGCGCTGGCATAACCGGAATGGCATGACAAAACTCTATGGTATTTGGCATGGAAAAACCTCAAAATTCTGATTAGCAAATTCTTTTAGAAGCCGCGAGGCAGAGCCTCTGGATCTACGTTACCAGGCAGAGTCTGGTAACGAGAGTATGGGACTCGTGCACTCGTTGGACTCGTTCCCAGGCTCTGCCTGGAAATAAATGTCAGGAGGCTCTGCCTCCAGTAAACTAATTAGTTATGGCTTAAGGAATTTCCGGACAAGCTTGGATGCGTTTGAGAAAACAAACAACCATGTCTTTCCCAAAAAACGAGTCATTTGACCATTTATTTCTATAGCCACCACCCCCGTAAAAACCCATAGTAGATTCAGTATCGGGGGATTCATACCATGACAAGAGCTCACCTCCACCAAATTCACAAATACTGGGTAAATTTCCTTCAGGAGCATTCAAGCCGCAAGGAATATCCTCGCGTCTTTTGATTGTATATAGTTTGAGAATATCGTAGTAGCTATCGGTTTCAGTTTTTTGCTTGTGCCATCCTACGCGATCGCTAAATTCTTGGCCTCTGGCTCCATCCGGTTTTTCCGAACCCAAACTTTCCCAAATGCGTTTTTGTACGCTAAAGCCAAAACGACCCTGACTGTATATTGTCCAAAGTCGATCGATAATAAATAAATCTTCACAACCTAAAGATTGAATGTCTTCTTTTCTCAACCAGTTGTCCGATCGATTAGCAGCTTGCAGCACCAGCTTGCGAGTTTGTTCGTCTGCTTTTTCCCATTCTTGACTTGCCAGTAAATATTGTAACGAGCTGTAATCTATTCCCGCCTCAGAAATTAATGAAAAAGATTGGAGTGCTTGTTCTACTTTGGTTTCTGTTTTTCGAGCAAGTAATCCATAAGCAGACCATTGGATTTGTTTGGATCGATCTTGAAGCGCTTGAATAACTAAATCTAAACCCGCTTCTCCATAATTTAATGCTTGAGAAAGAGCAATGATTCTAGATTCAATGTCTCCAGTGGCAAGTCGGCGCTTGACTCCTTCTATTCCGCCTAAAACAGCATCTGTAAATGCTGCTGTATTGTTAGAGCCAAGCACGGCGTCGTATTCTCTTGGTTGAATAGACATGGCGATTGTTTTCTCAAATTTTGACATCAGTTTAGCACAGGCTTATATATTAAGGTGGCGATCGCAATTATCTTTAATACATAAAAAACGAAAGCAAAGCAATCCCAGACTCTGAGATTGCTTCGCTTTCCTCGCTTTAGACAAATCAAACTACTATTCTTTGCGCTCGATGGCTACAGTCAAATGAGCCGCAACTGCCCCAACTGTAGCAAGTACAGCAGCAATTGGAAAGACTACCGATCCTGCAACGCCGCCCACCAATCCCACCATCAGCGGAATGTCTGCCAAAGTCCGCCCTTGTGAGTTTTTGATGACGAGGCGGCGGAGTTTTCCTTGCTCAATTAGCTCTTTGACTTTACCAATTAAACTTTCGCCGCTAATCTTAAATTCTTCCACTCTGACTTTTTCCTCTGTTGCAAATTCTGAGGCGAATAAAGGAGTTTCAACTGTTGGGTTTGCAGAATTTCCGGTCGCTGCTGTTTCGTCTTGTAGAATCGTTACTTGTTGTTCTAGTTGTGAGTTCATTTTGTGTAAGGGCGGGTGAAAACCAACCGTTTAATTTGTATACCCCGATCTTCGGCGATCGCACTTGGGAATGACAGGCAAGGAAACCCTACAATCTGCATTCGTACTTTCCACCCCCGCTTTTTTACTCAAAACATTATTTTTGTGGCGTTAGATCGGGGCCGGTTTATCTCTTCCGAAAGGTAGAAAAGATCTTGTTGAAACAACCCGTCTCTAGATACAAGTAAGGTGCGTGCTGCCAGCCCTGTCCAGGTTGCTGCTATCTGCTGAATCAAGATAAGTAGGTCGGCATAAAAAAACCAAAGTAAGTAAATAAATGTTAAGAGCGGGAACGGGAACTACATTTAAAGCGATTAGTTGTATAATCTCCTCGTTCTCCTCTAGCTTCAATTCCATCAATTACTGCGTAGGCAAGATCTAGTTCGTCTTCAAACATTTTTCCTACCAGTTCGTGATTTTTAAGTTGTTGCCATTCCCGTTCAATTTTGTTCATTTCTGAGCAGTATTCTGGTAAAAAGAAAATATACAAGCCTGGCTTTCCCACTGGGGCAATTTTTGTTGGACATCTAGGGATTTGTGTATGGGGCCGTTATCTTGAATTATCACTCTGATCCGTCCAGTTGATTTCATTTCATGCTTCAGCTTGTTGAGCTTCATTGTCCATGATTTTGATATATGATTCGCTACTGAAACTCCCAATAACCAAGCCATAGGAGAAACTGATACAGGGCTGTAGCAATCCTAAAATACTCAATCTTCGCCCCCTTCGTTTTGTTTGCTCTAACCGTTTTTGCGTTCCAATTGGGTAATATGTATATCCATTGGAAATCCACAAACAAAAACCTGATTCATCCAGGTATTTCAGATCGATTTGTCCCGCCGAGTAGTGCCAATTCCAACATATCTTGATCTGCCTGTTTGAGCGAGGGTCGTAATGGGTCTTGCTTCTATTTATGGCTGTGTCGCGCTCGTTTCCAAATAATCTTTTTTTTTGAGAATTCGTCTTAATCTGTCAGGGCTTAATTTGATCCCGCGTTCTTGTTCTAATTTTTGGGCAAGTTGACGACTATTATATCTGCGTGGTTCATGGAGGAGACATTCTTCTAGAGCGACAATATCTGATTCTTTCCATGTTTGTTTTACCCCTCTGCCTCTGGTTGACCACAATCATACCAAACCCATTTTTAGCCACCGATGAATTACTTCTCTAAGTGTTTGCTCCCTACACTTAAAATGAGCTGCAATCTCCTTTATATAACACCCCTGGGAGTTTAATCTCAGAATTTGCGCTCGCTCTTTTACTTTCTGAGAGACTGTTGTTGCTGTTCTAAATTCAAATAGTGTTCTGTCTTCTTCTTGGTTGAGAAATACTCTTAAACGAGCGCCAATATTGGTTTGTTTTGTAAATTTAATTCGAGTCTTAACTTATCTTAACATACTTTGTTTTTTTTACACCTACCTACTTAGTAGCAGTCAGATCGCCCCGTTTGGCAGCCGCATTTTTGTAAGCTTCGATATCTGAGGGAGTAAAGGTGCTGTTGTTAACCGCCATACCTTCCAAAGCAGCAGAAATGGCCTGATAGTCGTCCCACTGAATTAACAACTCCGGCAAAACTGGCAACTGAAATAAAAAGATGTACCAACTTTTCAACAATTGTTGGGGAGTGCGTAGCCCTTGAGCAAACTTGGCCGGATGCGGTAGATTCATCACAATTAATTTATCCACAATTTGGGGATAAGCATAAGCAAAATTCCAGGCGATCGCACCTCCCCAGTCGTGACCAACTAAGACGCAACTTTCGTATCCCAAACCCTGAATAATGCCCTTGACATCTTACACAAACTCTGCAATCACGTAAGCAGATCGATCGTGAGGTTTGTCGCTGTCGTTGTAACCCCTGAGATCTACAGCGACCACTTTATAATCTGATGCAAATTCCGGGATTTGATGTCGCCAAGAATACCAAAATTCAGGAAATCGGTGCAGCATCAGCATCAGCGGCCCAGAACCTTGAGTGACATAGTGCAGTTTAATGCCGTTCGTAGGGATAAATTCGTGTTTCCAAGCAGCTTCTAGCACAGACATATTTGATGCTTCCTCTAGGTATCGAGATATCGTAGCAGTTCCTCTCTTTAAGAGGAACCAACTTTAGGCATATCTAGCAATTCTCCCAGCACTTGTAAACTCTTCCTTTTCTCTTCCTTTGTGGAACAGGCGTCCCGCCGGTGGTTCTTCGCGCAAACAAGCCGTAGATTGCGGGGCCTGACGCCATCGCCTGTTTCCCAAAAAGATTGCTATCTCTGTCAAAATAATAGTATAATGTTGCTGGCATCCAGACAACTGTTAAGCCAAAAATTACTCATTTTCGAGCGCGCGAAAATCCAGAAGCGCAACAATTTGAGGTGTGGTGATTGTGCAAGTTCAAGAATTAAGATAGGGCGAGTGTACTAGGAATTAAAGGAGTTAATACTATGTCTGGCGATCGCCTGCAAAACATTGTTAACCGGTTGACAGATCGTCTAAAGCGCGATGTATTAGTTGAAAAATCCCTCTACGACATTCGAGAAGTTTTGCAGAGCGATCGCGCCTTACTGTACTATTTTTACAGACAGTGGCAAGGTCGAGTGACTTACGAGATGTTGAGTGCGATCGAACTCTCAATCTTGGGTTCAACGGGGCCAGACGAGTGTTTTAGCGGCGAATACGCTGCTTTGTACGAAGCCGGCAGAGTTAAAGCAATTGCAGATATTGAAGTAGAACCCATTCACCAATGCCACCGAGATTTTCTGCGTAGCCTGAAAGTTCGCGCCAATTTAGTCGTGCCAATTTTAACGAACAAAGGACTGTGGGGGCTGTTAATCGCTCATCAGTGCAGCGGGCCCCGCACTTGGTCGCGATCGGACATTGAATTTATGCAGCAACAAGCACAAAATATGGCAATGTCTCCGACAATTCAAGATAGTTAATCTTTCATCCAAAATCCCGCTTTGTGACAGTTGGGGTGCATTGTCTGTGCGATCGAAAATTACCAACTGTCCCAAAATATGGTGTTCTATTGTTAGGCAGAGGTTTGTAGCGACTCATAGGGCTGGATGAGAATCTCAGCGGGAATTCCTAACTCTTGATTCAGCTTCCGAATCATTTCCAGAGTCAAGGATCGTTTGCGAGATAATATCTCAGAAACTTTAACTCGACTGCCAATACATTGTTCCAAATCGCTACCAGACCATCCGCGGGCCTCCATGTAGTATTGAATGGCTGCAATTGGATCGGGTATTGCGATCGGAAAGTGTGCCTTCTCGTAAGCTTCTACTAGGGTACTGAGCACATCTAGGCGATCGGACTCAGGTGTATTAGGAGCTGCATTAAACAGCAACTCAACCTCTCGAAGGGTTTCCTGATAGTCAGTTTGGGTTCTAATTGGACGTATTTCCATATATCAATTTGTGTTTAGATTGTTTCTGCATCTACCTTGTCATACTCGGCATGAGTGCCAATAAAGCGGATAAAAATAATGCCGATGTCATAACGAATGGCAACAATCAGTCGATAGGAATTGCCTTTGATGTTAAACACAACACGATTGTTCGCAATGATGCTAGCATTACGATGAGCGGACTTAACATCGACTGGACTCTGCCAATCGGCGTGAGACGCTTCGTAGTACCAAGTTTTTAGTGCTTCTGAGGCATCTGGATGAGTTTCCCCAAAGTTTCGCAAGGTGCTGCGGGACAAAATACGCATAGAAATTTATGACTGGAACTCCCGAAACACGAGACAATTGAAATATCGGTTCTGCCATTCTCATAGGGCAAAGAATAACGTGCTATCTCATCATTTTATCACAGAATCTTTGTCTCTAGGAATAGTTGGCGGCAAGGATTTTTCGGATGCTGGGGGAGCGAAACCCAAAAATGATATCTTGAGAAAACACACCGCGTTGAATCAGTTCTCGATCGATGTAGATTTCGGTACTGTTGTGTTGAATCCAGATTTGATTTTCGATGATATCGAGCTGCATGGCACACCCATAGATGCGATATTCGTCGCGCCATTCGTTGTGCATGACGAGGTATCGATCGCGGACGAAATCGAATATTAGCTGAGCATTTGCGTCATTTTTAGCAAAGTCTTCGAGAAAGTCACAAACAATTTTGCGGTATTCGTTTAGTCTATCCATTGGTCGATCGCCTCACGAGTTGGATTGTAAATAATTAGTCGAATTTCATAACGTTCGATGACAGTTTTTGCGGGTTCAAATCTGAGAAACATTTGGTAGGTATCGGTGGGCACTGCCAGATACAGTATACGTTCTGGTTCGCTAGAGACTTCGATGGCAATGCGATAGTTGAGGAATTGGCCGAGGGCCGTGTGGAATTCAGAAATGGTGGAGCCACCTGCGAAACTTTTGACTTCTACAGCTATTTTACGTCCTTCTTTTTCAGCGGCGATCGCTTCTTCGGCTGCAAGATCGAAGTAGACATCAGCAACACCATAGCGTAACTGGTAGGGATCGTGGGTAATCTTCCAGCCATCTTTTTGTAGGGCGATTTTGACCCTGTTGTGGAAGAGAACCTTTGCCATTTTTAGATTTTACCCAAGGATTTACATCGGATACTATCAGTACATATTATACCAGAATCTTACGCACCAATAACTGTAACCGATCGCCCAATTGGAGTAATATGAATCTCTGTTTTCAACCGTTCTTCGATTTCCGGTGCATTCTCGCGGCGATCGAAAATTACCAACCAACCAGAATATTGTCCCTATCTAGCCCGATATCCATCTAATTTTTCCCAACCTTTACTGAGAGGAGATGTTGTCAGAATGGCGTTCTATGGTTAAGCGGGGGTTTGTAGCGAATTCTTACTTTTCATCACCGAAATGCTCTCGATCTTGTTCTAATCCATCGATTAAATCGTCGCGATTTTCCTGAGTCTGAAGAAACTCTTCAATACCCTCTAAATTCAAATTTTTCAGAATGTGCCTTGCTTGTTTAATACCTTTTGGTGTCAAAACTACTGATTTAATCTGCTGGGGATTACGTTGCTCCTCTAATAGACCATCTTCAGTCAGAAGATCCAAAATTTCAAAATCATGCCCCTTCCAAGCACGTCGGCCTCTAAAGCGAGATTGATGACCTAACTCGTCTTCCTCATCCGCTCCAGATACATATAATAACGCAAGTGTCAGAGGTATAGCAATCCTATTGTATCGATTAGTTCGTTCTTCTTTAATTGCACGAGCTACAAGGTTGTAACCCTGTTGCCAAGCAGACCCTTTGTCATTACAAATTTCTGTACATAAAATAGTATCATTGGGCGAAATACACTTTGTATAAAACCCTACTGCTTCTGAGCCAACATAAATGGTTACAGACCAATTACAATAATTTCGAGTTTCTGGTTTGAAAGGTTTAGCCATAGAGCGCTCTCTTTCCTTGATTTCTTGAACGTCTGCTGTTTTTTTGCCAGTTCCTATTTTGAATCTGCCAATCGTTGTTGCTTTGCGATTTTGGCGATCGCTCTGTGCTGTCTGCTGTCCCAACTCAGAAACGAAGCGAGATAACGTTCGCGCTCACCGGACGCAGATAACCTGTACAACTGGGCAAACCATTTTGGAGCCTTCCGGTGCAGCGGGGTTGTTATGCCGCGTAACGACTTTTCTGTTGATGCTTCAAACCGTCCAATCCTCGATCGATAGCCCCGACACTTTACCAAAATCTCGCTGATTGCGGGTTAACAAAATTAACTCGCGGGACAGGGCAATTGCTGCAATAGCTGTCACAAAGGTAAGTAAAGTACAATTCCCTCGCGAATTAAGCTTAGATCGGGTTGGATACCAGACAAACGTTGCTGAACTGATTCAGCTAACTGTTCTCTCCGATCTAAATATGCTTCTACAGCATCTTGGTGTCGGAGATAGTAGCCAATTGTGTTGTAGACATCGGACAAAGATAGAGTCGAATATCGATGCACGATCGACTCAGGGGATGCACCATCTTGAAACGCACGAATCACAGTCTCCAGCAAAACCCTTGAACTGCCAACTCGAATTGCTCCGGTTTCATCTTCTTGGAGGGGTGGTGTCTCACGTTCTAAAACGAGGCTCATAGAAAATTTTCCTAGATTCGTACATGACAATTGTAACTTATCTAAGAACACAATTGTTCTGTTAAAGGGCCGATCGCACTATCTCGCAAGTAATTCTCAGGTTTCTTGTTTTTAGATACCGCTTCGAGGAAATACTCATCTCCTTGGCGAATTTATCGTCCGCAAGCAAGTACCTCCTCAAAGGCAGGTTCATCTTTGAAAGACCCTGTAATTTGTTGCAGCCAATTCGCTGGCCCTGGAGTCGCAATTTGCTTCTGCAATTGGGCGATCGCTGCTTCATTCAAGCCAGAAAATGATTCTAACTTCTTCTGGATTTCCCAACTTGAGTAACTCTTCAATGAACCAGTCTACGCATCCTACAAACTCACGATAGCTTTCTACCCATGAAATCTCGGTGTACCCCTCTTTTTTCCTCACATAAACAGGCTCGTCATCTGGAAGAGCATCCGGGAAAGAAGCTGAACTACAAAATAAATGAGCGTATTGACTTTTCACATACCCGGTACAGAGTGGAAATTTTCTGTCCCAATCATAATCAATGACCTCTTGAACCATGAACCAGGTGAGATAACTATTTGGCCTCGTCAACCACCCATCATCTTCAAAATACTCCTTATAAACAGCATTCATATCCTTTGGAAAACCGCGTGGCTTGGAAAGAGGAACTATTTCTTCCGTATGTGCGAAATGGTAAATTGCGCGATGAGAATAGCCGACCAAAGCAGCATATAACTCGTATGGCGTACCGGGACGCAGATAACAAACAGGGATTTGCTTACCTTTTGACCATTTTGGCGCTGGAGTGGGTTCCCATTGATTATTTCTCCAAACTTCTGCGTAGAGGCTACTCGTCCTACTCATATCTCTCGCCTAACATAGCTACTCTAGATCGCCATCTACCTTTCTCAAAAGTTAGGTGCTGTCTTAAGGATTAACTAACAGCTACAGCCTCCCCCAAAGGATGTTCTTGCAAAACCGCTTGCAAATACTTCCCAGTATAAGACCTCTGATTTGCCGCCACATCCTCCGGCGTCCCCGCCACAATAATTTCGCCGCCCTTATCTCCCCCTTCCGGGCCCAAATCGATCGCCCAATCGCAGCACCGAATCACATCTAAATTGTGTTCGATTACCAAAATTGAATTACCCTTATCCACCAATCTTTGCAGGACATTTAACAAATGGTGAACATCATAAAACGACAAACCAGTCGTCGGTTCATCGATTAAATAAAGCGTCTTCCCAGTAGCGCGGCGCGACAGTTCCGTTGCCAATTTTACCCGCTGCGCTTCGCCCCCAGAAAGCGTCGGCGCCGGCTGTCCCAACTGAATGTAACCCAAACCAACATCAAGCAAAGTTTGCAGTCTGGCGCCCGCCCTGGGAATATTTTTAAACATTTCCAAAGCTTCCTCAACAGTCATGTTCAAAACATCAGAAATCGACTTGCCTTTGTACTTAACTTGCAGCGTTTCCCGGTTGTAGCGCGCACCCTTGCAAACCTCACACTGCACGTAAACATCCGGCAGAAAATTCATCGAAATCACGTTCACGCCTTGGCCGCCGCAAGCTTCGCACCTTCCCCCTTTCACGTTAAAAGAAAACTGCCCCGCTTTGTAACCTCTTGCCTTCGCTTCAATGCTTTCGGCAAACAAATCCCGAATCACATCAAAGACTCCCGTGTAAGTAGCGGGATTAGAGCGCGGAGTGCGGCCGATGGGAGATTGGTCAATGACAATTACCTTATCAACCACATCCTCTAGAGAGCGTTCTCCTTTAGTTTTGAGGGCGTCCATATCGGGCGGTAAAGGTACTTTTTTGGTGATATAGTGTTGCAGGGACGGGTAGAGCAATTCATTGATTAAAGTGGATTTTCCCGAACCGGAAACGCCTGTGACGCAGACAAGTTTTCCGAGGGGAATTTCGACATCGATATTTTTTAAATTGTTGCGCCTCGCATTTATGATTGAGAGAGATTTGCCGTTGCCTTTTCTCCTTTCATTAGGGGTTTCAATTACTCGCTTCCCCGACAAATAAGCACCAGTCAAAGATTCCTCTGCTGTTAGCAAATTTTCTAAACTTCCTTGCGAGATAATTTTGCCGCCGTGAACGCCAGCACCGGGCCCGATATCGACAATATGGTCGGCCGCTCGCATGGTTTCTTCATCGTGTTCTACCACAATCAAAGTATTGCCTAAATCGCGCAATTTTGTTAAGGTTTGCAGCAGGCGAAAATTGTCTCTTTGGTGGAGTCCGATGCTGGGTTCGTCCAAAACGTAGAGCACTCCTGTCAAACCTGAACCGATTTGAGTCGCCAGCCGAATTCGCTGGGCTTCTCCGCCAGAAAGCGTCATTGCTGCGCGGTCTAAAGTCAGGTAATCTAACCCGACATCGAGCAAAAATTGCAGCCTTGCTTTGATTTCTCTCAGGGCTAAATCGGATATTTGGAATTGCCGATCGCTCAATCCCAAATTATTGACTCGTTCGCGGCATTCGCGAATCGAAATACTCGTTAAATCTACAATTCCGTACTGTCCCAACCGCACCGAAAGCGCCTCGGGTTTCAAGCGTTTGCCGTGACAAACCTCGCAAGAGCGATCGATTCGATACTGTTCCAACTTCTGCTTGATCAGATCGGAACCAGTATCGTCGTACTGGCGCTGCAACATGGAAATTACGCCCTTAAAATCTCTCCTAAAATCGGTGGTGTTGCCGTCTCGCTTCTTACTTTCTCCGCTGCCCTTGGACTCATTGCCGTACAAAATCACCCGCTGGTGTTCGGGCTTTAATCGATACCAAGGAGTGTCGATATCAAACCCGCAAGTATCAGCAATACTGCAAAGCAAAGAGAGATAATAGGAATTATCTTTGTCTGACCAAGGCGCGATCGCACAATAAAGAGGCGCTTTTTCGTCGGGAATTACCAACTCCGGCGCAAAAGTCCGCAAACTCCCCAAACCGTGGCAGTTTTGGCACGCGCCGTAAGGCGAATTAAACGAAAATAACCTGGGTGAAAGTTCTTCCATTACCGCGCCGTGTTCGGGACAAGCAAAGTTTTCGGAAAATACCATCGGCCCCTGTGGTTCGGAATTTTCATCACTCGGTAACTCTTCAATTATCGCAATCCCCTCAGAATGGCGCAAACAAGTTGCCAGAGAATCAACTAAACGTTCTTCTAAACCCGGTTTTTTAATTAACCGATCGACAACTATCTCGATATTGTGCGTATGATTTTTATCTAATTCGATATTTTCCGAAAGTTCTAAAATTTCTCCGTCAACTTTGACGCGAATAAATCCTTCGGAAGCTAAACTCGATAATAATTTGCGGTGAGTGCCTTTTTTTCCGCGCACAACTGGTGCTAGAAGGTGAAAGCGAGTGCCGTCGGGAAGTGCCATGACTCGATCGCACATTTCATCAATTGTCTGCGGCGCAATGCAGCGATCGCAAATCGGACAGTGCGGTTCGCCGGCTCTGCCGTAGAGCAATCTGAGATAATCGTAAATTTCTGTAACAGTGCCAACAGTCGATCGCGGGTTGTGAGAAGTGGACTTTTGGTCGATCGAAATAGCCGGACTCAACCCCTCGATCGCGTCCACATCGGGTTTGTCCAACTGTCCCAAAAACTGGCGCGCGTAAGCGCTGAGAGACTCGACGTAGCGGCGCTGTCCCTCGGCAAAAATTGTATCGAAAGCGAGGGAAGACTTACCAGAACCGGAGACACCCGTAAAAACAATCAGTCGATCGCGCGGCAGTTCCAGATCGATATTCTTGAGGTTGTGCTGTCTCGCACCGCGAACCCGAATGGTATTTTGGTTGTGAGAGTGAGAATTCGTCACATTATGCCCGTTGCGGGATGCACTTGGCTGGCTGTTTGAGGTTTCGGCGCGTTGGGACATGAGAGTAGTGCAAAACAGTGCTTAACCATCTTAGCGCTGCCTTTGGAATAGGTGGCATCCAAACTCAAGAATATCCAAAAAAGCGATCGCTGGTATTTTACACCTGCGGCGATAGTCGCGCAGTCCGGCAGGGAATTAATTCCCTGCCTCATAGCGAAAGTCCTCTCAAAGAGGACTGGAAAGTTAATTTAAGAGTAATGAAACAGCGATAAATTTGTTTGTACGCAAATGGCACTATTTTTTCACGGCATCAATATACTTCAAGGTATCAGCTTCGCCTGCGCGATCGCTCCGCCCAACAGGTTACTATTTCCTGTTGGGTTTCGTTACCTCAAACATACTTCATTCGACAGGTTTAAAACATACTTTCAAGTTACACTGCAATATTTTTGGCAATTTTTCTTTCTGAACTACTTCTACAAAAATAGGTTTTCGATCTTTCGGTTCACCATTGTCAAAATCTTTCGGTTCACCATTGTCAAATTTGAGTCCTGCCCCTGATGTATCCTTCTGTTCAAGATAGACATTTGGCATAAAGTCTAAAACAGATTTTCGATCTACCTTTCGACGAGATGTTTGTTCAATTTGTGCTATTGCCACCAGGAATGCTTGAGTAGCATCATAGCTGCTTGCTGTCATCCAATTAATTGGCCCGCCCCAGGTGGCTGCAGATTTTGTGGCATAATCAGAAATTATTTGTCCATCTGATTTGACAGGAAACCAAGGAATAACTAACTTCAAACCCTCAATATCGGTCTTACCGTCGTACAAAGTACTACCCTTATAAAGCGAATCTCCACCAAACAATTGTAGATCTGGTCTTGTTCTCTTTAATTTCTTGATTAACTTAATTGCTATCTCATGTTTTTGACTCTTTCCACTACTTGAAAAAATAACAGCAGCTTTAACATTATTAGGTATGGCTAGCCTGTCAATGTGTGTGTTATTCCAATATTTTATGTCATGTTCCTCTGCAATTCTAATTGGACTTAAAAATTTTATAAATTGTTCTTTTAAGTCTTCAGCATACTCATTACTTCCTTCATAAAATACACTAACTTTACTGTCTAAGTTGGCGATTCTGCGAGCTAAAATTTCACCTAAATCTGCATTAGTAACAGTTGTTCTAAAAAAAACTTTGCCTGAGTTTTGGTTTAACTTTGTACTGGTGCTGGTTGGAGTTATCATTGTTATGCCAGCTTTGGCGTATGTATCCAAAGCTGCCTTACTAGAACCACTAGAATGATGTCCAATGACTCCCAAAATATTTGGATTTTGAGCAATTTGACAGGCAACTTTTTCGGCAAATTTATCCTCGTTATTCTGATCGTCAACCACTACAATTTTTAACAGTTTTTTAGATATTCTTGGTTTAGTTGGGTCGTTGTAAGGTTGATTAAATTTGGTTTGTGCATCGGCGACTCCGGCTAGCATTGCTTTTGCTGCTTGTGGTTCAGTCTTTGCAGGTATAGCGAGAGCAAGTAGATATGAGTTATTTTCATTCAAGTCTTTGTTGTTATCGTATATTTGTTGTTCTCGATCCTTTTCATCTAAGGTCTCTTTTTGAGTAAGAGAGCGTTCTCCTGTACTTATATACTTTTCAAGTTTAGCTGATGTTAGGCAAATATCTTGCTGAGACCAAACTAATACAATAAATAATATTATTGTCAAAATAGATGCTATTCCTACAGTTAAAATAACAGGTTTTTTGGGTTTGTTTGGCAGTCGAGGCCACAAAAACTTTAAACAGAATAATATGATTGCCAACAATAATGTGATGGCAGATAAAATAATAATATTTTTTAGCGTAGGAGGAATAGGTATAATATTAGATTGTACACCTAAAAAGAAACCTAAGAATAGTACTTCAATGATGAACGTCAAAAACCTTTTAACTAGCTTGTTGGATATCATTTTGTCACCAAATATCTTGATATTTTGTATGTTTATGGGAATCGCTGACCTACTCTAAAAGCTGAACGCTGACAGACAGTTTTGAACTATCGCTTCCACCAAGAAAGCGGTATAACAGCAAAAATCAGTGGTGACAGATAGCAATTAAACAACCTACAAGCAGCTTCAGCAGGTCTGAATACATTTACCTCGTCAATCAGAGAAATTCCGGAAAGAGTGGGAAAAAAGTAGAGCTAGGTAGGCAAGCTTAACGATATTCGTAACGCACCAAGCATTGAGCGAAGATGATACTCCAGATGCCGAGACACTCCAAACGGGGTGCATTACTATAGTTCATTGCCACCAATGATCGACCATTAGCAAAACTTACAAACAACCTTGAAATTATCTGCCTCAACCTTTATTCATCTTGCCCAAAATCAAAAAAGGGCAGGCTGAACGCCTACCCCGCAAGAGTTATCGAACAAATCTATTCATTTTCTCCACTTAAGCTGTTACGCATTTAAACCATTAACGCTCCAGGTAAGGTGCGTCAGCTATAACACTTACTCTACATGGGAAACCCTTATTTACGCTAAGCACCCTACTATCCTCCTTTAAATGCCGAACAGCTTAATCGCCGAACTTCCGATATTGGTAAATTTACCATAATAGAGATTAACCTTAAAGAATAGTCAAATAAGTTTCCGTCGGCCCGTCGGGCAAAACCTTCAATCTTTGATTTTTCAAATCAATTTCAATTCCCAACGCTTCCATCGGAATCACGCCCAAAAGTGGCGTTTTACCATCGGGCAATTCCAAACACTCAAAAGTCCCTTCGCGTCCGCACAGAGAAATCTTGGCATCTTGAAAAATCCTCGCCTCACTAATACCCGTGGCTGTTTCCACAACCACTTGCTTGAGAATTTTCAAACCCAGTCTGGCGAGAACATCTTTAGGCAAACACAAAGTTGTCGCGCCCGTATCCACCAAAACATTTTCTAGAGTAACAGACCTGACTTGCTCGATTGGAATCAGATTATCTTCTGCTTTAGCTTCATCGATCCGATTCGTAATTACTAGGGTTGTGATAACTTTTCCCATTGGGGTTTCCGTAGTTGTTTCCATTCCGTTCAAATTATCATAAATTGCTGCTTTAATTGTAGCACATATTTCGACAGCTTGTAGGACGTTGCACTCCCCACTTTACACCGTCCACCTGACGAATAGCTCTGGCTAAATCATCAAATTATTGCACGCCAATAAATTTGTGAGTTTGCAAAGATAGCCTGTAACTAGGATTTTGTTTCAGCAATTCCAAAATAATGGGAATCGCTGTTTTTTTAGAGTTCCATTCTGGCTGCAAGAAAACCGGAATATTCACATTATTTTCCAAATGCTTGTGATAAAATTCAACTTCTTCGCCAGTGCTAACCACCAACTTAATTTCATTAGCTCTAGTCCAAAAAATCTCTTGCACCGGATATTTAGGATTGACGTGTTCCTTCGGAGAAAGAGTAATCCAAGCCTGCGGGGAAACATCCTGCCAGCAAGCACCCGAAGTTTCAATACTCACCTGCTTGTCAGCTTCTAACAAAGCTTCAACTAACTCCGGCAAATCGCGGTGAATGAAAGGTTCGCCGCCAGTAATGACCACCCTCGGAGACTGCAATTGAGCGAGCAATTGTGCGATCGACTGCGGCACAGACGGCAAACCTTTGCCTCCATTTGCGTAGCCTGTGTCGCACCAAGGACACCGCACAGGGCAACCGGCCAATCTGATAAAATCAACTAAAGTCCCCGTCCAGTAACCTTCGCCTTGAACAGTACACTGAAAAGTTTCGTGAATTGGTAATTTTAGTTGTAAATTAGACACCAGAAGTTACGCCTCAAATCAATTAATTACGTTGTTTAGATATAATATTCTTAAATTGTTATTTCTTCGCGGTTTGCAGCAAATAAAAACAGTCCTGGACGGATAAACGGGGTTTATGAATAAAAATTATGCGTTTTATTTGAGCTCTTGCACCAGTCTCAATTAGCCTTTCATGGGCGGGCGGGACGCCCACCCCACAAGAAAACTCACTCTTCGCTTCACAGGCATCTTGCCTGTTAAGCGAGAATAGTGCAAGATCTCTGTTTTATCCCAGAAGCTTGACTCAGAAATCCGGTTTCTTCATAGCTTTTGTATAAGTCCTTAGAAATCCACCACAAACCGCAAAGAACTCTTTAATTATGCTGTTCAGGTTCCATCAGAGTAGCCCAACGGCGTTTCAGCGCCAAAGTCAGTCCGTCAGCAATGGGGACAACACTGAGAGTAACTCTGGGATCGTTACGCAATTTGTCGTTAAAAGTACGAATGGCGGTGGTGCTTTCGTCTTGTACTTGAGGATCGGCAACTCGTCCAGACCACAGAACATTGTCAATTACAATTAAACCG